>JAUMCZ010000271.1:0-22587 GCA_032122215.1 Caulobacter sp.
GTCGGCGATCGGCGCGGAAAGCCCAGCGCCCGGGTGCTGGGCGCCGGGATCGCCACCTCGGTCGAGTATGCGGCGGCCGGCGGCGCCTTCCTCATCCATGCCAACGAGATGGACGACGGCGACATGCGCTCCCAGTTGCGGGCGTCATCAGTGATCATGTCGACGGCTCTGGCCATGGGCGACGCGCTTGACCAGACAGGGGCCGCCTTCCTGCGCTCGGCGGCGCTGGGCTACACCTTGCAGGGGCGGCTCGCCGCACCCCAGGGGCCGACCCAGGGACGCGGCTGGATGGCGTCCGGCGTCTGGGGTCCGCCGGCCGCCGGCGCCATGGTGGCGGATGCGCTGGGCCTCGACGCCGGCCGCATCGCCTCCGCCCTCGCCCTGGCTGCTTCGGCCAGTGGCGGCTCCTTCCAGTATTTCCATGACCAGACGGAGGAAAAGCGCCTGGTCGTCGCCCGCGCCGCCCGCGCGGCCGTCGAGGCGGCGCTACTGGCTCGCGGCGGGGAGACCGGCGCGCGTCATATTCTGGAGGGACCGGCCGGGCTCTACCGGCTGTTCGGCGGCAAGGACGGCGCGCCTCCGCCCGTCGAGGCGCTGGCGGGCGAGCTTTGGCGCCTCGAAGGGCCGCTGTTCATCCATCCCAAGTTTTACGCGGCGTCACAGTCCATCATTCCCACACTTGACGGCATTGTCGCCGACCTGCCCGGCCTTCTGGCCGACGACGTGGAGAGCTTCACCCTGCGGGGGGATGCGTCCTGGGCGCCGGTGCTGGCTGACAAGATCGACCGCTTTGAGCCGCCTCAGACCCGCATCGGCGCGATGATGAACTTCGCCTATGTTCTGGGGCTGGTGATGGTCCATGGCCGGGCCATGCCGGGCGACTATGCCCATCTGCCCGATCCGGGCGCCGTCGCCTTCGCGCGCAAGGGACGCTTCCAGCTCGATCCTGAGGCCAAAATTCTGCGGATCGATTTCCGGATGAAGGACGGCCAGGTCCAGTCATCCCTGGCCCGCTATCCTGGCCCCCGGGATGTCGCGCCCCTCGACGCCACGCGTCGGCTCGCCAAGTTCGAGGCCCTCACCGGCCGGATCGATGAGAAGAGGCGGGCCGCGCTGCTGGAGGCCTGCCGGGCCCTGCCGACGGAACCGTCAATGCGCCGCTGGATCGGCCGGGTTCAGTCGCTGTTGGGCTGATCCAGCACGGGCGGCAAGGGCAGGCGCCGGCCGCTCGGCTCAAGGCCGATCATGCGGCGGCCGGCGGCGGCGGCCCAGGCTGTCCAATCGGCGTCCCTGGCGGGGTCTCCGGACTCGACCCAGAAGGCCGTCGCCTCGATCAGGAAGGTCACGAGACCGTCGGCCAGCGCCTCCAGCAACAACGGATCGTCCTGCAGCGGGTGCCCCACCAGCGCGATGCGCCGACGGGTGGCCTCGACCATGGTGTGGCGAACCCGCTCGCCATGGCGCGACAGCTCCGGGTCGTGGGCCGCCACCCGGAACAGCAACAGGAAGGCGCTGCGCTCATCACGGGCAAGGCGCAGGGTCGCCGCCAGGGCCGCGTCCATGCCCGGCCAGGGCTGGTACTCCTGATCCAGAACCCGGCCCGCGATCCGCTCCAGGACGCCGTCGATCAGGGCGTCCTTGGTTTCAAAGTAGCGATAGAGGGCGATCTTCGAGGTCTTCAGGCGCCGCGCGATGCCCTCCATGGTCGCCTGACGCAGCCCCACCTCGACCAGAATATCGGCGGTCGCGCCAAGGATGCGCTCGCGCCGGCGCGCCCGGACGGCGGGGCGAACCGTCTGGCTCGTGGCGGTAGGGGTGGCGTCGTCCGGCATACAAGCCAAGGCTAGGCGTCGCCCCTGAGGAGGCCAAGCCCTCTCTCCGGGAGAATTGCGGTTGACGGCCGCTTGTTGCGACGGATTTGGCTGCGCAGATTGTTCAACAATATGCCAAGGTGGCGTCGACGCTCAGCGTCGCACGCGAGCCGTCGTCAGGGGAGGAATGATCCATGTCTCGAGTCCGTACTGCAATCGTCGCGCTTGCCCTGTTGGCTGGCGCAGCGACCCCCGCCTTCGCCACTCAGGCGGATCCGGCGTGCGAGCGGGCGAAGAGCTACTCGACGTCCATCTACGGCGTATCGGTTCTGATCCGTAAGGACGGAGCTGTACTCTGCGAGGGCTACGCCAACGGCGGGTCGGCGACCGCCGCCTGGCCGATCCATTCGGGAACCAAGAGCTTCAATGGCCTGATCGCCGCCGCAGCTGTCCAGGACGGGCTGCTGACGCTGGATGAGCCTGTTTCGAACACCCTGGTCGAGTGGCGGAGCGATCCGGCCAAGGCGAAGGTGACGCTTCGGGAGTTGCTGCAGCTGACCAGCGGACTGGGCGGGCGGGCGTTTCCGGCCCCGAACTATGACGCCGCCGTCGCCCAGCCGTTCACGGCCTCCACGGGGACCTTCCAGTACGCCGCCGCGCCGTTCCAGGCTTTCGGCGCGGTGATGGAGCGAAAGCTGGCGGCGGCAGGGCGGGACCCCGATCCGATCACCTATCTGAAGGTCCGGCTTCTGGATCCGATCGGCATGCAATGGGCCGATTGGCGGCGCACGCCCGGCGGCGACGCCATGCTCGACCAGGGCGCCAACCTGACCGCGCGCGAGTGGGCGAAGTACGGCGAGTTCATTCGCGGGGGCGGGCTGGTCGGCGGCAAGCCGATTGTCGATCCGGAGACCTTCCGATCCCTGTTCAAAGGGTCTGTGGCCAATCCGGCCTACGGGGTGACCTGGTGGCTGCCGAAGGCCAATGACGCCCCCGACGTCGTCACCGCGCGGCTGGACCTCAGAGGCCACGAGGCCGATCTGCCGCCGGACATGGTCATCGCGGCCGGCGCCGGCGATCAGCGCCTGTTCGTCGTGCCGTCCTGCCGGCTGACGGTGGTGCGGCAGGCCGAACTGGACGGCAAGCGGATCCGGGCGGCTCGCGCCGCCGGTCGCGACATCCGTGACGGCTGGTCGGACTTTGCCTTCATCAAACCCATTCTCGACGCCTACTGCCGCTAGCGGCGCCGCGCTCTTCCCGCCATTCCATAGGTCTGAACACCATGAAGCCTGTCGTCCTGGGTCTCATCTTCGCCGGCGCCGTCGGCCTGTCTGACGCCGCCCTCGCGGCCGCGCCCGCCGCTCAACCGGTATGCGAAACGGCCCGCGCCTACTCCGAGCCCCGGGCGGGCGTGTCGGTCCTGGTGCTGAAGGACGGGAAGGTCGTCTGTGAGTCTTACGGCCCGGGCGGCGGTCCCGACATCGGCCACGAGATCTGGTCGGGCACCAAGAGCTTCAACGGCCTGATCGCCGCCGCAGCGGTGCAGGACGGCCTGCTGGACCTGGACGAACCGGTATCCCGAACCCTTCCTGAGTGGCGCGACGATCCCGCAAGGCAGGCGGTCACGGTGCGCCAGCTGCTGACCCTGACCAGCGGCCTCGGCGGCGGCGTCGGGCGCGCGCCGGACTATCGCGAGGCGGTCGCCACACCCCTGTCCGCCGCGCCGGGAACCCGCTTCCAGTACGGGGCCACGCCCTTCCAGGTGTTCGGGGCGGTGATGCAGCGCAAGCTGGCCGCGGCCGGCCGGGAGCCGGATATTCTGGCCTATCTGAAGGGACGCCTTCTCGATCCTATGGACGCCCGCTGGACCAACTGGCGGCGCGCGCCGTCCGGCGACGCCCTGATGCCGCAGGGCGCCGTCTTCACGGCCCGCGAATGGGCCAAGGTCGGGGAGTTCGTGCGCCATCGCGGGGTCGTCGACGGCAAGCCGCTGGTCGATCCGGCCACCTTCGACCAGCTGTTCGAAGGCACCCCCATCAACCCGGCCTATGGTGTCAGCTGGTGGCTGCCTGTCGCGACCAACCAGCCTGACGTGGTCACGGCGCGTCTTGATCTCGGCGCCCATGCCGCAGAGCTGCCGGCCGACCTGGTGATCGCCGCCGGCGCGGGCAACCAGCGCCTCTACGTCGCGCCCTCCTGCGGGCTGACGGTCGTGCGCCAGGCGGCGTTCGATCCGGCCAACGCGCTGGCGGCGCGCCGCGAAGGCCCCGGCTGGTCGGACTATGCCTTCATCAAGCCGCTGACCGACGCCCTCTGCCGCCCCGGCGCGGCCCGGTAGGCGGCGAGCGCCCCAAGCCTAGGGGATCACCCGCCGGTCGTTGATGAAGTCGATGTCGGGGTTCTCGCCGATGAACATCGATTTGGTCTCCACGAACGGAAAGGCCCCGCCCCACGGCGGCGCGGTGAACGTCGCCGGCGTCTCGATGAAGGCCTTTCGCCATGCGGCGTAGTCATCGAACCACAGCTCGGCCACGCGCGGGTAGTCGGCGGTCTCGGTCACGCTGTTGTAGACGACGAAGCGCCGGAGGCCGGGCAGCTTGGCGAGCTGGGGCGCGAACGTCTCGCGCAGCCAGGCGTCGCCCTTGTCCGGAGTCACCCCCGCCGGATACCGGAACAGCATGATCCAGCGCAGGTAGGGGGTCTCCTTCGGCGGCGTCGGCGTCGACAGGAAGACCGTCTGAGGGTTGACCGGAATGCTGGTGGTCGTGGTCTCGAACTGGGCGCCGCTCCACCCCTTCGGCGGCGGCGTGAAGGAGCGCAGGTCGCCGTAGAGATTGTTCGGCCGCGACTCCTTGAAGTCCTCCAGGCTGTCGAACTGGATCTCGGTCATCCGGCCGTTCAGGACGCCCAGCTTGCGGGCCTCGTCCGTCACCGCATAGCTGCGATAGGAGACATAGTTGCGCTGCCAGGCCTTGAAGGCGCGCCGGACCTGGGGCGCGTGGAAGGTCATGTACCAGCGGTCCAGCGCCAGCATGTCCATCTCGGGCTTCAGGTCGATGATGATGTAGTGCTTGATCGCGCCGACGGCCCAGGCGGGAGAGGCGAGGGCCGTGGCCGCCGTGGCGCTGAGCAGGGCAAGGGCGGTCCGGCGGGACAGGGGGTTGTCCGTCATGATCTTCAGGTTCCTCAAGGCAGGGCCAGGGCGACGAGCCGGTGGGGCAGGGTGCGGAAGCCCATGCCGCAGACGATGAACTGCTTGCCGCCGGCCATGTAGGTCATGGGTGGGCCGAACGGGGCGTCGGGGAGCGGGATCTCGGCGATGACATCGCCGGTCGCCTTGTCCCAGGCGCGCAGCACCTTCATGCCGAAGCGCCGGTCATGCGGACCCTCGCCCAGGAACAGAAGGGTGCGGGTCAGCAGGGGCCCCGAGCGGCCGGTCGAGCCGACCCAGCCCAGGTTCAGCGCCTTCAGCGCCGGCGCCCGGGACAGGCCCGGGCCGTTGGGCTTCATCCAGAGATGCTCGCCGGTATTCAGGTCGATGGCGGTGATGCGGCTGTAGGGCGGCTTGAACATCGGCAGGCCCTTGGGTCCGGGGACCAGCCGCGACAGGCCGGCGATCTCCTCGCTCTCGGCCTCGCCGCGCACAGCCTTGCCGTTGTCGTCCAGCGCCAGGGCCATCACCGACGACAGGGACGGAACGTAGAGCACGCCGGTCTCCGGATCGACCGCCGCGCCGGCCCAGTTGGCCCCGCCCAGCCAACCTGGCCGCTGGATGGTCTGGGTGCTGCTATAGGGGGTGTAGATCGGGCCGATCCGGTACTTGGCCAGAAGCGTTGCCGCCTCGGCGCGCAGCTCCGGGGTGAAGTCGATCAGCATGTCTTCCGACACCCCTTGCGGCTCGAAGGGGGCGGGCCGGCTGGGGAAGGGCTGGGTGGCGGCGGTGCGCTCGCCGGCCAGGGGGCTCTGCGGAACCGGTCGCTCCTCGATCGGCCAGACCGGCTTGCCCGTGACGCGGTCGAAAACGAAGCACCAGCCCTGCTTGGTGACCTGGGCGACGGCCTTGATCCGGCGGCCGGCGACGCTGATGTCGACCAGGTTCGGCGCGCAGGGCAGGTCGTAGTCCCAGACGTCGTGATGCACGAACTGGAAGTGCCAGCGCCGCTCGCCGGTGACGGCGTTGAGAGCGATCAGGGCGTTGCCGTAGAGATTGTCGCCGGGTCGGTCGCCGCCGAAGAAGTTGTTCGTCGGGCAACTGCCCGGCAGGTAGACGAGGCCCAGTTCGTCGTCGGCGCTCATCGGCGCCCAGATGTTGGCGTTGCCGTTCCGCTCGGCCGAACCCTCCAGCCAGGTCTCGTAGCCGGGCTCACCCTTCATCGGCACCGTGTGGAAGACCCACTTGAGGGCGCCGGTCCGCACGTCGAAGCCGCGCACATCGCCGGGCGGCATCAGCGCCTTGACGCCCCGATCGTGAATGTACTGGCCGATGATCACGACGTCGCGGCAGATGGTCGGGGGCGAGGTGCAGGCAAACAGGTTCACCGGGTCGTCAGGCAGTTCCCGCTGCAGGCCGACCGAGCCCAGATCGACCTCGCCGTTCACCCCGAAGGTCGGGATCGGCACGCCGGTGCGGGCGTCCAGCGCGATGAGGCGGTTGTCGCCGGTGCCGATCAGGATCCGGCGATCCTCGCCATCCTGCCAGGCGGCGACGCCGCGATGCAGGAACCCCTTGCTGGTGAACGGCCCCCGCTTCCAGCTGCCCGGGTCATAGACCCACAGCGTCTTGCCCGTGGCCGGGTCTATGGCCGTGACCTGGCACATGGCGGTGGAGGTGTAGAGCACGCCATCGACCATGATCGGCGTGACCTGGAAGTCGCCGGCGGCAAGCTCGGGATGCGCCTTCAGGACCTCGGCGTCCGGGGATTGCCATTCCCAGGCGATCTTGAGGTCGCCGACATTGTCGCGATTGATCTGGTCCAGCGGCGAGTACTTGGCCGCGCGATTGTCGCCGCCGTAGGCCGGCCACTCACCGCTGACCGCCCTTGGGGCCGCAGGCGCGATGCTGGCGCAACCGGCCAGCCCCAGCAGGCTGGCCCCGCCCAGGAGCACCGCCCGGCGGTTCGGTTCCCCCATCGCCTTCGTCGACCCTGTCTCCGGTCCGTCCATGAACGTCCTGCCTCCCGTTTTTTGCTTGTCTCGACGCGCGGGTGAGTTGATAGAATAGTGCAAAATTGTCTAACAAAAAAGCGCGAACGGCCTCACGGGGCTGATGGGATCGGAGAGGAGACATCAATGCATAGACGCGATCTGATGCTGCGCGGCGCGGGCGTGCTGGCGATGGCCGCCCTGGGAACGTCCCAGCCGGCCCTCGCCGCTACCAGGACGGGGTTGCGGGCGATTGCGCGCCGGGCCTGGCTGTATGGACTGCCGCTGATCGAGGTCGCGGCGGTGCGTCAGCGAATCCTCGGCGCCACCCCGGCCAACGTCTTCTTCCACCAGCGCGACCTGCTGACGGTGGCCACCCAGAGAGTCACCTCGCCCAACAATGACACCCTCTACAGCCGGGCAATGCTCGACCTCAGCCGGGGGCCCGTTGAGCTGACCCTTCCGCCGTCCGGCGACCGCTATCTGTCGGTGGCGCTGATGGACATGTTCACCAACAATTTCGCTGTCCTTGGGACCCGGTCGACCGGGACCGAGGGCGGGCGCTTCGTCATCGCCGGGCCGACCGGACCCGCGCCGGCCGGCGCGATCCGCTCGCCCGGGTCCTGGGTCTTCGTGCTGGCGCGCACCCTGGTCGATGGCGCGGGTGATCTGCCCGAGGCCCGGCAGGTGCAGGGTGGGCTGTCATTGGCGGCGCCAGACGGCGCCGCCCCGACGTCGGTGTCGCCGGCCGCGCGTTCGGCGCCCTGGCGGGAGTATTTCGCCAGCGTCGGCGCCCTGCTGGCGGAGACCCCGCCGCCGGCAACCGACCGGGCCTTCTTCAATGAGGCCCGGGCGCTGGGGCTGACCCCCGGCGGCTTCAGTCCTCCGACCTTCACCGCCGCCGAGGAGGCGGAGATCGCCGCCGGGATCGCCGAGGCCGCTCTGTTCGCCGCCCAACCCCGGGGCGGAACCTATGAGGCCGGCGGCTGGGCCTATCCGCTCGCCAACCTGGGCGATTTCGGCGAAGACTACGAGTTCAGGGCCCAGATCGCCCTGACCGGCCTGTTCGGCCTGCCGGTGGCCGAGGCGGTCTACACCCGTTCGACCGGAGACGACGCGACCGGCCTGTTCCACGGCGACCGCTACCGTCTGACCTTCCCGAAGGGGCAGTTGCTGCCTGTCGACGCCTTCTGGTCGCTGACGGCCTACAAGGCTTTCCCGGAGGGCCAGTTCCTGTTCGCGCCCAATCCGATCAACCGATACTCGATCGGCGACCGGACCCCGGGGCTGACCTACAACGCCGATGGCTCCCTGGACCTCTGGATCACCCGTCAGGACCCTGGCGGCGCGCGCACGGCCAACTGGCTGCCGGCGCCGGATGGTCCATTCATCCTCAGTCTGCGGGCCTACCTGCCCCGGCCGGCGTTGATCACTGGCGAGTACCGTGCGCCGCCGCCTGTCAGGCTGTAGCACGACGGCAGACATCGGGCGCCTCGCCCGTCTCGAAGGGTGTCGGTTCCTCAGCTGTGGGATCGACGCCCCTTGCGAAACCGCCGGTCTGCAACACACTGCAGAGTCCTGACGACTGCGCGCCAAAGGGGGCGGGCGTTGGGCACCCGGAGCGTATCCTTGACCACAGACCCTGCACTGACGCGTTCGGAGCCTGCCGGTGAGCCGTCGTTCCTGGTCAAGCTGTCCTACAGCTTCGGCCAGGTCGCCCAGAACGGTGGGTTCGACACCGCCCTGGGTTTTCTGTTCTTCTACTATTCCGCCGTCCTCGGACTTTCCGGCACGCTGGTCGGCGCCGCGCTGGCCATCAGCCTTGCGGTGGATGCGATCGTCGACCCCTTCATCGGCTCATGGTCGGACGCCCTGCGGTCCAGGTTCGGCCGACGGCTGCCGCCCATGGTGATCGCGACACCGCTCGTCGCCCTGGCCGTCGGACTGCTCTTCGCGCCGCCTACGGGGCTGGGTGAGATCGCGCTGTTCGCCTGGCTTCTGGCCTTCTCGGTCCTGGCGCGGGCGGCGGTATCGCTGTTCAACGTGCCCTACAGCGCGCTGGGCGCCGAGATGACCAGCGACTACCGCGGCCGGACCGATCTTGTGATGTACCGCGCGTTCGTCGGAATCCTCACCGCCGTGGCGATCACGGCAATCGGTTACTCGCTGTTCTTCGCAGACGGCGGCTTGCAGAAAGCCCAGAGCTACCCGGGCTTCGGCTGGTCGGTTGCGCTCATCATTCTCGTTTGTACAGCGCTCTGCTGCGCGGGCGTCTACCGGTTCGCCCGGACTCTCCCCGCAGCATCCGACTCCGCCAGCGGCATGCTGCGCCGTCTGCCGGGCGAGGTGAGGGAGGTGTTCTCCAACCGCTCCTTCCGCACCCTCTTCATCTCAGCCGTCATCCTGTTTTCGGCGACGGGCCTGAACGCCAGCCTCAACAGTCACGCCTTCGTCTTCGTCTGGAAGATCAAGAGCGAACTGATCCAGTTCATCGGCTACGCGTACCTCGTCGGCATTCTGCTCGGCGTCCTGGCGACGCCGCGCCTGCAGGACCTGTTCGAGAAAAAGCCGCTCGTCATCGTCGGGTTCGGGCTGTTGATCGCCAACTGGCTGGTTCTGCAGGGCGCGATGCTGCTGGGGCTCTACCTGCCCCAGGGCGACGCCGCCCTGCTGCCCATGCAGATCAACTCCTTCGTGGCGGGCATCGGCACCGGCATGGTCTCGGTCGTCTATCCATCGATGATGGCGGACGCCTGCGACGAGCATCAGAGCCTCTACCGGACCCGGCGGGAGGGGCTGTATTTCGCGGGGCTGGGCTTCGCCAACAAGGCCGCCACCGGCATCGGCGTCATGCTGGCGGGTGTCGCCCTTGATCTGGCCCGCTTTCCGAACGATGTGGGCCAGATGGTCGGCGTCCAGATCTCGCCGGAGATGCAGAGCCGCATCGTGTTCATCTGGGGGCCGGGCGCCGCCGTGGTGGCGGTGATCTCGCTCTTCGTCTTCTCCCGCTACACCATCACCCGCGCCCGACAGGCCGAGATCGCCGCCGAACTGGCCGAGCGCCGCCGCGACCCGGGCGGGGTCTCCGCCCCCATGTAGCGGTACGAGGAAATTGAAACGATGAACGCCACAGCCGGCGCAGTTGGCGCCAAGCCGCTGGCGGAGAGAGCGGGATTCGAACCCGCGGTAGAGTTTCCCCTACACACGCTTTCCAAGCGTGCGCCTTAAACCACTCGGCCACCTCTCCACGCATGCCGATGGCCTGCGGTTGCGCCGCTGGAGCCCTTCGGCCCCCGGCGCGGGAAGGCGCGCAATATACTCAGGGGCGCCCCGGTAGCAAGCGGACTTATGCATTGGGTGAAATCCGGTGCAGGACGCCCTATCTTACAGACCTGACCGCCGCAGGAGCCCCGCCATGTTCTTCAAGAAGACCGCCGAACTGCCCACCGCCGACACCGCCCTGCCGGGCCGCGCCCAACCGCTCCTCGGCGAGCACGAACGCCACTTCGTCAATGGCCGACCCCTGCACGGGCCCTGGCCGGAGGGGCTGGAGACGGCGGTGTTCGCCATGGGCTGCTTCTGGGGCGTTGAGCGTATTTTCTGGCAGATTCCGGGCGTCTACTCGACGGCGGTCGGCTACGTGAACGGCTTTACGCCCAACGCCACCTACGAAGAGGTCTGCTCGGGCCGCACGGGCCACACCGAGGCCGTGCTGGTCGCCTACGATCCCAGGATTGTCGGCTACGACGACCTCCTGAAAGCCTTCTGGGAAGGCCATGACCCGACCCAGGGCATGCGCCAGGGCGGTGACATCGGCACCCAGTATCGCTCGGGCATCTATCCGCAGAATGATGCGCAGGCCTCGGCCGCCGTGGCCTCCAGGGCCGCCTACGCCCAGGCCCTGTCTGACAAGGGCTACGGTGAAATCACCACCGAAATCGCCGAGGCCGGTCCCTTCTACTACGCCGAGGACTATCACCAGCAGTACTTGGCCAAGAACCCGGGCGGCTACTGCGGCATCGGCGGCACCGGCGTCACCTGTCCGATCGGCGTGGGCGTCGAGGCGTGACGCCAGAGGCCTTCGACAAGGCCGCCCGCGCCCTGCCTGGCGTGACCATGAGCGTCCAGTGGGGCGACGATCACGTCTACAAGGTCGGCGGCAAGATGTTCGCCGTCTATGGGCCGTCGGACGACAGCTTTTGCTTCAAGGCCAGCGACATCGCCTTCGAGGTTTTGACCGAGACGGGGCGGGCTCAGCCCGCCCCCTATCTCGCCAAGGCCAAATGGGTCCAGTTTCCGTCTCTGAAAGATGAGGACGAGGCAGAGGTCGAGGACTGGCTGCGGTCGGCCCATGGCCTGATCGCGGCCAAGCTGACGAAGAAGTTGCGGGCGGAACTGGGCATAGCCTGAGCAGCTATTGGCTGCCGCTCTCGTCGAGCGCCTTGCGAAGATTACGCACCGCCTCTGCCGCCGGGCTCCGCGTCTGGCGCCAGGCCAGCAGCACGACCGCGCCCATGGTGGCGATGGCGAAGGGGATCGGTCCGAACATCCAGGCGGCGCCCGCCAGGGCGAAGTAGTAGCCCCTCACCCCGGCATTGAAGGCGCTCAGGGCCCCGTTCAGCACCCGGGCCCCCGCCTGGCCGATGGCGTCGACCACCTTTGCATCGGGCGGCGGCTGGCCCTCTTCCCGCTCCGGCGCGGCGCCGAAGATGGTCAGGGTGTAGTTCATCTGGCGAATGGCCCAGATGAAGTCGAGCAGGCCGCGCGCCAGGGTGATCAGGATCACCGCCAGCTGGGTCTCGAACAGCAGGCGGCTGGAGGTCTGGATCAGGGCCAGGGACGAGACCGACCGGAAACTGTCCTCGCCGCCGAACAGCACCCCCGCCACCGCCGCGATCAACAGCAGGTTGGAGCTGGCGAAGAAGCTGGCCGAATTGAGCGCGTGACCCAGCAGCTGGCCGTCCATGAAGCGGCCGGCCCGGCGGCTCATCTCCAGCATCCAGGCCACCCGAACCCTGGCCATGTCGCTGTTCAGCACCCCGGCCGGCCCGCGGAAGAGTCGCAGGATCGGCTCGTAGAACACCCAGCACAGGACGAAGAAGACCAGTGCGGCGAGGTCGTCCCAGGCGATCATGGCCGTTTCAGTCCTCCAGGATCTGGCTGTGCTTCTGGGTGTCCTTCAGAAGGATGCTGACCACCAGCCCCAGCACCATCACGACGGTGACATAGACATAGAAGCCGCTCTCGATCTTCGCCTGTTTGAAGGCCAGCGCCGCATATTCCGCGCTGCCGCCGAACACCGCGTTGGCCACCGCATAGGGCAGGGCGACGCCCAGCGCCCGCATATGGGTCGGATAGAGCTCGGCCTTCACCACTGCCGAGATCGAGCTGTAGCAGGACTGGAATAGCAGCGCCGCCAGCAGCAGCAGGAAGGCGGTGACCGGGCTGGTCGCGGTGGCGATGGCCGACATGATCGGCCAGGTCAGCAGCACCCCGCCGCCGAAGGCCGCGATCAGCATCGGCTTGCGGCCGAACCTGTCCGACAGCCAGCCGAACAGAGGCTGGGCCAGCATGAACAGGAACAGCGCCGAGACGCTGATCAGAGTGGCGGTCTCCTTGCTGAACCCGGTCGTGTTGACCAGGAACTTCTGCATGTAGCTGGTGTAGACGTAGTACCCCAGCGAGCCGGCGGCGGTCAGGCCCATGACGGCCAGGGTCTGGCGCGGGTGGGCCTTGATGGTCGGCCAGATCAACGAGGCCAGCAGGGCGAAGAACAGCGCCACGGCGGCGATCTGGGCCGGTCCCTGGATGGTCTTGACCGTGAACGACAGGATGGCGGCGATCACCACGCCGGACAGCATGGCCGTGACCCAGATCACCTGGGCCCGCGCGACCCGGACCTCGCCGGTCTTGGCCTTGAAGCTGTGGCTCTCGTCCATCCGGGCGCGGATCCAGAACACCACCACGGCCAGGGCCGCGCCGATGAAGAAGGGAATGCGCCAGCCCCAGGCCTCGAGCGTCTCTTCGCTCATCGTCTGTTGCAGGACGACCAGCACCAGCTGGGCCAGCAGGCTGCCGGCGATCAGAGTCACATACTGGAAGCTGGACCAGAAACCGCGCCGCTGCTTGCCGGCCACCTCGCTCATGTAGGTGGCGCTGGCCCCGTACTCGCCGCCGACCGACAGGCCCTGCAGCAGCCGGGCGCCCAACAGGATCACCGGCGCCAGGCTTCCGACCACGGCATAGGTCGGAGCGACCGCAATGATCAGGCTGCCGGCGCACATCAGCGACACCGACAGGGTCAGCGCCGCGCGGCGACCCGCCCGGTCTGCGTACAACCCCATCAGCCAGGCCCCGAGCGGCCGGGCCAGGAACCCGACCATCGACACCGCGGCGACCTTGAGCAGCTGGGCGGTCTGGTCGCCCTCGGGGAAGAACTGCTTGGCGAAGTAGAGGCTGAGGAAGAGGTAGGCCGACCAGTCGTACCACTCGACCAGGTTGCCGGCCGAGCCGCCAAGGATGGCGCGCAGGCGCTGGCCGGCGGTCATGCCGGGCGCGGAGGCCTCAGGCGGCAGGGACCCGTCGGCCCCGGTCTCGGTCACGCTCATGCCTTGCCCCCTGTTTTGACGGCGAGGTTAGGCGAGCGCCCTCGCAAAGGGAAACGCCGAAAGGGCAGGGCCAAACGAAAAACGCCGGCCCCTGAAGGCCGGCGCTTCGCAATTTCAGGATCGCTGGAGCTAGTGCAGCAGTCAGCTGCGGGCCGGCAGCACGAAGGCCTGGCCGTCGTCTTCGCCCAGACCGGACTCGGCCGACAGACCAAGCAGCTCGTTCAGCGACGGACGCAGGTAGTCGGTCAGCTGGCTGTCGCCGACCGCGAACGGCGTGTCGATGATCAGGAAGGACAGCGACTGATAGGCCCGGCCGCCGATCATCAGCGGGGCGTCCGTGTCGACGTCCTGCGGCGCCAAGGTGACCGCCGGGGCGTCCAGGCTGAACAGCTGCGGGATGGCCGGGATGGCCAGATCGAACGGGTCGATCAGGTTCAGCTCGCCGGCGCCGGCTCCATCTTCAATGTCGCCCGCGGTCACGACCTGCGGCTCGGCGTCCTTGCCGTGAGTCCGCACGATCAGGGCGGACGGGGCGTCGTCGTCGTTGGCCGGCGTCAGGGCGTCGGACGCGCCTTCGGCATCATTGGCCGGGGTATCTTCGGTCAGGCCGGAGGCGTCGGCCATATCGATGACATCGACAGCGACGAGGTTGCTCAATTCATCCTGGGCAAATTCCAGCGGCTGAATGTGTTGCAGGCCGTACTCGCCTTCGGAAAAGTCTTCGACGTAGAGGGCGCCCGGCACCCGTCCCGTGATGACCACTTCGCCCGCGTCGAAGCCGAAGATGGCGTCCATGACGCTGTCGCCGAATCCCGTCCCCCGGAAATCCAGCATGCTGTCGTCGTTGAAAATCATGACTCTCAGTCCCCAATCATCGCCCACTATCCCGGACGATCACCGTTATTGCTAGCACGCCGTAGGCAAAACGCCAGCCCTGCGCCCCAGGGCCGCGCGGAATCTGTGCAGAAGCGTTGTTGATCGGGCACAATCGGCGAAGGTCACCGTTCCCTCACGGAATTCTGCTATTAGGTAGGGGACAGGGAGAGACAACGACCATGGGCCCAACCGGCCTTGCAGTGAGGGGATCGCGCGGTCTGCTGCGGCAGATCCGGGAAGCCATGGCCGGGCAGGTTCCGGCCCAGGCCAAGCTCGACATGGTCGTGCGCATCATCGCCCGCTCGATGGTGGCCGAGGTCTGCTCCCTCTATCTGCGCCGCAGCCATGGCGATCTCGAACTGTTCGCCACCGAGGGCCTGGCCCGCGAGGCCGTCCACGTCACCCGGCTGAAGGCCGGTGAGGGTCTGGTCGGCGAGATCGTCCGCCTCGGCCGGCCGCTGAACCTGTCAGATGCCCCCAATCACCCGGCCTTCGCCTATCGCCCGGAGACGGGCGAAGACCCCTATCACGCCTTCCTGGGCGTGCCGCTGCTGCGCGGCGGGCGGGGCATCGGGGTGCTGGTCGTGCAGAACGCCACCACCCGCACCTACAGCGAGGAAGAGGTCGAGGACCTTCAGATCATCGCCATGGTGCTGGCCGAGCTGGTCGGCTCGGGCGACATCCTCGGCGAGGCCGAACTCAGGGACGTCGAGATCGCGCCGCACCGGCCCGAAAGGCTGAAGGGCGCCAAGTTCGCCGACGGTCTGGCCTTCGGCATCGCGGTTCTCCACGAACAGCCCGTCGCGGTCGGCCACCTGCTCAGTGATGATCCGGTCGCCGAAGAGGCCAAGCTCAAGGTCGCGGTAAACGGCCTGCAGGCCCAGATCGACCAGATGCTGGAAGGCGAGGGCGGCCTGATCGGGGCCTCCTACGAGGTGCTCGACACCTACCGCATGTTCGCTCACGACCGCGGCTGGAACCGGTCCCTGGAAGAGGCCGTGCGCTCGGGCCTCACCGCAGAGGCCGCCGTCGAACGCGTCCGCTCCGAACACCGCGCCCGCCTCGGCAAGGCCAAGGATCCCTACCTGCGCGAACGCCTCCACGACCTGGAGGACCTCAACGACCGCCTGCTGCGCCACCTCGCCGGCGACGGCGACGTGGCGCGCGAACTGCCCGAGAACGCCATCCTCATCGCGCGAAACCTCGGCCCGGCCGATCTTCTGGAATACGATCGCACCCGGCTGAAGGGCATCCTCCTCGAGGAGGGTTCGACCGCCAGTCACGCGGCCATCGTCGCCCGCGCCCTCGACATCCCCTGCGTCGGCCGGCTGTCCGGCCTGCGCGATCGCCTGAGCCAGGGCGACCCGGTCATCGTCGACGCCGAAAGCGGCGAGGCCTTCCTCCGCCCCCGCCCTGACGTCATCAAGGCGATGAACGCCCGGCTGGAGGTCCGCACCCAGCGCAAGGCCGAGTTCGCCAAGCTGCGCGATACGCCCGCCTTCACCCGCGACGGCCACAAGGTGACCTTGCTGATGAACGCCGGCCTGGCGGTCGATCTCGATATTCTGCGCGAGACGGGGGCCGAGGGCATCGGCCTGTTCCGCACCGAATTCCAGTTCATGGTCGCCGAGGAACTGCCGCGCCTCGAGGCCCAGACCAGCCTCTACAGCAAGGTGTTCGACGCCGCCGACGGCCTGCCGGTCACCTTCCGCACCCTCGATCTCGGCGGCGACAAGCTGCTGCCTTACATGGAGGCCGAGCGCGAAGAGAACCCGGCGCTCGGCTGGCGCGCCATCCGCATGGGCCTCGACCGTCCGGCCCTCCTGAAGATGCAGCTCCGCGCCCTGATCTGGGCCTCGAAGGGACGCCCCTTGCGGATCATGTTCCCCCTGGTCGCCAACGTCGACGAGTTCCGCGCCGCCCGCGCCATGGTCGACAATGAGGTGAACTGGGCCATGCGGAGAGGGCGCCCGGCGCCCAGCCGCCTCGACGTCGGGGCGATGATCGAGGCCCCCTCGCTGGTCTGGCACCTCGACGCCCTGCTGCCGATGACCGACTTCGTCAGCGTCGGCACAAACGACCTCATGCAGTACCTGTTCGCCGCCGATCGCGGTAACCCGCGGGTCGCCGACCGCTACGACCCGCTGTCCCCACCGGCTCTGCGGGCGCTCAAGATGATCCAGTCGGCCTGTGCCGAAACGGGAACGCCTGTCTCGGTCTGTGGCGAAATGGCCGGCCGGCCGCTGGAAGCCTTCGCCCTGACGGCGCTGGGTTTCGACCGCCTGTCGATGCCGCCGGCCGGCATCGGCCCCGTCAAACAGATGGTTCTGTCCTGTGACCGCGAGGCCGCGGCGCGGGGCGTCAACACCCTGATCAAGAGCGCCGCGGGCTCCATTCGAAACGAGATCGAGACTTTGGCCCGGAAATTGTATGTCGCAGTGTGACCATTAACCTCACGGGGGGTTACCACATTGAATTCCGGGCGTTTTCTTGATATCCAGAAGGCATCGTTAACGCTTCTCGCGGTAGGGGAAGCGATCGGCGGGCCTCTCGCCTTGTGCGCGAGTTCCGCAGTTTGCGTTGAGTGGGGGCTTTCCTAGTCATGGCGCTGGATACCGGCGGGGTTACGTCTTTGTATCGCACGGGTGAGTACGATCCTTCGGCGGAGGTTTTGCGCAACGATGCGCCGACCCTGCAGGACGGCTACGATGTCGGCGCTGCCCTGAAAGCCATACGCCTGTTCCATGGCGTGACCTTGCAGGACCTGGCCGACGCCACCCGCATTCGCCAGTCCTATCTCGACGCGCTGGAGAACATGCGTCTCGACGAACTGCCGTCGCGGCCGTTCGCCATTGGCTATGTGAAGGCCTACGCCCGGCACCTCGGCCTTGATGTCGAAGAGGCGGTCGAGCGCTTCCGCAATGATCACCCCGAACATGACGAGGGTCTTCGCGCCCCGATCGGGGTGCGCAAGGAACGCGATCCGCGTCTGGCCCTGATCATCATCGCGGGCCTGCTGATCGGCGCCGCCATCCTGCTGTGGAACGTCGCCCAGCGTGCCATCGCCGAAAAGGCGCCCAGCCAGGCCATCGTCGCCGAAGCCCAGGTTCCTCCGCCGCCGGCCGATATCGGCGGTCCCATCCCGGTCGGCGGCCCCACGGCCCCGCCGGTGGAATCGACGACGCCCGACGCCTACGTCACCCCCGGCATGGCCAACAACGGCGACGGCAGCGAGACCGCCGCCAAGGCCGCGGAGGCTCCGGTCATGTCGCTGCCGGTCGGCGCGGCCTTCAAGCCGGAAGGCACGATCTACGGCGCGCCGGTCAGCGCGTCGTCAGGCGTCACCATCAAGGCCCGCCGCAACGGCGTCTTCGAGGTCAAGGGTCCCGACGGCTCCAACTATTTCACCCGCGTTCTGCAGCAGGGCGAGGCCTACCGCGTCCCGGCGCTGAAGGGTCTGACCGTGACGGTCAGCGACCCCGGCCTGTTCCAGGTCTTCGTCGCCGGCCGCTACACCGGGCCGCTGCCGGGGCTGGTTACGCAGAGCTCGACACTGGCGGCGCTCGCGCCGGCCGCTCCGGTTCCCGCGGCGCCGCAGTAATCTCCCTGCCCCGGTCGGGCGGGGGCGTCAGAGCCAGTGCGGCTTGTCGACGGTTACATTTCGCCCCTCGACGGTCAGCAGGCCGTCGATCCGGTCCAGCCGCATCAGCCCAAGCGCCAGGCCCTCGACCCCCGACGCCGCCACGCCCGCTCGAAGCTCGCCATTGAGGACCTCCGCGCCCGCCGCCGGAGCAGGGCCCTGGAAACGCAACGGCAGCATCCGGCTCTTGACCACCCCGCGCCGTTTCATCCGGCTGGTCGTCTCCTGCCCGACAAAGCAGCCCTTCTTGAAGTCGATGGCGTTCAGAAGGTCGAGATTGGCTTCGATGGGATAGGTGGCGTCCTCGCCGAAATCGGTCATGTCCGGCACGGCCAGGGCGATCCGGTGCGCATCCCAGGCCTCGCGGGTGGCCGTCTCGCCTACATCGAGCCCGTAGCCACGCCATCCCAGGTCGGCGAGCCTCGGATCGACGATCCAGCCGGCGCCCGGCGCCTCGCCGAACGCTGCGAAGACGCCCGCCTCATCCGCCTCGATCTTCACCTTCGACCGTAGCCGGTACATCGTCAGCCGCCGGATCAGATCTTCGCGCCGGTCCGCCGCCACATCCAGCAGCACCCCGTCGTCAGTCCCCAGAATAAACAGATCGACCAGCAAACGCCCCTGCGGCGTCAGCAGGGCCCCATAGCGCAGCTCGCCATTGCCGATCGTCTCCACATCCTGAGTCAGCAGGCCCTGCAGGAACCCGCGCCAGTCCTCGCCGGTCACGCGGACCAGCGCCCGGTCGGTCAGCCTCAGTTGCGACATCGTCATACGGGCATAAGTGGCGCGCCCGACAATGGAGCGCCAGAGGTAACCCGGCTATCATCCCGCAAATGGCCTCAACGCCCTTCCCGATTCTCTTCATTGGCCCCGGCCGCATCGGCGACGCCGTGCTCGCCACCGGCTTGATCCACAAGCTCGCCCGCGAGGTTCCCGGCGCGCGCTTCACCATCGCCGTCGGCCCCGCCGCCGCGCCCCTGTTCGCTGACCTGCCCGGCCTCGACCGGATCATCGTCATGCAAAAGCAGAAGGGCAGCGGCCACTGGTTCAAGCTGTGGAACCAGGTGCGCCACACCGCCTGGGGCCTGGTCATCGACACCCGCGGCTCGGCCATCTCAACCTTCCTGCGCCGCAAGCGCCGGGCCGTGCACAAGAAGTCGCAAGGCGAGCCGACCCACAAGGTGATCGAGGCCGCCCGCCTGCTTCAGATCGAGGGCGATCCCCCGGCTCCGCATATCTATGTCTCGCCCGAACGCCAGGCCGCCGCCGACGCCCTGCTCGAAGGCGGCAGGGGTCCAATCCTCGCCATGGGTCCGGCCGCCAACTGGTTCGGCAAGACCTGGCCGATCGACCGCTTCGCCAGCACCGCCAAGCGGCTGATCGCTGAAGATGGCCCGCTGGCCGGCGGCCGGCTGGTCATCCTCGGCGGGCCGGAAGACGTTCGCTATGTCGACGAACTGCGCCGCTCCCTTCCGCGCGACCAGTGCCTGGACCTGACCGGCCAGCTCGACCTCCTCACCGCCTACGCCCTGCTGAAGCGGGCGCGGCTCTTCGTCGGCAACGATTCGGGCCTTATGCACCTGGCCGCCGCCGCCGGCTGCCCGACGGTCGGCCTGTTCGGCCCCTCCGACGACCGCCTCTACGCCCCCTGGGGAACACACACCCGAGTCGTCCGCGGCCCCCGGACCTTCGAGCAGTTCAAGGAGGTCGACCCCGGCCTCAACCAGACCATCGGCCACATGCTCGACCTGCCGACCGAGGCGGTGATCCTGGCGGCGAATGAGCTGCTGAAAGCGACGGAAACGCTTGATCCTACTCCCGCTAGTCGGGAGAAGGTGGCCCCGGAGGAGTCGGATGAGGGCAGAGCCAGCCTTTGAAGGTCGGCGCTGACAGTCACTGACCTTCGGCGCAGCCCTCATCCGTCGGCTTCGCCGCCACCGTCTCCTGACAAGCGGGAGATGGAACCGAGACGAGGAGCCGCCCGATGCCCAATACCTACGACCTGATCGTCCGCGGCGGCGAGGTGGTGAACCATTCCGGTAGAGGCTTCGCCGACATCGGCGTCCGGGCCGGCAAGATCGCCGCCATTGGTGACCTGTCTCAGGCGAGCGCCGGCGAGGTGTTCGACGCCACCGGCCTCACGGTCCTGCCGGGCGTCATCGACAGCCAGGTCCACTTCCGCGAACCGGGCCTTGAATGGAAGGAAGACCTGCAGACGGGCGGACGGGCGGCCGTGCTTGGCGGCGTCACCGCCGTCTTCGAGATGCCCAACACCGAGCCGACCACCACCGACCCGGACGCCCTGGCCGACAAGCTGGCCCGCGCCAAGGGCCGCATGGACTGCGACCATGCCTTCTACATCGGCGGCACTCATGAGAACGCGGCCTTCCTGGGCGAGCTCGAACGCCTCCCCGGCTGCTGCGGGGTGAAGGTCTTCATGGGCGCCAGCACGGGCACGCTGCTGGTGGCCGACGACGAGGGCGTCGAGGCTGTGCTCAAATCCATCAACCGCCGCGCCGCCTTCCATAGCGAGGACGAATACCGCCTGGCCGAGCGCCGGTCCCTGGCCCGCACCGGCGACTGGACCAGTCACCCGGAAGTCCGCGACGCCGAGTCCGCGATCCGTTCGACCGAACGCCTGGTCCGGCTCGCGCGAAAGGTCGGCCGCCGCATTCACGTGCTGCACGTCACCACCAAGGAAGAGGTCGCCTTCCTCGCCCACCATAAGGACGTGGCCTCGGTCGAGTTCACCCCCCAGCACCTCACCCTGCACGCGCCGGAAGCCTACGAGCGCCTCAAGGGCCTGGCCCAGATGAACCCCCCGATCCGCAGTTCGGACCATGTCGAAGGCCTCTGGGCCGGAATCGCCAGCGGCGTCGCCGACGTTCTGGGCTCCGACCACGCCCCCCATACGCTTGAGGAAAAGGCCCGGCCCTATCCGGCCTCACCGTCGGGCATGCCCGGTGTCCAGACCCTCGTCCCCATCATGCTGAACCACGTCGCCGCCGGCCGCCTCAGCCTGGAGCGCTTCGTCGACCTGACCAGCCACGGCCCCCAGCGCGTCTTCGGCATCGCCGGCAAGGGCCGCCTCGCCGAGGGTTACGACGCCGACCTGACCGTGGTCGATCTCAAGGCCAAGCGCGTCCTCAAACACGCCGACATGGCCACCCGCAGCGGGTGGACCCCGTTCGACGGCATGGAGGTCACCGGCTGGGCGATGGCGACCATCATCCGGGGGCGGGTGGTCATGCGCGATGACGAGGTCGTGGCGCCGGCGCTTGGCGAACCGGTCCGGTTCCAGGAAACGCTGGGGTCCTGACCCTGGACTTCAGCTCTTGAAGAAGCTGGCGTCGATATCGCGGCGTCCGTCGAGAATTCGCACAATCTCGATCCCGTGCGGCGCCTGACGAAAGAACAGGATGTAGGAGCCGACGGGAAAGGACCTGAGACCGGGCGCCAGCTCGTCGCGGGCTCGTCCGGTAAACGGATGATCGGCCAGCATTGAAGAAACGGCCTCGAACCGGTCGAAGATGCCGTTGGCTGCGCTGGGCCTGTCGGCCGCGATCCATCGCCAGATCGCCCTGGCGTCGTCCTCGGCCGCGGGGAGCCAGCGGTAACTGCTCAACGTCCTTACTCGGCGGCGGGCTTGATGGTTGCGCGGCCCTGGAGCTCAGCCTGCTCCCTGTCCCACTCCGCATGCAGTTCGGCGGCGAGTTCGCGAAACGACCCATGCCGGGCCTCGCCGCTGTTCAAGCCGAACTCGATGTCCCGCTTCAGCCGGGCGTGCTTGGCCAAGCGTTCCTCCAGCATGGCCAGAGCCTCGGCCATTGCGTCGGCCGGAGATGTGAATTGGCCCGAGGCGACAGCGCGCTCAAGCAGGGCTTCCTGATCCGGGGTCAGTGACGTGCTCATGCTGAAGCCTACCATAATTCCTTCCGAGGTGCGATTCCCGCACCCCCTGTCGAATCCGCGACACCCGCTGCGTCTATGCTATCAGACACGGGCGCTGCGCCCGGTCGCAGCCAGACGGGGACACGACCCATGCAGTACATGATCCTGATCTACGAACCTGAAGCCGCCTACGCGAACGCCGGCGAAGCCACCCTGACCGAGATCGTCGGCAAGCACATGGCCCTCTCGGCGGAGTTGCGCGAGAAGGGCCTGCTGGTCTCCGGCGACGGCCTGCAGGGCACGGACACGGCGACCACCGTCGCCACCGGCGCGGGCGGCGTGCAGACCGTTCACGACGGCCCCTTCGCCGAAACCCGCGAGCAGCTTGGCGGCTACTACCTGATCGACGTCCCGGACCTCGACGCCGCCCTGACCTGGGCTAAGCGCATGCCCGTCGTTGAAGGCGGCAAGGTCGAGATCCGACCGATCATGATCTACTGATGGAGGGACGGCTGATCGAGGCCGCGCGGGGGCGCGTGGTGGCCGCCCTGGCCGCCCGCTTCCGCGACCTCGACCTGGCCGAAGAGGCCTTCGCCGAAGCCGCCGCCAGCGCCGTCGA
>JAUMCZ010000272.1:0-319 GCA_032122215.1 Caulobacter sp.
GGTCACGGCCCGACGCCTCGACGACCGTGGCCTCGGTCGAGGCCTCGTTGTCGAGCATCACCGTCGGAATGATCGAGAAGGCCGCCGTCCGGCCCAGATCGTTGCGGCGGCTTTCCGGCGGCGCGCCCTCGCCCCGCCCGGCGGCTTCCAGCGCATCGGCCAGCCGCCGCAGGGCGCGGGGGTTGTCGGCGCCGTACGGGGCGCCCGACGCGTCCTGCACATGGAAAATATCGAGCGCCTGGCCGTCCTGCGAGGTGAAGACACGGGCCCCCAGCACGTTGCCGCCCAACCCGGACAGGGCGGCGGCGAGGTCGGCGAA
>JAUMCZ010000272.1:329-28527 GCA_032122215.1 Caulobacter sp.
GCGGTCGGTGCGGATGCGGCCGCCGGCGGCTGAGCCGCCTTGTTTCGCGGCCCGCTGGACCAGGGCGGCGTGCTCGCCGATTTCGGCGGTGGTGAAGGCGCTGAAGTAGGCGTCCTCCATGGTGGACGCCCAGCTTTCTGTTTCCGGATGGGCGATCGCCAGGGCGGCGCGGGCCTCGCGGGCGGTCGCCTCCAGATGGCGCTGGGCGGCGGCGGCCGGATCGCCTGAGCGGCCGCCCCGGAAGATGGCCTCTGCCCCGGCGTAGAGTTCACGCAGCAACTGGCCCTTCCAGCCGTTCCAGACGCCTGGGCCCACGGCGCGGATGTCGGCCACGGTCAGCACCAGCAACAGGCGCATGCGCTCGGGGTTTTCGACGATGCGGGCGAAGGCGGCGATGGTGGCCGGATCAGCCACGTCCCGCTTCTGGGCGAAATCGCTCATCACCAGATGATGCTCGACCAGCCAGGCGACCAGCTCGATCTTGGCGCGCTCGACGCCCAGTCGCTCGCAGGCTTGGCGCGCCGAACGGGCCCCGGCCTTCTCCTGGCCGCCGACCCCACCCTTGCCGGTGTCGTGCAGCAGCATGGCCAGGAACAGGCTCTCGCGGTCGTCGATCAGCGGCATGATCGAGGTGGCCAGGGGGTGGTCCTCCTCCAGCCGTCCATGCTCGATATCGTTGATGATGCCGATGGCCCGCAGGGTGTGCTCGTCGACCGTGTACGAGTGGTACATGTTGAACTGCATCTGGGCGACGATCCGGCCGAACTCCGGCAGGAAGCGGCCCAGGACCCCGGCTTCGTTCATCAGGGTCAGGGTGCGATAGGGCTTCTTGCCCTTGGCCAGGATGCCCAGGAAGGCCTCGACCGCGTCGGGATCGCGCCGCAGCTTTGAACCGATCAACGGCAGGCAGCGGGTGGCGGCGGTGAAGGCGTCCGGGTGCAGGTCGAGGTCCAGCACGTCGGCGATACGGAACATGCGGATGAGATCGACCGGGTCGCGCTCGAAGACCTGCGGACCCTCGATGTTGAGGCGACCGTTCTCCTCATGGAAGCCGGGATAGTCGAGGGCGCGGCGCTTGACCTTGGTCCGGCCGGGCAGGAAGCGCGACAGGCCCTTGGGCTCCTGCTTGAGGTGCTCGGCCTCCAGCTTGGCCGAGAAGGCGCGGGTCAGGGCCCCGACCTCACGGGCGATCAGGAAGTAGTGGCGCATGAAGCGCTCGACGGCCGGATTGTCGGCCCGGTCGCCATAGCCCATGCGACGGGCGATTTCCGGCTGCACATCGAAGGTCAGCCGCTCCTCGGGCCGCCCCGTGGTGAAATGCAGATGGGCCCGCACCGCGTGCAGGAAGTCGAAGGCGCGGGTGAAGGCGCGCACCTCGCGCGGGCTGAAGTGGGGCAGGCGGAAGATGTCGGCGGGCCGCTCGACCGGATAAAGGTATTCGGCGATCCACATCAGGGTGTGCAGGTCGCGCAGGCCGCCTTTGCCCTCCTTGACGTTGGGCTCGACCATGTAGCGGCTGGCGCCGGCCCGGGCGTGGCGCTCATCGCGCTCCTTGAGCTTGGCGGTGACGAACTCGGGGCCGGTGCCCCGCATCACCTCGTTCAGGAACCGCCGGCGCAGGTCAGCCGCGAGGGCCTCGTCCCCGCTGAGCTTGCGCGCCTCCAGCAGGGAGGTGCGGATGGTGAAGTCGTCCTTCGACAGCTTGATGCATTCGTCGATGGTGCGGCTGGAATGGCCGACCTTGAAGCCCAGATCCCACAGGGCATAGAGCATGTATTCGATGACGCTCTCGGCGTGGGCCGTCTGCTTCCAGGGCCGCAGGAACAGCAGGTCCAGATCGCTGAACGGGCTGAGCACGAACCGCCCGTAGCCGCCCACGGCCAGCAGGCAGAGACGCTCACCCTCGGTCGGGTTGCGGGCCCGGAAGACGTGGACGGTGGTGAAATCATAAAGGGCTGTGACCACCTCGTCCGTCACCCCGCACAGCAGCCGGGCCGTCTCGATCCCGCCGGCCCCGTTCTCCAACCGCTCCTTGGCGATCATCCGGCCGCGAAACAGCGCCTGCTTCAGGATTTCGAGGGCCCGGCGGCGCTGTTCCGGCTCGTCGCCGACCGCGTCGAGGGCGGCGGCCGAGAGCCGGGCCCGCAGGGCTTCGCCGTCGACGACGTGTTCGAGGCGGGTGGGCTTGAGGCGCGGCGGCATGGGAACTTATGTGCGCTGCGAAACGCGGGTGTGCAATGCGTCGCGGCTGCGCGGCCTAGGTTTTGGGTTGCCTTGTCTTGGGAAGCGACTTGTCGGCGGCCTTGAGGGCAGCAAGCTCCGCGTTGGTCGTCGCGGCCCGGTCCGCCCTGCGCTGCTGATCGAACGCCAGATACTGCGCCTTGGCCAGCCGTTCAGCTTCGGGGTGGCTCATCTTTCCGCCGTGCGTCAGCACGACCCGGCCGAGGCCCTTGAGCTGGTTGTTCAACAGCTCGCCAGCCTCGACCATCGTCGTCAACCTGCCGATATCCAGCTGGTCCTCGAAGATATCGAGAAGGATGGTCGTGAGCCGGTTCAGCTCGGAGATTTCGGCCGGAGACAGATAGTTCTTCGCAACAAGGGTGTCCTGCTGGCGGATTTCGTCTTTCGGCCAGGTTCTCAGTCCCATATCGGGCGCCGTAGCATCGGCTCGGCGGGCGACGATTTCCGACGGTGTGTGATTCACCACCGCATAGAACAACTTGGCCTGGGTCTTGATGTAGAAGGTTCGCGCGGCGTCCGACTTGGGGTCGTAGTCCTGGCACATCGAGCAGATGCGCCGCAGTTCGGCATACAGGTTGGCCTCTGAAGCGCGAATGTCGCGAATCAGATCGCGAAGTTCGCGGATCCGGTCTTGTTGGCCAGGCGCCTTCAATCGCTCGGTATCGACAACGAAGCCATGGGTTGCGAACCGGACCAAGATTGCCGTTGCCCACTTGCGGAACAGCGTTGCCTGCGCGGAACTCACCCGATAGCCGACCGAAATGATCATATCGAGGCTGTACAAAACACCCGGCCGGCCCCCGGCAGTTGTTTGCATTTTTTGCAAAGAACCCTCTTCGGGAAGCTCTCCCTCTTCAAGGATGTTCGCGATGTGGCGGGAAATGACTGAAACGTCCCGACCGAATAGGTCCGCCATCTGGGCTTGGGTAAGCCAAAGAGCATCACCGTCGTAGCGGAGTTCAATTCGGACGCCGGCGCCTGTCTCGTGGACCAGAACCCGGTCGCCGTTGTCTCTCTCGTAGAGATGTACAGGACGATCGTCTGAGGGGGGGGTCTGGTTCATCGGTGCGCTCGGAAACACAGGAACAAGAGTAGAACACAACGTCGCGCCAGCGCCTAGTCTTCAGCTCAGCCCCTTCAACCGATATAGCGCCTCCAACGCCTCACGCGGGCTCATGCCGTCCGGGTCCAGCGCCTTGAGCGCCTCCTCGGCCGGGCTCGGGCCCCACTTCTGGACGGGCGTCGGCGCCGCCATCTCGAAGAGCGGCAACCCTTCCAGCCGGGCCGGGCTGTGGCTCTCGGTCTCCAGCCGCTCCAGCACCTCGCGGGCGCGGACCACCACGGCTGGCGGCACCCCGGCCAGCTTGGCGACCTGGACGCCGTAAGATCGATCCGCTGGGCCGGGGCCGCACTCGTGGAGGAAGACGAGGTCGCCGTTCCACTCCTTGGCCCGCAAGGACAGGTTGGAGACGTGGGCCATGCGGTCCTCGAGCGTCGCCAGCTCATGGTAGTGGGTGGCGAACAGCGCTCTGGAGCGGTTGGTGTCGTGCAGGGCCTCGGCGCAGGCCCAGGCGATGGCCAGGCCGTCCCAGGTGGCGGTGCCCCGGCCGATCTCGTCGAGGATGACGAAGCTGCGGGGGGTGGCCTGCGTCAGGATGGCGGCGGTCTCGACCATTTCGGCCATGAAGGTCGAGCGGCCCCGCGCCAGGTCGTCACCGGCGCCCACCCGGCTGAACAGCCGGTCGACGACGCCGAGGGTCAGGGACTGGGCCGGGACGTAGGATCCGGACTGGGCCAGCACGGCCAGCAGGGCGTTCTGGCGCAGGAAGGTCGATTTACCGGCCATGTTGGGGCCGGTGACGATGCTGAGGCGGGCGCCCAGTTCTCCGCTGCCGTCCAGGCAGCAATCGTTGGGGGTGAAGGGATCGCCCGCCCGCTTGACGGCGGCCTCGACCACCGGGTGACGGGCGGCCCTGGCGTCAAAGCACAGCGAGCTGTCGACCACCGGCCGGCAGGCGCCGGCGTCCTCGGCCCATTCAGCCAGGGCGGAGGCCACGTCGAGAGCGGCGAGACCTTGGGCCGCCGCCCGCAGTGGTTCGGCCAGGGCGGCGGCCTGATCGCGCCAGGCCTCGAAGGTCTGCACCTCGATGGCCTGCGCCCGCTCACCGGCCTGGGCGATGCGGGCGTCGAGGTCGGCCAGTTCGACGGTGGTGAACCGCACCTGGTTGGCCAGGGTCTGGCGGTGGATGAAGGTGGCGTTGTGCGGCGGTTGGAACAAAGGGTCAGCCTTGTTCGCCGTCGTCTCCACGAAATAGCCGAGCACGGCGTTGTGGCGGATCTTCAGCGGCACGCCGCTGTCGGTGGCGAGGCGGGTCTCCAGCCCCGCGATCACCCGGCGGCTGTCGTCGCGCAGGGCGCGGGCCTGATCGAGTTCAGGGCGGATGCCCTCGGCGACGAAGCCCCCGTCCCGGGCCTGGGCCGGCAGGTCGGGGCCGAGCCCGGTCTCGAGGTTGGCCAGCAGGTTCGACAGGTCGACCGAGTTGCTCGGCGAAATGGCGACCAGAGCCGCCTCGATCTCGGCCGGCGGGCCGCCCAGACCATCCCCGGCGGCTAGGCCAGCCAGGGTCTCACCGACGTTCAGGCCGTCGCGCAGGCAGCCGAGATCCCGGGGACCGCCCCGACCCAACGCCAGCCGGGACAGGGCGCGGGCCATGTCGCCGGCCCGGCGCAGCTGGTCGCGGACATCCTCGCGCAGCTGGCGGCGTTCGAGGAACCACTGAACGGCATCGAGGCGGGCCTCAATGCGGGCGGGGTCCAGCAGAGGGCGCGCCAGCCGCTCAGCCAGCAGGCGGGACCCGGGCGCGGTGATGGTGCGATCGATGGCGCCCAGCAGGCTGCCGTCCCGCTGGCCGCCGGTGGTCTTCTCGATCTCAAGGCTGGTGCGGGTGGCCGGGTCGATGGCCATGACGTCGGCCTCACCGGCCCGACGGGGCGGGGAGAGGGCCGGCAGCCGGCCGGCCTGGGTGATCTCCAGATGGGCGGCGATCAGGCCAAGCGCGGATATTTCCGCCCCCGCGAGGCCGCCGAAGCCGTCCAGCGTCTCGACGCCATACAGTCGCTTCACCCGCGCCTCACTGGCCGAGGGTTCGGCCAGGGCCTGGGCCATGGGCTGGACCAGACCGCCGGCCATCTTCAGGGCGGCAGCGATATGTTCGTCGGCGAACAGCCGGTCCGGCACGAGAATTTCCGAGGGGCTGAGCGCGGCCAGGGCGGCGGCCAGGCCAGAGGGCGCCAGCAGCAGGCTTTCGACCGCGCCGGTGGACAGCTCGACACTGGCCACCGCCGCCTGTCCGGCCCTCAAGGCCACGGCGGCGAGACGGTTGGCGCCGCGGCTGTCGAGCAGGCTGTCTTCGGTCAGGGTGCCGGGGGTGATGATCCGCACCACGTCGCGGCGGACGATGGATTTGGATCCTCGCTTCCTGGCCTCGGCCGGGTCTTCCATCTGCTCGCAGACGGCCACCTTGAAGCCTGTGCGGATCAGCTTGGCGAGATAGGCCTCGGCGGCATGGACCGGGACCCCGGCCATGGGGATGGGCTGGCCGTTGTGATTGCCCCGGAAGGTCTGGCTGATGCCGAGGGCGGCGGCAGCCTTGATCGCATCGTCGAAGAACAGCTCGTAGAAGTCGCCCATGCGGAAGAAGACCAGGGCGTCGGGCTGACGCGCCTTGGCTTCGAAATACTGCGCCATGACGGGCGTGGCGCCGGCGGCATCGGGGATGTTGGGGGTGGGCGCGTTCATGGGCCGCCCAACCTAACGACCCTGTCGATGAATCGACAGATGTTAACGCGTCCGTGGGGAGCGTTTAGTCGTCCGAGACCGGGGCCATGGTCCCCGGCGCTGTCGGCGCGGCGACCGGCAGCAGGCGGAAGCTGTTGATGAAGCGGTCTGAGCCTTCCAGCGCCACATCGGCGGCGGCGACGGCCATCACCTGATGCAGGTTGGAGCCCTGGACCACGAAACGGACGGTCGTCGTCACCCCGGTATCGGTCGAGCGCATCACCAGATCGCGGGCCGGGGCGCCGTCGATGGTCAGGTCGGCCTTGCTGATCAACTTGTTGCTGGCCACGGCCAGGGCGCCGGCGGTGGCGTTGTCGAGGGCGGTCTTCGGATCGAGGTCGCCGCTGACCGAGACAACCAGAAAGGCGCCGGTCGTACCGGCTTCCAGGCGGGCGACATTCATCACCACGCCGCCCGGTGTTGTGTCCTGGCTGACGCTCGGCACACCCGGGAATTCGACCCGGTAGCCGTACTTGGCGTCCTTGTGCGTTCGCCAGGCGCGCTGGGCGAAGGCGGGCTCGGCGATCGAGACAGCGATCACGCCGCCGCCGGTCAGCAGGGCCAGTGACAACAGTAACGGGCGAAGGGCGGTAAAGGCGCGCAGCATGGACGGCTCCGGACACTCTCAAGGGCGCAACGACCCGTCCGGCCGCGCCAATCACTCAACAAGGGAAGGGTATCTAGACCCTTTTGACGCCCCGGTCAGTCACGAACAGCTTATTGCTTGACGCTCGACGGGCGCCGGAACCGGCACCCACTTTCGGCTGTCTCGCTTAGCCGCCCGTGACGTTCGACCAGAAGCGCTTAGCCTTGCCGACGAAGTTGGCGGATTTGGGGTGCTGGGACTCGCCCGTCAGGTCGGCGAACTCGCGCATCAGTTCGCGCTGGCGCTGGCTGAGCTGGGTGGGGGTCTCGACGAACAGTTCGACCACCAGGTCGCCGCGCTCGCGTGAGCGCAGGGACGGCATGCCGCGGCCTTTCAGCCGAACGGTCTTGCCGGTCTGGACCCCTTCCGGGACCTTCACCGTCATCTTGCACTGACCGTCGCACTTTTCACCGCCGGTCAGGCAGGGAGCCTCGATATCGCCACCGAGCACGGCCGTGGCCATCGGCACAGGCACGGTGCAGAGCAGATCCAGACCGTCGCGCTCGAACAGCTCGTGCGGGGCCACCGACAGGAAAATGTAGAGGTCACCGCGCGGGCCGCCGCGCTGGCCGGCGTCGCCTTCACCGGCAAGGCGGATGCGGGCGCCGTCGTCGACCCCGGCGGGGACGCGGACCGAGAGGACGCGTTCCTTGCGCACCTGGCCGGCCCCGTGACAGCTCTTGCAGGGGTCCATGATCATCTTGCCCGAGCCGCCGCAGCGGGGGCAGGCGCGCTCGATCGAGAAGAAGCCCTGCGTGGCCCGCACCCGGCCTGCGCCGCCGCAGCTGCCGCAGACGGTCGGGCTGGTGCCGGGCTTGGCGCCCGAGCCTTCACAGGTCTCGCAGGTGATCGAGGAGGGGACGCGGATCTCCTTCTCGACGCCGGCATAGGCCTGCTCGAGGGTGATCTCCATGTCGTAGCGCAGGTCGGCGCCGCGGGCCGGGCCGTTGGAGCGCTGGCGGCCGCGACCGCCGAACATCTCCCCGAAGGCGTCGCCGAACACTTCGCTGAAGATGTCGTTGACGTCGTGGAAGCCCTGGCCACCGCCACCACCCATGCCGTTGACCCCGGCGTGGCCGAAGCGGTCGTAGGCGGCGCGCTTCTGGGCGTCGGAGAGGACCGAATAGGCCTCGTTGATTTCCTTGAAGCGGGCCGACGCGTCCTCGCAACCGCCATTGCGGTCGGGATGGTGCTCCATCGCCTGCTTGCGGAAGGCTGACTTCAGCGCCGCGTCATCGGCGCTACGGGTCACGCCAAGGATGTCATAGTAGTCGCGCATGGCGGCGTAAGCTATCCGAGCGTCAATGTTTGGAGATGGGAAGTATCCCGTCCCGCTTCAAGCCTGTTCTCCTGGTGGGAGACGGCGATGCGGGACGGGACTTCTGCGTGCGTTCGCGAAGGCGGCGGCGGCGCTCCCCGGATCGGGTTGTGCCGCACTTGAGCCGCCTGCGCGATGGGGCGCATCGTCACGCCGACTTTTTATCGTCGTCGACTTCCTCGAACTCGGCGTCGACGACGCCTTCGTCCGCAGCTTCAGCGGCGGTATCGCCACCTTCAGCGGTTTCACCCTGCTGGGCCTTGTACATGGCCTCGCCGAGCTTCATCGACGCCTGGATCAGCGTCTGGGTCTTGGCCGAGATGTCCTCGGCGTCGTCGCCTTCGACCGCGGCCTTGAGGTCGGCCAGGGCCGTCTCGATGGCGGCCTTCTCGTCCGCGCCGACCTTGTCGCCGTGTTCGGCGAGGGCCTTCTCGGAGGAGTGGATCACCGCGTCAGCCTGGTTCTTGGCTTCCACAGCGGCCTTGCGCTTGTCGTCCTCGGCTTTGTTCGACTCCGCTTCCTGGACCATCTTCTCGATGTCGGCGTCCGAAAGGCCGCCGTTCGCCTGGATGCGAATGGCCTGTTCCTTGTTGGTCGCCTTGTCCTTGGCGGTGACGTGGACGATGCCGTTGGCGTCGATGTCGAAGGTGACCTCGATCTGCGGCACGCCGCGCGGGGCCGGCGGAATGCCGGCCAGGTCGAACTGACCCAGCACCTTGTTGTCGTTGGCCATCGGGCGTTCACCCTGGAAGACCCGGATCGTCACGGCCGACTGGTTGTCGTCGGCGGTCGAGAAGGTCTGGCTCTTCTTGGTCGGGATGGTGGTGTTGCGTTCGATCAGCGGGGTGAACACGCCGCCCAGCGTCTCGATGCCCAGCGTCAGCGGGGTGACGTCGAGCAGCAGCACGTCTTTCACGTCGCCTTGCAGAACGCCGGCCTGAACGGCGGCGCCGAGGGCGACCACTTCGTCCGGGTTGACGCCCTTGTGGGGCTCACGGCCGAAGAACTCCTTCACCGCCTCGATGACCTTGGGCATGCGGGTCATGCCGCCGACCAGGACCACTTCGTCGATGTCGGTCTTCTTCAGGCCGGCGTCCTTCAGGGCCTGCTCGCAGGGGCCGATGGTCTTGGCCACCAGGTCCTCGACCAGGGCTTCCAGCTTGGCGCGGGTCAGCTTGATGTTGAGGTGCAGCGGGCCCGAGGCGTTCATGCTGATGAAGGGCAGGTTCACCTCGTACTGGGTGACGCTGGACAGTTCCTTCTTGGCCTTTTCGGCCTCTTCCTTCAGGCGCTGCAGGGCCAGCTTGTCCTTGCGGAGATCCGTGCTGGTTTCCTTCTTGAACTCGTCGGCCAGGTAGTCGACGACGCGCATGTCGAAGTCTTCACCGCCCAGGAAGGTGTCGCCGTTGGTCGACTTCACCTCGAAGACGCCGTCGCCGATCTCGAGGATCGAGACGTCGAAGGTGCCGCCGCCGAGGTCGTAGACGGCGATCTTCTTGCCTTCGTTCTTTTCCAGGCCGTAGGCCAGCGCGGCCGCGGTCGGCTCGTTGATGATGCGCAGGACTTCCAGGCCGGCGATCTTGCCGGCGTCCTTGGTCGCCTGACGCTGGGCGTCGTTGAAGTAGGCCGGGACCGTGATGACCGCCTTGGTGACGGTCTCACCGAGGTGCTGTTCGGCCGCTTCCTTCATCTTGATGAGGGTGAAGGCGCTGATCTGCTGGGGCGAGTAGTCCTTGCCGTGCGAACGGACATAGGCCGCGCCGCCGGGACCGGCGACGATCTCGTAAGGCACCATGTCCTTGTCTTTGGCCACGACCGGGTCGTTGAACTGGCGGCCGATCAGACGCTTGATGGCGAAGAAGGTGTTGGTCGGGTTGGTCACCGCCTGGCGCTTGGCCGGCTGGCCGACGATACGCTCGCCGTCTTCCTGGATGCCGACCACCGAGGGGGTGGTGCGCGAGCCTTCGGCGTTCTCGATGACCTTGGGGGTCTTGCCGTCCATGATGGCGACGCACGAGTTGGTGGTGCCGAGGTCAATGCCGATGATCTTGCTCATCTTGCGGTCTTTCGCTCCTCTATGGCGGACGAAACCCGTGGGCCTGGGATTCCAGCGCCCGTACGACTTTCTGTTCCGTCCCCTTCAACAAAATGGCCAGTTGGCCGGTTCAAACGCAGCGCCTGTTTCCGTGTGGGGAAACGCGACGTGTCGAGTCGCCATATGGGGAGAGCGCCGTCTCCCGCAAGGGCAAAACCCCATTTGCGGTGGGGCTTTGCCCGCCCCGGCGATAGAAGTCCAGCCATGACGGTTCCCTCAGGTTTTCAACTGTTTCCGGCGGCGCTGGACGCAAGCGCGCAGAAGGCCCTGGCGGAGGCCGTGCTGGGGCTGATCGAGACCGCGCCGACGGCCAACTATGTAACCCCGGGCGGCAAGGCCATGAGCGTGGCCATGAGCAATCTGGGCCCGCTCGGCTGGGTCTCCGACGCGGCCGGCTACCGCTACCAGGCGGCCCATCCGGCGACAGGCCGGCCGTGGCCGTCGATCCCGCCGGTGCTGATGGACCTGTGGGCCCGCCACGCCGATCCCCGGGTTCCGCCCGACGCCTGTCTGGTCAATCTCTATCGGGGCAGCGCGAAGATGGGCCTGCACCAGGATCGTGACGAGGCGGACATGCGATTTCCCGTGCTGTCGGTGTCGCTGGGCGATACGGCGGTGTTCCGCATCGGCGGGACGACGCGCGGCGGCCGGACGGCCTCGGTCAGGCTGGCCTCGGGCGATGTCTGCATGCTCGGCGGCGAGGCGCGACTGGCCTTCCACGGGGTCGACCGGATCATCCCGGGCAGCTCCAGCCTGATCCCCGGCGGCGGCCGCCTGAACCTCACCCTGCGACGGGCGGCGCCCCATCCCTGAGGCCTGGCCCATGAATCCCTTTGCCCCGCGACATTCTGGCGCGCTACCTTGGGCGCCAGAAGTACAAGGCTGGGAGGCCGCCAATGCAGATTCTGACGCGTCCAGAGGGCAATGAACCGGGCGATCTGAACATCTCGCGCCGCTTGCTGGGCGGCCTTTTCTTCGCCGGCTATGCCGCCGCCGCGGTTTCGGCGGAAGCGGCCCCGATCACCACCGATGACAAGGACCTGAAGACGGGGGTCGAGATGATCCCCAGCTTCGACCGGGCGATCCCGGCCTATGTCGCACGGCCCGACGCGCGCGGACGGTTCCCGGCGGTTCTGGTGGTCTCCGAGGTGTTCGGGGTCCACGAGTATATCCGCGACACCTGTCGGCGCCTGGCCAAGCAAGGCTATGTCGCCATCGCGCCGGACTTCTTCGTCCGCCATGGCGATCCCGCCCCGCTCACCGATTTCGGCCAGATCCGCAAGATTGTCGGCGACACCACCGACAAGGAAACCGAAGGCGACGTCAACGCCACGGTCGCCTGGCTGAACAACCAGCGCTTCGTCGATCCCGAGCGCAAGGCCATCACCGGCTTCTGCTGGGGCGGGGCGGTGGTCTGGCTGGCCTGCGCCCGCACACGGGACTTCCGATGTGGCGTGGCCTGGTACGGCCGGCTGGCCAGGCCGCCCGAGGGCCAGTTCCTCGGCGAGCCCGACCGGGAATGGCCGCTGGAGAAGGTCGGGGTGCTGAAGTGCCCGGTGCTCGGCCTCTACGCCGGCAAGGACCAGGGCATTCCGCTGAAGGATGTTGAGGCGACCAGGGAAATTCTGGTCCGGACCAAGAAGGTCGGGGCGGACATCATCGTCTACCCGAACGCCCAGCACGGCTTCCACGCCGACTATCGCGCCACCTACGACGAGACCTCGGCCAAGGACGGCTGGGCCCGGATGCTCGGCTACTTCGGGCAGAATGGGGTGGCAGGGAAGCGGTTCTGACTGAGCGAACCTGACGGTGGTTCGCTCTTCGCCCCCGCGAGGGGGCGGAGGACGGTTCGGAGCGTCAGCGACGGACCAGGAGGCGGGGCAGCGCCGGCGGCAGGGATTGGCCTCCCACCCGCGGTGGGGACCCCCTCGGTTTGGCTCGCTTGCAGCGCTCGCCAAAGCCACTCCCCCATTTTCAATGGGGGAGAGCCGTCGCGCCGCGCCTAACCCCGCAGCTTGCGCGTCAGCGTCTCGAGATCCCGCGTCAGCACCGGATCGTCCTGCTTCAGCTCTTCGATCCGCCGCACCGCATGGATCACCGTCGTGTGGTCGCGGCCGCCGAAGCGCCGGCCGATGTCGGGCAGCGAGCGGGTGGTCAGTTGTTTGGCCAGCCACATGGCCGCCTGGCGCGGCCGGGCGATCGCGCGGTTGCGGCGCTCGCTCAGCAGGTCGGCCTGGCGCAGGCTGTAGTGCTCGGCCACGGCCTTCTGGATGTCGTCGACCGTTACCCGCTTTTCCGCCCCACGCAGGTGCGGCCGCAGGATGTTCTGGGCCTCGTCGAGGCTGACGGTGCGGATATCTTCGCCGGCCCGGGCCAGCAGGGTGTTCAGGGCGCCTTCCAGTTCCCGAACACTGTCGGTGAAGCGGTCGGCCAGGAACTGAAGCACCTCGGGACGGGCGCTGGCCGCGAACCCGGCCTGACGGCCGAGCGTGTCCAGCTTGCGCTCCAGGATGCCCAGACGCAGGGTCCGGTCCGCCGGCTCCAGGCCACAGACCAGGCCGGCCGACAGATGGCTTCGAAGCCGGGCGTCTACCTCGGTCAGGGCCGAGGGCGGCCGGTCGGCCGAGAACACCACCCGGCGGCCGTCCTCCATCAGGGCGGTCAGGGTGTGGAACAGCTCTTCCTGCGACGACTGCTTGCCACCGATGAAATGCACATCGTCGATCAGCAGCAGATCGGCGGCCCGCAGCTCTTCCTTGAAGGCCGCCGTCTGGCGATCCATCACGGCGCGGACGAAGGTCGACAGGAACCGCTCGGCGGTCAGGTAGATGACCTTCTTGTCGGGCGCGTTCTTCATGGCCTCCCAGGCCATGGCGTTCAGCAGGTGGGTCTTCCCGAAACCGTAGGGGCCATGGAAGACGACCGGGTTGAAGTGGCCGTCAGCCCAGCTGGCGACCCGTTTGCCGACCGCGTGGGCGAACTCGTTGGCGGGGCCCGGCACGAAGGTGTCGAAGTTGAAGCGGTCCTGCAGGCCGGCGTTGCGGGCCGGGCGGGCGGCCGGACCGGCGGTCGGCGGCGAGACCTGGGGCACGTCGGAAGAGACCGGCTCGGCCGTCTCGATGACATGGGGGTGGGACGGCAGGGACGCGCCTCCGGCGACCTCGAACTCCATCTTGGACTTCAGGTCCAGGCGGCGACCCTCGGGGTCGTTCTGGGCCCACAGCTCGGAGATACGGCGCCAGGCGTTCCGGCGAATCCAGTCACGGGCCACGCCCGTCGGGGTGACGAGCACAGGGGCGCCGTCAGGCCCCTCGCGCAGCGCCGCCTGGGCCAGCCACGAGCCGAAGTCGGCCTCGCCCAGCTCCCGACGCAACGCAAGACAGGCCTTGCCCCACACCGAAACCGCCGGCGCTGTAGAGGTCATGCGCTGTCCACCCGAATTCATCATAGCCCACCGTCATTTTCTTGTTCAGTCCCGAGATCCGAGACGTCCGCCCCCACGACGTCAGTCCCGGTTGACCAGACACAATTCTTCCCCGTGCGCCGGATAGACTCTATCCGTCGTCTCGCCCGAAAGCCCGAAAACACCGGGGTGAAAAGCGCTGAGAAGTTGACCTTAGAGCCCCCGGATCGGAGGGGTCAAACGTGAAATTTGGCGCCGGATGCGGATATTTCTGTTGACTCGCGAGAGCCCCTCGCGCGGCAAGGGAAAACGTAAATTCTACTTCCGGGCACTGAGTTAATGGGTCGCAGCAGCCTGATCCGCAGGCGAACAAAAGCCGCCCCGGAGTCAATCCTGAGCGGCTCTTGAAAGTCTTTAAAATCAGAAGCTTAGGTAGAAGCCCCTAAGGACTATACCCAATCTGCAGGCGCCTGGATCAGGCGGCCGACAGCTTCTTCAGCTGGGCGTGCAGGCGGGAAACCTTGCGCGAGCCGGTGTTCTTGTGGACGACGCCCTTGGTCACGGCGCGCATCAGCTCCGACTGGGCCTCGACGAAGGCGCCCTTGGCGGCTTCGACGTCGCCGGCGGTCACCGCCTCTTCGAACTTGCGCAGGAAGGTGCGGACGCGCGAACGGCGCGCCTTGTTGACTTCGGTGCGGCGTTCGATCTTGCGGATCGCTTTCTTGGCGCCGGGATTATTGGCCATGATGCTCTCTAAAAACCTTGGGACGGACATGCGGTCGGGCACCGGGCCCAGCCGCCGTATAATCGGAAGCGCGGCGATATACGGGAAGGGGCCGGTGGGGTCAATGCGGATTCCCTGTTCCCAGCCGCGCGGTCGCCGCTAAGGTTGGCGGATGCACCGCCGCACCCTGCTCCTTTCCGCCCTCGCCGTTCCGGTTTCCGCCTCTCTGGCGTCCTGCGATCTGCTGCCGGCTCCGGCGCTCCAGATCGTCTGCGACCCGGACCTGGCCCAGGCCCTCGAGCGTGCAGCCATTGGCTGGCCGGAGCGGCGCTACGCCTCCCTGCGGGTCGATACCGACATTTCCGAGGTCGAGCTCGGCCGCAAGATGGAGGCTCTCATGGGCGGCCTGATCGCCACCCGTGAACCCAAGCAGGCCAACCGGATCCAGCGCCTGAGTCTGGCGCGGCTGGAAGACCGCTGGGCCCGCGAAGTCGATGGCGGCCAGGTTCATCTGGTGGCGACCCGGGGCGATTTCCGGGACGAGCACCAGGTCCGCAAGTTCGCCAAATGGCTGATCACACCGGAGGCAGACCGGTTCTTCAACACCACCCGGCCAACCGCGACCGCGACCTGACCTATTTTCCCGTGAAGTTAGGCTTCCGCTTCTCGACGAAGGCGGCCATGCCTTCCTTCTGGTCCTCGAAGGCGAACAGGCTGTGGAACAGGCGGCGCTCGAGGGCGACGCCGGTGGTCAGGGTCGTCTCGTAGGCGGCCTCGACCAGTTCCTTGTTCATCGCCACCGCCAGCGGCGACTGGCCGGCGATCTTCACCGCCGCGGCCAGGGCCTCGTCCAGCAGCCTGTCGGCCGGCACGACGCGGGAGACCAGGCCCGAACGCTCGGCCTCGGCGGCATCCATCATCCGGGCGGTCAGGATCATGTCCATGGCTTTGGACTTGCCGACGAAGCGGGTCAGCCGCTGGGTGCCACCGATGCCCGGCGCAACGCCGAGATTGATCTCCGGCTGGCCGAACTTCGCCGTCTCGCTGGCGATGATGAAGCTGCACATCATGGCCAGCTCGCAGCCGCCGCCCAGCGCATAGCCGCTGACCGCCGCGATGATGGGCTTGCGGAAGGTCTCGATACGCCGGGCCGCCGCCGTGAAGAAGTCCAGCTTGAACATCTCGGCATAGGTCTTGTCCGACATCTCCTTGATGTCGGCGCCGGCTGCGAAGGCCTTTTCCGAGCCGGTCAGCACCAGGCAGCGAACGGCTGCGTCGCTCTCGGCGGCGTCGAGAACCTGGCCGAGCTCGCCCAGCAGTTCACTGTTGAGGGCGTTCAGGGCCTCGGGGCGGTTGAGGCGGACGAGCAGAACGCCGTCATGCGGCGTCTCGACGAGGAGGGTCTGGTAGGTCATACGCGGTTCTTAATCCTTTGATCGCGCCGCTCAAGAGCCAGATGAACACCGCCCACGCCCTGCACAGCTTCAATCGCGAGATGACCAACTGGTCGCTCATCAAGCACCGCAACTGGGATGGCTATCTGGTCACCGGCCAGCATTCGGGCACCCACTGGATCAAGTGGATGCTGAGCTGGGCCATGGCTCACCACTACGGCGTCGAGGGGCCGAAGTTCTACAACAACAACGACAGCAACGCCGTCATCGGCAATCCCAAGCACAAGCTCAATCTGCCCGGCGTGCCGCGCATCGCCTCCAGCCACTCGATCCCCGCCTATGCCGTGGAATGGCCGCTGATCCGGGCGCTCGCCCCGCTGCCGAAGTATGGCGTGGTGGTGAGGGACATGCGGGACGTGCTGATTTCCAACTTCGAGAAGTGGAAGGACAAGTACGCCGTTCCCTTCGAGACCTACGTGGCCGGCGATCCGTGGGACAAGGCCTATGTCGTCGACGTCTGGTGGTACATCCGCTTCATGAACCGCTGGGGGTCCGTGCAGGAGCACTACCCGGCCGAGACCCTGGTCCTGAAGTACGAGGATTTCCGGCGCGACACGGCGGGCGAGCTGGACCGGCTGGCGCGGCACCTTGGTGTGATCCTGCCGGCTGACGCCATCGAGAAGGGCGTCGTCGCCGGTTTCAAGGAAAACATGCTCGCCTTCCACAACCCGAACGCCACCGGCAAGGGTGTGCGCCCCGACGGCGTCGGCGACACGGTGTGGACGGCCGAGGCAGACGCGGTGCTCAAGCCGATCCTGCGCGAGCACCTGAAGCATGACTTCGGATACGACTTCGGGCTCTAGGGGCTTCGCTCTTCCCCATTTGAAAAATGGGGGAGTGGATGTGGCGAGCGCTGCAAGCGAGCCACACCGAGGGGAACCGCCGCCCTGTCGGATCTGGACCTGCCGGCGGCGGTCCCGCCTCCTGGTCCGTCGCTGGCGCTCCGAACCGTCCTCCGCCCACGACGTGGGCGGAGAGCGAGGCGCTCTCTAGCCCGCTATTTCTGGCACTTCGGACAGTAGAAGGTCGACCGCCCGGACTGCACCACGCGTGAAATCGTCCCCCCGCAGCCCGGCGTCGGGCAGGGCTCTCCTTCACGGTCATAGACCCGAAACCGGTGCTGGAAATAGCCCAGCGCCCCGTCGGCGGCGGCGAAGTCGCGCAGGGTTGAGCCGCCGACCTCGACCGCCTCGGCCAGCACATCCTTGATGGCGGCGACCAGCGGCGGGATCCGCTTCCTGGCGATCGATCCGGCCGGTTTCAGCGGCGAGATGCCGACCCGGTGCAGGGCCTCGGAGACGTAGATATTCCCTAGCCCGGCCACGACCCGCTGGTCGAGCAACAGGGTCTTGGGCCCCTGCTTGCGACCCGCGAAGGCCTTGATCAGGGTGTCGGCGGTGAAGCCCGGACCCAGCGGTTCAGGCCCCATGCCGGCGAACCAGGGATGGCTGTCCAGCTCGGCCGTCGGGACCAGGCCCATGAAGCCGAACCGGCGGGGATCGTAGTAGGTCACCATGCCCCCGGCGTCGGTCTCGAAGATGACGTGGGCGTGCTTGGGATCAGGGTCGACGGCGCGGTCGAACTCGCCGGGGACCAGGCCGTCGATCTCGAAGCGGCCGGTCATGCCCAGATGCATGACGAGGCTGTCTCCACGATCAAGGCGGCCGAGCAGGTATTTGGCCCGGCGATCGAGGCGGGTGATCGTCGCGCCGGTCAGCCGCTGGACAAAGCCGTCCGGGAAGGGAAAGCGCAGGTCGGGGCGCAGCTGCTGCACCCGCACCAGGCGGTGGCCCTCCAGGGTTGGGGCGAGGCCCCGGCGAACCGTCTCGACTTCGGGCAATTCAGGCATGGGGTTTGGCTAGCGCGGTCCAAGCGCCCGGTCTATGGACAAACCTATGAGCGAACAGCGCGCCAGCTTTGGTTTCCGCGATGTCGACCCGGCCGAGAAGGCGGGTCTGGTGCGGGGTGTCTTCGACAAGGTCGCCGGCAAGTACGACCTGATGAACGATCTGATGAGCGCCGGGGTCCACCGGCTGTGGAAGGACGCTGTCGCCGCCCGCCTCAACCCCCAGCCGGGCGAGATCATCCTCGACCTCGCCGGCGGCACCGGCGACATGGCCCGGCGCTTCTCGAAGATGATGCGCGCCGCCCAGCTACGCCGGGGCGGTCCGGACGGGACCGTTCACGTCCTCGACTACAATGGCGAGATGATCGCCGCCGGCATCGAGAAGGGCGGCGAGCCGGAGATGACCTGGGGCGTCGCCGACGCCATGCGCCTGCCGCTGCCTGACGCCTATGCCGACGCCTATTGCATCAGCTTCGGCATCCGCAATGTGACCGACGTGCCGACTGCGCTGCGCGAGGCGCGCCGCGTGCTGAAGCCCGGCGGCCGGTTCATCTGTCTCGAGTTTTCGCGACCGGTCAGCGAGGCCCTGCGCAAGGGCTATGACCTGTGGAGCTTCAAGGCCATCCCGGCCATCGGCGAATGGGTCGTCAACGACCGCGACAGCTACCAGTACCTGGTCGAGAGCATCCGCCGCTTCCCGGATCAGGAAACGTTCGCGGCCATGATCCGTGACGCCGGCTTCTCCCGCGTGACCTATACCAACTTCACCGGCGGCGTCGCCGCGCTCCATCACGGGTGGGCGATCTAGCCCATGGCGAGCCTGGCGGCCCTGGGCCGGTTGATCGGAACGGGCTGGGCCCTGATGCGGGCCGACGCCCTGCTGCCGCGCGAGATTGACGCCGTCCTGCCGCCGTCGGCTAAGGTCGCCGCCTTCTTCATCCGCCTCCCGGCCGGCGGCGCCTCCCGCAAGGGGCGGCCCGGCGAGCGGCTGGCTCGGGTCCTGGAAACCCAGGGTCCGGTGGCCATCAAGCTTGGCCAGTTCCTCGCCACCCGGGCCGATATCTTCGGGAGCCAGTTCGTCGAGGACCTCGCCCATCTGCGCGACGCGCTTCGCCCCTTCCCGACGGCGGTCGCCCGGGCCGAGGTCGAGCGGTCGCTGGGCCGGCCCATCGACAGCCTGTTTTCCAGCTTCGGCGACGCGGTCGCGGCCGCTTCCCTCGCCCAGGCGCATGAGGCGGTGCTGCTCGATGGCCGCAAGGTGGCGGTCAAGGTCCTGAGGCCCGGGGTCGAAGCCCGCGCCGCCCGCGACAGCGCCGCCCTCAGGCTGGCGGCGAAATGGGCTCATGCCTTGGCGCCGCCCGCCCGCCGGCTGGAGCCCCAGGCCTTCGTCGAGATCGTCATCCGGTCGCTTGAGCTGGAACTGGACCTGCGGTTCGAGGCCGCGGGGGCCGACGAGCTGCGGGAGGTCATGGCCCGCGACGCCTTCATGGCGGCGCCGACCATCGTCTGGGACGGCGTGGCAAAGCGGGTGCTGACCCAGGAATGGGCCGGCGGCCGTCCTCTGTCATCGCCCCAGGCCCTGGATGACCCGGCCTTCAACCGGCGTGAACTTGCCGACAACCTGATCCGCGCCTTCCTGTCCCAGGCCCTCGACCATGGCGTCTTCCACGCCGACCTGCATGAGGGAAACCTGTTCGTGGCGGCGCCGGCCGGCCTGACCGCTATCGATTACGGTATCATCGGGCGGATCGGGCCGATGGAGCGGCGGTTCCTGGCCGAGATCCTCTACGGCTTCCTGACCCGGGATTACGCCCGGGTGGCCGACATCCATTTCGAGGCCGGCTATGTGCCGGCCCACCAGGACCGCGGCGCGTTCGCCCAGGCGTTGCGGGCGGTCGGAGAGCCGGTGTTCGGCCGCGCAGCCAGCCAGGTGTCGATGGGCCGGCTGCTGGCCCAACTGTTCGAGATCACCGCCCTGTTCGACATGCACCTGCGGCCTGAGCTGGTCCTGCTGCAGAAGACCATGGTGACCGTTGAAGGCGTCGCCCGCGGCATCGACCCCGAGCACGACCTGTGGGCCGCCGCCGACCCGGTCGTGCGCCGCTGGATCGCCCGTGAGCTGTCGCCTGCGGCGAAGGTGCGGGAACTGGCGGGCGAGGTTCATCGGGCGGCCCGGGCGATCGTGAAGCTGGCGGAAGAGGGCGCGCCGCAGACGGTGGTGACGGTGGAGGAAAGTCCGGCAAAGCTGCTGTGGTTCTCGATCGGGGCGGCGGTGTCCGGCGTGGCGCTGCTGCTGGCGGTGGTGTTGGTGTAGACGAGGCCGGCGCCAACCTCCCTCCCCGAATTGGGGAGGGCAGGCGCGCGTTGCGCGCCGGGTGGGGAAGTCGGTCACCGGCGGGACGGTTGAAGGCTCAACGCTTCGTAGATCGCATCGACGACGCTCGTCATGTGTTCGTCGAGCGTTCGGTTCTGAAAGCGCAGCACCTGAACCCCAACCGCATCAGCGCGTGGTCGCGATCCGCGTCATGTTTCCTTGCTTCGTCCGTCCCATGGCCCGGACCATCGAGTTCGATGACCAACATGCGGTTCAGGCAGACAAAGTCGAGGTAGTAGCCTCGGTACGGCGCCTGCCGCCGGAAATGGTTGCCTTCGGACCGCAGCGTCTTCAACCAGCGCCACATCCTCGCCTCATGGCGGGTGAGGTTGGCGCGCAGTTCTCTTGCCCTCGCGATGGAGGGACGAATCTGTCTGTCGTGCATGGCAATTCCCCACCCGACGCGCTTCGCGCGTCTGCCCTCCCCAATTCGGGGAGGGAGGGCGCTCAGCCCTCGCCGCCGCCGCTCTGACGTTGCCGCCGTCCACCCTCCGGCCGCGACTTCGCCTCTTCCCAGTAGGCCGCGCCTTCTTCCGGCTTGAACATCGTCCTCGGCACGCCGTCCCTGGTCGCCGCCGCGAAGGTGTTGCTCTTGGCGTCGTACATGATCTTGCCGCGCTGGCGGGTGATCACCTCGGCGCCCTTCGGCGGGTTGCTGACGAAGGCCTGGGCCTTGCGCGCATAGTCCTCGACCGACTTGGCCCCGAAGTCCTTGCCGTTACGCTCGAACTGCTTCTCGGCAGCTTCCTCGGCCGTCAGCCGGCGGTTGGCCGCCCACATCGGCTTGCCGTCCAGCATCGGGGGCGGCTGGGTGCGGGGATCGACCCTGGGCGTCTCGGTGCGGTCGCCGTCCGCTGACGCGGTCTCGGTGGTCTCCGATCGCGCCGTCGGCGCGGACCCGGCGTCGGCCTGGTCGCGCGAGGGCTTGCTGGCAGGGCCGCCGTCACAGGCGGCGAGAGCGAAAACCGCGGCCAGAACAGCCGAGGCGGTCAGAAGATTGCGCACAGGTTGAACTCCCGATGAGATAGCGTCGTTCGCGATAAAAGATCAAAACGTGAACAGTGTCGAGTCCTGTTTGGCGAACGGCGCAAAGCCGTTAGGAAGCAGGTCCAACCGGGAGCGCGTGACTTGAGCGAAAAGCGGGTGTTGCTGATCGTCGGCGGGGGTATCGCCGCCTACAAGACGCTGGAGCTGACGCGCCTCCTGCGCAGGGCGGGCATCGGCGTGCGGCCGATCCTGACCAAGGCTGGCGCGGAATTCGTCACTCCGCTGTCGCTGTCGGCCCTGGCCGAGGACAGGGTCTACAGCGAGCTCTTCTCCCTGACCGACGAGGCGGAGATGGGCCATATCCAGCTGTCCCGTTCGGCCGATCTGGTGGTCGTGGCCCCGGCCACTGCCGACCTGATGGCCAGGGCGGCGAACGGCCTGGCCGGCGACCTGGCGGCGACCACCCTGCTGGCCACCGACAAGCCGGTGCTGATGGCGCCGGCCATGAACGTGCGGATGTGGGAGCACCCGGCCACCCGGCGCAACCTGGCGACCCTGAAGGCCGACGGCGTGTCCTTCGTCGGCCCGGACGAAGGGGCTATGGCCTGTGGCGAGTTCGGTGAGGGCCGCATGGCCGAGCCGGCCGCCATCTTCAACGCCATCCTCGGCCTGCTCGAAGGCGGTCCGCTGAAGGGCAGACATGTTCTGGTCACCGCCGGTCCGACGGCCGAGGCGCTCGACCCCGTGCGCGTCCTGACCAACCGCTCCAGCGGCCGGCAGGGCTTCGAGATCGCCGGCGCCCTGGCGCGGCTGGGGGCGCGGGTCACCCTGGTCGCCGGCCCGGTCAGCCTGCCGACCCCGGCCGGCGTCACCCGCGTCGATATCGAGAGCGCCCGCGAGATGCTGGCCGCCTGCCAGTCAGCCCTGCCGGCCGACGCCGCCGTCTGCGTCGCCGCCGTCGCCGACTGGCGACCCGACGAGGCCTTCGGCATCAAGCTGAAAAAGGGCAAGGATGGCCCCCCCGCCATCACCCTGGTCGAGAACCCCGACATCCTCGCCACCCTGGCCGCCCACACGCCACAGCGGCCCAAGATCGTCGTCGGCTTCGCGGCCGAGACCAACGATGTCGAGATGCACGCCAGGGCGAAGCTGACCCGCAAGGGCTGCGACTGGATCGTCGCCAACGACGTCACCCAGCCCGGCGTCATGGGCGGGACCGAGAACGCGGTGATGATCGTCAGCAAGGCCGGCGTCGAGCGCTGGGAGCGCGCCGGCAAGGATGAGGTGGCGATGAAGATCGCCCAACGTATCGCCAAGGATATCCTGTGACCCCCACCATACCCGTCGTTCAGCTGGCCCACGCCCAGGGCCTGCCGCTGCCCGCCTACGAGACCGCGCTGGCCGCCGGCATGGACCTGCGCGCCGCCGTGCCGGAAGACGCGCCGCTGACCCTGGCTCCGATGGCCCGCGCCATGGTCCCGACCGGCCTCAGCTTCGCGGTGCCGCCCGGGTTCGAAGCCCAGGTCCGTCCGCGGTCGGGTCTGGCCGCCAAGGCGGGGGTGACCTGCCTCAATACGCCCGGCACCATCGACGCCGACTACCGGGGCGAGGTGAAGGTGATCCTGATCAATCTGGGTGAGGAAGACTTCGTCATCCGCCGCGGCGACCGCATCGCCCAGCTGGTCATCGCGCCGGTCGTGCAGGCGCAGTGGTCGTCGGTCGACAGTCTGGAAGAGACGGTGCGGGGCGCCGGCGGTTTTGGCTCAACCGGCGTCGGGACCTAGCCCGGAAGCGAATTCAGCCCGATCACAAGGTAGCCCAGAAATCCGGTCGCGAAGAAGGCGCCGGCGATCCACAGCAGGGGCTTGATGAGGCCCGAAGGCTGTTGGGTGGTGGTTTGCATGACGTAACGGCTCTTGTCCAAAAGGGACCGGGGTTCGTACGCAGAACTCGCGGGCAGGGCATAAGTTGCTGCTGCCGCCTGAACGGACGATGACATGATTCGCCTCCCGATTGATCCAGCCATCGAACAGCTCGCCCAACGCTTGAGTGCGATGCCCTCGGGCCGGCTGTTCGTCCCCTTCGGACCGGGCGAACCGCTCGGTTTTCGGGAGAGGATTAAAGCTACGGACGGCTGGCCGGAGCGGATGTGTTTCGTCGGCGCGCCGATCCCCGGCATCAACCGCACCGACTGGTCTGCCCTGCGCGACGGCGCGACGTCCGAGGGCATCTTCGTCTCCGCCGACTGGCGCGCCGCCTTCGAGGCCGGCCGCTACGCCCTGCGCCCGCTGACCTGGTTCCAGACTTATGGCTGGCTGGGCGAGACGCCGCTCGACGCCGCCGTCTTCCAGGTCAGCCCGCCGGGCAAGGACGGCATGGTGACCTTGAGCGTCGCCAGCGATCTGGCCCCCGCCGTCATGGCCCGGCCGGAGGTGTTCAAGCTGGCCCTGGTCAATCCGAACCTGCCGGCGGTGAACGGGCCGCGCTGGCCGCTGGAAGCCTTCGATCTGGTCGCCGAAGACGACAGCGCCGTGCTCGATTACGATGCCGGCGACCTCGACCCGGCCTTCGAGGTCATCTCCCGCCATATCGCGAACATCGCCCCGGATGGCGCCAGCCTGCAGTTCGGGGTCGGCAAGGCCGGCGTCGCGGCGCTTAAAGGTCTGCGCGGCCGCAAAGGCCTGAAGATCCACTCCGGCATGGTCACCGACCCACTGGTAGACTTGCTCGACGAAGGCGTGGTGGACAGCGTCGTCACCGGCCTCGCCGCCGGCACGGCGCGCCTTCGGGATCGCCTGACCGACCCCCGCATCCGCTTCGCCGACAGCGGCCACACCCACGATATTTCCGTGCTGGCGGGCATCCCCAAACTGGTCGCGGTCAACTCGGCCCTGGAGATCGACCTCTTCGGACAGGCCAACGCCGAGTTCCAGGGCGGCCGCCAGATCAGCGGCATCGGCGGCCTGACGGACTTTTTGCGCGGGGCAAGGCTATCGGAAGGTGGCCTGCCCATCCTCGCCCTGCCGGCCTCGGCCAAGGGCGACAGCATCAGCCGCATCGTGCCCCGCCTGTCGCCCGGCGTGGTCAGCGTGCCCCGCGCCGACATCGGCCTGGTCATCACTGAGCACGGCGTCGCCGATCTGCGTGGCCGGACGCTGGACGAGCGGGCCCAAGCGCTGATCGGGGTGGCGAGCCCTGCGCACCGGAACGCGCTGTCGAATGCCTGGGACGAGATGCGGCGCACACTCTGAGGTTGCAACTGTCCCTGCCTGTTGGCATAGCAAGTGTTGGCTGATGTTGGCCAAGCGTCGAGTCAGGGGCTTTCATGCGGATCGTGGTCGCGGCGACTCTCTGTGCAGCCCTGTTGAGTGCGGGCCCGGTGCTTGGCGCCACGGTTGAGCGCGAACAGCTTCTTGAGACATTGGCCAGGGTGTATCCAGCAGGGTTCAGAACCCTCCCCGTGGGCCCAGCCCTGACTTCAGGGGTGCGCGACAGGCTGATAGGCGGCAACCCAGGTCGGAAAGACGACATCGACCCTATTGTCGCCGCTCATGCGCGATGCATGTCGAATTTGCTCGACAACATAGACTTTGGAACCCCGATGGCCGCGGCCGTAAGGGCGTCAATCCTGTCGGACGACGACCTGCGCACAGTTGTCTCGATCTACAGCGATCCTGATGTTGACGCGCTGCTCGGGAAGCTCACGATTGATCCGCCCCACAAGCCGACCAACGCAGATGTTGGGCTCCTTTCGCGGCTCGTCGCCAGGGCGTCCGACCCTGCCCTGAAAAGGTTCAACGAGGTCGTGAGCAAATCTGCAGAGATGAGGCCGGTACAGATCGAGTTCTCTGACGGGATCGAAAACTGCGAGAAGTCGGCGATCGAAGCGGCGGACAAGGCCGGCCTGAACTATCTCAAAGCGCCGGGTGTGTGACCAAGAGCACCTGAACAGAACATAACGCCCGCTTCCGCGTCCGTTCAGCCAGCACCCCTCATAACCCCCCTCAACGACCAGGGACTTCACCCCGGTCCGCGCATTTGTTGAGGAGAAAAGACCATGCAAGCGCACAGCAAACTCGCCAAAGTCGGCCTGGCCATGACCCTCGCCGCCTCGCTCGGCGTCGCCGCCGCCCCCGTGACCGCCTCGGCCCAGCCCAACGGCGTCATCGGCTGCTCGGCCCCCGGCAAGAAGCAGGAGGGCGGGGCCATCATCGGCGCGCTTATCGGCGGCCTGATCGGCAACAAGGTGGCCAAGAACGAGCAAACCGCCGGCACGGTGATCGGCGCCGGCCTGGGCGCCGCCGCCGGCAGCGCCATCGGCTGCCAGGTCCAGAAGAAGGACAGCCTCGACCAGGGCTCCTACGTCTCGAACGGCTACCGGATCGCGAACTACGTCCAGCCGGCCAACTTCCAGCGCGCCGGCGGCCGGTTCATCGCCACTTCGACGGTGAACCTGCGGTCGGGTCCCTCGACCGGCGCCGGCAAGGTGGGTCAGCTGACCCGCGGCGAGACCTTCACCGCCATGGCCTACGCCAGGCGCGGCGAGTGGGTTCTGGTCAGCCGTAACGGCGTCGGCGTGGGTTACGTGAACGGCGCCTACGTCCGCCCCACCGGGTACCAGAACGCTAGCTGGTAACGAGACCAAAAGGTAACAAGTTACGCCAAGGGGCCGGTTTCGACAGAAACCGGCCCCATTTTCGTGCTCAATGCCTTGTGATGGGGAAAATCATTCTTCCCTGTTGACGTTGACGTAAGCGGGACTTACACCTCTGACCCAAGGGCATCATCAGAACGCCAGCAAGCAATCGTCAGGGAGAAGTCATCATGGTCATGGAACTGCGTCGACCCGAGCGGACCTTCACCATCCGCCAGCTCTGCACCGAATTCAAAGCCACCCCGCGCGCCCTGCGCTTCTATGAAGACAAGGGTCTGCTGACCCCCGCCCGCGACGGCATGAACCGCGTCTACAGCTACAAGGACCGGGCTCGCCTGATCCTCATCCTGCGCGGCAAGCGCGTCGGCCTGTCGCTGCAGGAAATCCGCGAGATCCTCGAGCTGTACGACGAGGGCGACGAGGCCGCGCACCAGAACGCCCACAGCCTGAAGAAATTCCGCGAGAAGATCGTCGTGCTGGAGCGCCAGCGCGAAGACATCGACGGCGCCATTGCCGAACTCCACGCAGCCTGCGAGCGCCTCGAGAAGCATCTCGCCGACAAGCGTCCCGACCTGCTGCCCAAGGCGGCCGACTACGACCAGGTGATGCGCGCCCGGATCGACGGCCACGCCGAGATGGCGATGGGCAAGTAGGCCTCAATTACAGTAGCAATGTCGGGGACCGGTTCGCGCCGGTCCCCGCTTTGCGTTTTTCCCAGCCCTTCCAGAACCACGGACCAACCATGGCCTATCAACCCCCGGTGCGCGACCACGTCTTCCTGCTCGAGGATGTGCTGAAGATCGACCAGTACGCCGAGCTGCCGGCCTTCGCCGACGCCTCGCTGGACGTGGTCAAGGCGATCATCGAGGAGGCCGGCAAGTTCACCGGCGAGGTGCTGGCGCCGCTGAACAGCGTCGGCGACAAGCAGGGCTGCACCTGGCATCCGGACAACACGGTCACCACGCCGGACGGCTTCAAGGAAGCCTACAAACTGCTCTGTGAGGGCGGCTGGACGGGTCTGGGCTCCGACCCGGCCTACGGCGGCCAGGGTCTGCCCCACGTCGTCAACCTCAGCTTCAGCGAGATGTCGTCCAGCGCCAACATGGCCTTCTCGATGTACCCGGGCCTGGCGCACGGCGCCTACTCGGCCATCCACACCGGCGGCACCGACGAGCAGAAGCAGGCCTACCTGCCGAAAATGGTCACCGGCGAATGGACCGGCACCATGAACCTGACCGAGCCCCACTGCGGCACGGACCTGGGCCTGCTGCGCACCAAGGCGGTTCCCCAGGCCGACGGCAGCTACCGCATCACCGGCCAGAAGATCTGGATCTCGGCCGGCGAGCACGACATGGCCGGCAACATCATCCACCTGGTCCTGGCCCGCATCGAAGGCGCGCCGGCCGGGGTGAAGGGCATCAGCCTGTTCATCGTGCCGAAATACCTGCTGAACGCCGAGGGCGAGATCGGCGAACGGAACGAGGGCGTCAAATGCGCCGGCCTCGAAGAGAAGATGGGCATCCACGGCAACGCCACCTGCGTCATGGCCTATGACGAGGCCAAGGGCGTCCTGATCGGCGAGGAGAACGCCGGACTGCGGATCATGTTCGTGATGATGAACGAGGCCCGCATCGGCGTCGGCCTGCAGGGCGTCGCCCAGGCCGAGGCCGCCTACCAGGCCGCCGCCGAGTTCGCCAAGGACCGTCTGCAGGGCCGCTCCCTGACCGGTCCGAAGAACGCCTCCGGCCCCGCCGACCCGATCATCGTCCACCCGGACGTGCGCCGTATGCTTCTGGACTCCAAGGCCATGATCGAGGCCGGCCGCGCCTTCCTGTTCTGGACGGCGCTGCAGGGCGACCTCGCCCACGGTCACCCCGACGAAGCGGTGCGCCAGAAGGGCAACGACTACATGGGCCTGCTGACGCCGGTCCTCAAAGGCTACCTGACCGACAAGGGCTTCAAGGTCTGCGTCGATTCCATGCAGGTGTTCGGCGGTTCGGGCTTCACCGAACACTTCCCGGCCAGCCAGTACCTGCGCGACTGCCGCATCGCCCTGATCTACGAGGGCACCAATGGGGTGCAGGCGCTCGACCTCGTCGGCCGCAAGCTGGCGGCCAACGGCGGCCGCGCCGTGATGAGCTTCTTCGCCGAGATCGACGCCTACATCGAGGCCAACAGCGGCGATGCGGCCATGAAGCCCTACCTCGACGGCCTCGCCACCGTGAAGGCCCAGCTGCAGGACGGCACCATGTGGCTGATGCAGAACGGACTGGCCAACCCGGACAACGCCGGCGCCGCCTCGACCGACTACATGCACCTCTTCGGCATCACGGGCCTGGCCTATATGTGGGCCCAGATCGCCAGGGCTTGCCTGACCAAGGGTGACGCTGATCCCTTCTATTCGAACAAGCTGGTCGTCGGCCGCTACTTCGTGGAACGGATCATCCCGGAAGGGACCGCCCACCTGGCCAAGCTGAAGACCGGTTCGGCTACCCTGATGCAACTTCCCGCCGAGGCTTTCTGATCGCCATGCCCGCCGCCCTGCAAGTCGAACGCACACCCTCCCTGGCCGAAGAGGACATCGTCATCTTCGAAGACGCCGTGGCCCGGTTCTTCAC
>JAUMCZ010000273.1:0-16794 GCA_032122215.1 Caulobacter sp.
GACCTCAGGCAATGCGGGCCAGATCCGGTCCCTCAGTGAGGTTCAACGGCGAATCAGCGGGACCGGTTTCGCCATAGGGCAGGCTGGCGAGACGATCACCGTAGAGGGTGACATAGCGCCGGGCCATTGCCACCGCCGAGAAGCGCAGTTCGAAGCGGGCCCGTATGGCGGCGCGGTCGAGGGCGCGGGCTTTCGGCACGGCGGCGACGGCCTCTTCGAGGCTTTCGACCAGGTAGCCGGTCTCGCCCGGTTCGATGACTTCGGTCGTAGAGCCGTTGCGCCAGGCGATGACCGGAGCGCCGCAGGCCATGGCCTCGATCATCACCAGGCCGAAGGGCTCCGGCCAGTCGATGGGGAAGAGCAGGGCTTCGGCGCCGCCGAGGAAGACCGACTTCTGTTGCTCGTTGATCTCGCCGATGAACTCGATGGAGGGATCGCCGGCGATCAGCGGTTCGATCACCTCGGCGAAATACTGCTTGTCGGCGCCGTCGATCTTGGCGGCGATTTTCAGGGGCATGCCGGCGGCTTTGGCGATGGCGATGGCCCTGTCAGGGCGCTTTTCCGGGGAGATGCGTCCGAGGAAGGCGAGGTATCCCTCGCCCTTCGCGGAGAAGTTCAGAAGGTTGGCGGGCAGGCCGTGTTGCACCGTGCCGGCATAGTTGGCGTAGGGCAGGCCGCGGCGCTGGTCGTCGGAGATGGAGACCATCGGATACATCGGCCAGCGCGCGTAGACATCCGGCAGATCCTTCAGGTCGAGCCGCCCATGCAGGGTTGTCAGCGTCCGGTGCGCCATGTCCTCGAACAGGGGGAACTGGATCATGTCGGTGTGGAAGTGGATGAGGTCGAACTCATGGGCGCGGCGGCGCACCTCGCTGAGCATCGCCATATGGGCGGCCAGGTCCGACTTCAGACTGGCGGCGTCCAGGCGAATGGCCTGATCGCGGCCGGCGACGAGAGTGGCGAGCGTCTTCGACTCCCCGCTGGCGAACAGCGTCACATCATGGCCAAGCTCGACGAGGGCATCGGTGAGATAGGCGACGACCCGTTCGGTGCCACCGTAGAGGAGGGGCGGAACGGCCTCGTAGAGGGGGGCGACCTGGGCGATTTTCACTGGGGGGCACTCCGTACGCCGCCGGCGGACCACGCGGGCCGGCGATAAGCGGAAGACGTCAGTAAGCCGCTTGGTTCCTTCACGTTTTTCGCATTTCGGGTGACGCCCGGAATGGCTTGAAAAAGCAGCAGGCGTCGCCTTGTGGGCAGGCAGGGCCACAGCCCTGGTTGTGTTGTCGAACCAGTCGCCTAGTATCTTTTCGGGGATGGCACAGCCGACAGATTCCGTACCGAGCGTAGCGCCTGACGGGTCTGTCGATCCGGCGGTCTTCGAGCGCGCGCATGCGGCGCTGATGGCCGACAAGAGCCTGCAGCACAGCCTGCCGGGCGTTCCCGAGCCCAAACCGCCGCCGGACTGGTTGAAGCCCTTGCTCGAGGCCCTGGGAGCGGCGAGCGGCGCGGTCACGCTCGTTGTCTGGGCGGTCATCATTCTCGGCGTCGCCCTGGTGCTGTTCCTGATCGTGCGCGAGCTCTACGGGGTCCAACTGGGCTGGAAGGGTGGAAAGGACTTCAAGAAGACCGGCGCCACCGACTGGCGGCCCGATCGCGAGAAGGCCCGCATCCTTCTGCTCGACGCCGACGGCCTGGCGGCGGAGGGTCGCTACGACGAGGCGGTGCACATGCTGCTGCTGCGCGGGGTGGCCGATATCACCGCCCGGCGCCCCCGGCTGATCGGGCCGGCGCTGACCAGCCGCGACATCGCCGCCCTGCCTGACCTGCCGGACCGGGCCAGGCCGGCCTTCGGCCTGATCGCCGAGATCGTCGAGCGCAGCTTCTTCGGCGGCCGGCCCGTCGACGAGGCGGGCTGGCTGCAGGCCCGCGAGGCCTATGAGCAACTGGTCTTCTCGGGGACCTGGTCATGACCCTGGTTCCCGGCCGCCGCGCGGGCAAGCGTGGGTCCAATCCGTTTTCGCCGGTGCTGGTCATCTGGCTGGTGGTGATCGGCGTGCTGGCCTTCATCGGCAGCCTGGTGATGGGCGCCTTCGGGGACGACTTCAAGAAGGGCGACAACGGCGGGGCCCATGCCCTGTCGCGCTCGGCCGTCGGCTATGCCGGGATCATCGAGCTGTTGCGGGCCAGCGGCGTCGAGGTGGCCATCGACCGCACCGGCTATACGGCGGGCGGGGACAAGCCGCTGCTGGTCCTTGCTCCCGAGCCCTATGCCACCGCTGAGGCCCTGAACGGGGTTGTCTATGATGGCGATCGGCTGATCGTGCTGGGCAAGTGGGCGCCGGGACGGCATCCGACCCATACCGGCTGGGTCCGCGGCCGCGATCTGGTCCCTTCGGGCATGGTCACCAGAGTCCTGGAGGAGCCTGAGGCGGACGACGACGAGGACGGCGAGACGCCGACAAAGGCCGCCAAAGCCGTCGACGCGACCCGGTTGGGGCAGGACCGGAAAAACAGGGTCCGCCGCCTGCTGCGGGCCGACGGGACGTTGTTCGCCACCACCGGCAAGATCGACCAGCTGCGTATGCTCAAGCTCGGCAAGGACTGGCGGGCGGTGCTGGTCGCCGAGGGCGGCGGCGTGGTGCTGGCCCGTAAGGGCGACAGCTGGCTGCTGTCCGATCCGGATCTGATCAACACCCAGGGGATCAGCGACAAGGCGACGGCCCGGGCCGGCCTGAAGATCCTGGCCCTGGCACGGGGCGACCGCAGGGTCGTGTTTGATGTCTCCCTGAACGGCCTGCAGAACCGCAAGGGCATGCTGGAGGCGATGCTGCAGCCGCCCTTCCTGGGCGTGACGCTGGCGCTGGGGCTGGCCGCCCTGCTGCTGGCCATGCAGGCCATGGGCCGGTTCGGGCCGGCGATCGAGAAGCCGCGCGCCATCGCCCTCGGCAAACGCGGGCTGGCCGACAACACCGCCGCCCTTATCCGCCTGGCGCGGCGGGAGCATGCCATGGTCGAGCGCTATGCCCTGTGGGTGCGCAGCGAGGCCGCGAGGGCCGTCGGGGCGCCGCATGCGCTGGGCGACGCGGAGCTGGAAGCCCTGCTCGACCGGCTGTCGGCGCAGGCGAACCTGACCCCCTTCACCCAGCTGCGCGCCAAGGCGGCCGCGGCCAAAGACATCGGCGAGGCGCTCACCGCCGCACGCCGCCTGTATTCCTGGAGACTGGAGATGACCCGTGAACGTCGTTGACGTGCAAGGACTGGCGAGCCGCATCCGCGCCGAAATCGCCAAGACGGTGGTCGGCCAGACCGACACCGTCGACCTGATGCTGATCGCCCTGCTGGCCAAGGGCCACATCCTGCTGGAGGGTCCGCCGGGAACGGCCAAGACCCTGCTGGCCCAGACCTTCGCCCGGACCCTGGGGGTGAGCTTTGGCCGCATCCAGTTCACGCCGGACCTGATGCCCGGCGACATCGTGGGGGCCAACATCTTCAACTTCCAGACCAGCAGCTTCACCCTGACCCGGGGGCCGATCTTCTGCGACCTCTTGCTGGCCGACGAGATCAACCGCACCCCGCCGAAGACCCAGGCGGCGCTGCTGGAAGCCATGCAGGAGCGCACGGTGACCCTGGACGGCAAGCGCCATGAGCTGGGCGAGCGGTTCATGGTGGTGGCCACCCAGAACCCCATCGAGCAGCAGGGCGTCTATCCGTTGCCCGAGGCGCAACTGGACCGGTTCCTGTTCAAGCAGACGCTGAGCTATCCCAGCGCCGCCGAGGAGAAGGCCATCGTCTCCCGCTTCGGCGGACGGACCGGTCAGCCCGATCCCGTCGAGATGGGGGTTGAGAAGGTGGTCGACGCCGCCGAACTGGCGGCCATCGCCGAGCTGCTGGCCTCGATCCGCCTGACCGATGAGATCGGCTCCTACGTGGTGGACATCGTTCGGGGCACCCGCGAGTCGGCCGATTTCGACACCGGGGTGTCGCCGCGTTGCGCCGCCGCGCTGGCCACGGCCGCCCGGGCCCGCGCCGTGCTCAACGGCCGCGACTATGTCATCCCCGATGACATCAAGGCGCTCAGCCTGCCGGCCCTGCGCCACCGGGTGATCCTGTCGCCGGCGGCCGAGATCGAGGGCCGCAAGGTCGATGACGCCCTGACCAGCCTGATCGCCCAGATCGAGGCGCCGCGTTGATCTATCCGACGCGCACCGCTGTTGGGCTGACGGCCGCGGGCGCTCCGCTGGCCGCGGCTGCCGGCGTGTTCGCGTCGAGCTATTGGGTGGCGGGCGTCGGCTGGTCGGCCCTGGTGGTGCTGCTGATGCTGCTCGACGCCGCCCTGACCCGGCTGCGGCGCGCGCCGGAGGTGGTGCTCGAGGCTCCGGCCAGTCTGGCGGTCGGGGCCGAGGGCGAGGCGAAGGCCGGGGTGCTGTTCAACAACATCTTCACCCCCCGGCGGGTCGAGATGATGCTGGAGGCCAACGACCTGGTCGCCGTGGCGCCGCGCCGGGCCACCGTCGAGGTCACCGACAAGGAGACGGCGGCGGCCTTCACCGTCACGCCGCACCGTCGCGGCGAGGCGGTGCTCGAAAAGCTGTGGCTGCGATGGAAGGGGCCGCTGGGCCTGGCCTGGGCGCAGGTGCAGCATCCGCTGGACCATGCCGCCCCGGTCACACCGTCGATCGCGGCGGTGAAGGAGGAAGCGCTGCGGCTGTTCTCCCGCGACGCCCTGCATGGCCTGAAGGAGCAGATCGAGACCGGGGAGGGGACCGAGTTCCACGCCCTGCGCGACTTCGTCGCCGGCATGGATCACCGCACCATCGACTGGAAGCAGTCGGCCCGGCACGGCAAGCTGGTCGCCCAGGAGCGGCGCACCGAGCGCAACCACACCATCGTCCTGGCGCTCGACACCGGCCGGACCATGAGCGAGCCGCTGGAAGGCCTGCCGCGCATCGACCGGGCCATCAACGCCGCCCTGCTGCTGGCCTATGTGGGTCTGGCGACCGGCGACCGGATCGGCATGTTCGCCTTCGACGCCAAGCCCCGGCTGTCCACCGGGGCGACGAGCGGGGTGCATTCGTTTCCGCTGATCCAGCGGCTGGTCTCGCGTCTCGACTATTCGGCCGAGGAGGCCAATTTCACGCTGGGACTGACGACGCTGGCCGGCGATCTCGACCGGCGCAGCCTGATCGTCATGTTCACCGAGTTCACCGACAGCATCGGCGCCGAGCTGATGATGGAGAACCTGCGCCGGCTGCTGAAGCGCCACCTGGTGCTGTTCGTGCTGATGCGCGACGAGGAGCTGGAGACGATGGCCAGGGCCGAGCCGATCGAGAGCGTCGATGTCTCGCGGGCCGTAACCGCCGCCTCCCTCATGCGGGAGCGCGAGGTGGTGATGATGCGCCTGCGCCGGATGGGGGTTCAGTTGGTCGAGGCGCCGATCGGGGCCATCGGCCCGGCGCTGATCAATGCCTACCTCGACATCAAACGCCGTAACCTGCTGTAGGAGGAAAGACATGGCCGCCCTGCAGCTGAAAAGCGCCAAGTTCCGCCAGGAGCGGGCCCACGACTGGAGCCGGCTGTCCGGCCTGCTGGAGAAGGTCGAGGCGCGGGGCGCCCGGTCGCTGACCGACGAGCAGCTGCTGGCCATTCCGGTGCTGTACCGCTCAGCGCTGTCGTCCTTGTCAGTGGCGCGGGCGACCTCGCTGGACCAGGGTCTGATCGACTATCTGGAGGGGCTCTGCGCCCGGGCCTACTTTCTGGTCTATGGCACGCGCCCCCGCATCGGCGAGCGGCTGGCCCACTTCTTCACCACCGGCTGGTCGCAGGCGGTGAAGTCGATCTGGAAGGAAACCCTGGCCGCGGCGGCGATCACGATCTTCGCGGCGGTGGTCGGCTACGTGCTGGTCATGCAGAATCCCGACCTCTTCTTCTCGTTCGTCTCGCCGGAGATGAGCCAGGGACGGGATCCGACGGCCGCCTACAAGACCCTGCGCGACGGGCTCTACGACGGCGCACCGGCGGCCGAGCTGGGGACCTTCGCGGCCAGCCTGTTTCAGCACAACGCGCAGATATCACTCTTCTGCTTCGCGCTCGGTTTCGCCTTCTGCGTGCCCACGGCCATGCTGCTTATCCAGAACGGCGCCATGCTGGGAGCGATGATCGCCATCTTCGCGGCCAAGGGACTGGGCTGGAACTTCGCCGGCTGGCTGATGATCCATGGGGTGACGGAGATCTACGCCATCATCCTGGCGGGCGGGGCGGGGTTCAAGATCGGGCTGGCGGTGGCCTTCCCGGGAGATCGCACCCGGCTGGACGCGGCGTCCGAGGCGGGCAGGGCCAGCGGCGGGGCGATGATCGGGGTGGTGCTGATGCTGCTGATCGCCGGCATCCTGGAAGGGTTCGGCCGCCAGATGATCACCTCGGACGTGGCGCGCTATGCCATCGGCATCGGCTCGGCCGTGTTGTGGCTGAGCTATTTCTATCTGCCGCGTCGTCAGAAGGGGCACGTCAATGTCCGCCTATGACGTCACGGCCCGGGCCGAGGCGGCGCTGCGGCGCTCGCTGATCACGCCCGAGGGCATCGACCTCAACCTGCGCATCGGCGACACCGGCCAGCGGATCGGGGCCTTCCTGATCGACTGGACGCTGCAGATGCTGGTGATCGCGGCCTTCTGGATCGGCATGGCCTGGACCTGGGGGGCGATGGGCGGAAAGAACGCCGAGCATATCGAGATCATCGCCCTGCTGGGCTCCTTCGTCCTGCGCAACGGCTGGTTCATCGGCTTTGAGCTGTCGCCCCGGGCGGCGACCATCGGCAAGCGGGTGATGGGCCTGCGCGTGGCTGCCCGTGACGGCGGCCGGCTGACCGCCGAGGCCGTGGTGGCGCGAAACGTCATGCGCGAGATCGAGTTCGCGGCCCCGGTCAGCTTCCTGCTGATGGGCAGTCTGGCGGGCGGCGCCGACGGCCTGTTGATGCTGTTGATGGCGATCTGGACAGGCATTTTCCTGCTCTTCCCGCTGTTCAACAGGGACCGGCTGCGGGCCGGTGACCTGATCGCCGGCACCTGGGTGGTGCGGGCGCCCAAGCGCATCCTGTTGCCGGATCTTTCCGAGACCGAAGCCAGCGGCCACATCATCTTCACCGACGCACAGTTGGCCGCCTACGGGATCAAGGAGCTGCATGTGCTGGAGCAGGTGCTGCGCACCCGCGACCGCAAGACCATGACCGCCGTGGCCGACCGCATCCGCCGCAAGATCGACTGGATCGCCGGCGCCGAAGAGAATGACGAGCAGTTCCTGCAGGCCTACTATGCGGCTTTGCGCGCCAGGCTGGAGCAGCGAATGCTGTTCGGGCACCGGCGGAAGGACAAGTTCGACAAGGCCTAGGGAGCGACCATGAAGCAATATGCAGCCGCAATAGGGACAGTGCTTGCGTTGATTGCTGGTCCGGCGCTGGCCGAACCGACCGAGGTTACGGTCCGGGTGCTCAGTAAGGACGCCAAGTTTATCGGGTCATCGATGGGCGGGGTGAAGATTCAGCTCATCGACGTGAACTCCGAAAAGGTCCTTGCCGAGGGCGCCACAGCGGGCGGCACCGGCGACACGGAAAAGCTGGTTGTCCAGCCGAAGACGCGAAACGTGCCGCTGGCCGGACCGGACGACGCCGCCTTTCGGGCCACACTGGAGGTCGATCGGCCAACCTTGGTGAGAATCGTGGCCATCGGGCCGGCGAAGCGCGGCGATGGAATGCCCGCCACTGTGACCGTCACCCGCTGGCTGCTCCCCGGTCAGAAGCCGGTTGGCGATGGCTGGGTCGTTGAGATGCCCGGACTGGCGATTGACGTGGCTGTTGAGCCTGACAAGGGAAGCCTGTCGATCACAGCCAAGGTGACACTGATGTGCGGCTGCCCGGTCACGCCCGGCGGCCTGTGGAACGCCGACCACTACACGGTCACCGCCTGGGTGAGCGTGGCCGACCAGAAACCGGTCGCCGTCCCGATGACCTATGCGGGCGAGCCCTCGACGTTCCGCGCGCAGGCGGCGGAACCGCCTGGTCCCTATGTGGTGGTCGTCACCGCGACCGAGTCCGACGCCGGAAATACCGGCGTGGCGGTAGAGACGATGCTGCTCGATCGCTAGACGTCAGATACTCTGCCCGTCGTCCACCGTCACCACACTGCCTGTGACGGACTTCGACGCATCCGAAGTCAGCCAGCTGATCACCGGATCGAGGTCTTCCTGAGCCATCAGGCGACGACGGGGGAAGCCGGCGACCTGCTTCAGGCCGCCCTCGCTGGCGAACCAGTCGGCGTTCAGTTCAGTCTCGATGTAGCCAGGGCAGACGACGTTGACGTTGATGCCCTTGCCCGCCCACTCGCGGGCCAGGGTCTTGCCCATGTGGGCGACGGCGGCCTTGGAGGCGCAGTAGGCGGCGAGCCCCGGCAGCACCTTGTGGGCGCCGATCGAGGCGATGATGACGATGCGGCCCCGGCCACTGTCCTTCGAACCGGCGGCCATCATGCGTCTGGCGCCCTCGCGGACGGTCAGGAAGGCGCCGGTGACATTGATGTCGAGGACGGTGCGGAAGTCTTCCGCGGGCAGGTCGACGGCCATACCCTCGTTGTTCATGCCGGCGTTGGCGATGACGGTATCGATGGGGCCAAGCTGGCTCTGCGCGGCCTCGAAGGCGGCGATGACACTGGTTTCATCCTGAACGTCCATGGCGTAGGCGGCGGCGGTCCCGCCGGTGGCCTGGATTTCACTGACCAGGTCGGCGAGACGGTCGGTGCGGCGGGCGCAGACGGCGACCCTGGCGCCGGCGGCGGCGAGCAGGACGGCGAAGCGTCGGCCGAGGCCCGAAGATGCGCCGGTGATCAGGACGGTGCGGCCGGCGTGGGTCTGGTCGGTCATGGGTGTCTCCTCGTTGGCAGGCCTTTGCCCGCCTTCCGCAAGGTTCGGCAAGAGGTCAGACGACCCCGGTCGGCAGGCCGTCGAGGCTGACGGCGTTCTTCTCGGCCCGGTACTCGGCAAGGCCGTCCTCGCCCTTGGATTCCGCCCAGCGGATGAGGCTGTCGCGTTCGCCCTGGTAATCAAAGCGCGGCACGCCGAAGCCGCAGGAGGTCTGCACCAGGTCGACATCGAGCCGGACGATCTGGCGGGAGCCGGGCGGCTCCTGACCGTTGAAGGCGGAGGCGAGGAGGGCGGCGTAGGCCTCGCCGCCGCGCGGCAGGATTTCGCCCCGGCCGTAGAGGCGCAGGATGAGCGGCGGGCCCTGGAAGGCGCAGACCATCACCGTCAGGCGGCCGTCATGCTGCATGTGGGCGGCGGTTTCCGCGCCGCTGCCGGTCAGGTCCAGCCAGCAGACGCTGTGCTCGTCCAGCACACGAAGGGCGTCGAGCCCCTTGGGCGAAAGGTTGATCCGGCTGTCGGCCGTGGCGCTGGCCGTGAAGAAGATGTGCTGTTTGGCGATGAACTCGGCGTGCTGGGCGCCGATGCGGTCGAACTGCTTGGCCATGACCCATAGTGGCATGGGCGTTGGCGCAACGAAATCCTGCGCGGGCGGACAGCTGACGGCGACCGCTTGCAGCGGGCAGCCTGACAGCGCATCACTAGCGCCGACGCGCGGCCTGGGGAGGACGGATGCGGCCTCTGCTGTCTATCCAGTACCTGCGGGCGCTGGCCGCCCTGTCGGTGGCGGTCTTTCATGCCTTTCAGTGGGCGCGGCTGGACTTCGATATCGGGGCCGCCGGGGTCGATATCTTCTTCGTCATCAGCGGCTTCATCATGTGGCGGACGACCGAGGGGACGGGCGTCAGGCCGCTGGAGTTCCTGCGCCGGCGGGCGGTGCGGATCGCGCCGCTCTACTGGGCCGTCACCCTGGGCCTGGTGGCGGCGGCCCTGCTGTTCCCGATGCGATTTCCGGATGTGCAGCCGACGTGGAGCCACGTCCTGCAGTCCCTGGCCTTCATCCAGCACCGCAATCCGGAAGGGCAGCCTTTCCCCATCTTGGCCCCGGGGTGGACCCTGAACTACGAGGCCGCCTTCTATCTGATCTTCGCCGTGGCCCTGATGGTTCCGGCAGCGCAGCGGTTGCTGGTTCTGACCTGCGCGCTGCTCGTGCTTGGCCTCGGCGGGTTCTTCTATCCGCCGGCCTACGAGATGCTGGCAAACCCGCTGATCCTCGAGTTCCTGGCCGGGGTCCTGCTTGCCAAGGTCCTGACCACCGATTTCCGGCCAGGGCGCGGGGCCGGCTGGCTGATGCTGAGCGCCGCGCTGGCCTGGTATGTCGCCATGGCGGTGATCCAGAGCGAATGGGACCTGTGGCGGCCGCTGTTCTGGGGCATGCCGGCCCTGCTGATCGTCGCCGGGCTGACCGCGGTCGAGACCGAGGGCGGACTGCCGCGCATCCCGGTCCTTTTGGCGCTCGGCGACGCCAGCTACAGCCTCTATCTCACCCATCCGCTGGTGATCGGGGCGGTGGCGGTGCTGCTGGGAACCTGGATGCCGTGGGTGTTCATCCCCCTGTCGTTGGTCCTGGCCTGCGGGGTCGGCTGGCTGTGCTGGCGACTGTTCGAGAAGCCGGTCACACAGGCCTTGAAAGGGCCGTTGATTGACGCGGCGTCGGGCGGCCATACTCGCCCCTAACGTCGGGCGTCAGACCCGGCGACTCGAGGATATGGGAGACATCGGGATGGGCGCCAAACGCGCAATATGGGCCGCCGTAGCGGTCGCAAGTCTGGCTTTGGCCGCCTGTGGCGGACAGAAGCCGGTCGACGGGGCGCGCATCGCAGGCGCCGACGGCAATCCGGGCGAGTGGATCACCCACGGCCGCACCTATTCCGAACAGCGGTTCAGCCCGCTCGAGAAGATCAACGCCGGCAACGTCGGTGAACTGGGCCTGGCCTGGTCGTTCGACCTGCCCGAGAACCGGGGCATCGAGGCGACGCCGCTGGTCGCCGACGGGGTGATGTATACGACCAGCGCCTGGTCGATCGTCCGCGCCTTCGACGCCAAGACGGGCAAGCTGCTGTGGACCCATGATCCGGAAGTGCCGAAGTCGACGGGCGTGAAGGCCTGCTGCGACAGCGTCAACCGGGGCGTCGCCCTGTGGGGCGGCAAGGTGTTCTACGGCACCCTCGACGGGCGGCTTGAGGCGCTCGACGCCAAGACCGGCAAGGTTGTCTGGTCCAAGGTCACCGTCGATCAATCCAAGCCCTACACCATCACCGGCGCGCCGCGCGTCGTGAAGGGCAAGGTGCTGATCGGCAATGGCGGCGCGGAGCTCGGCGTTCGCGGCTACCTCTCGGCCTACGACGCCGAGACCGGCGACATGGCCTGGCGCTTCTACACCGTGCCCGGCGAGAAAGAGACTGACGGCGCCGCCAGCGACAAGGCGATGAAGGACGTCGCCCGCAAGACCTGGAATGGCGAGTTCTGGAAGATCGGCGGGGGCGGCACGGTCTGGGACTCGATGGCCTATGACCCCGAGCTCGACCTCCTCTACATCGGCGTCGGCAACGGCTCGCCGTGGAACCGGGACATCCGCAGCCCCGGCGGCGGCGACAACCTGTTCCTGTCCTCGATCGTGGCCCTGAAGCCCGAGACCGGCGAGTACGTCTGGCACTACCAGACCACGCCCGGCGAGACCTGGGATTACACCGCCACCCAGCACATCGTGCTGGCCGACCTGACTATCGAGGGCAAGCCGCGCAAGGTGCTGATGCAGGCGCCGAAGAACGGCTTCTTCTATGTGCTGGACCGCACCAACGGGAAGTTCATCTCGGCCGAGAAGTACGTCAGCGCCGTGAACTGGGCGACCGGAATCGACAAGACCACCGGCCGGCCGATCGAGGCCCCCGGGGCGCGCTACGAGAAGACGCTGCACCTCTCCAATCCGGGTCCGCTCGGCGCCCACAACTGGCACCCGATGGCCTTCAGCCCCACGACGGGCCTGGTCTACATCCCGGCCCAGGAAATTCCCTTCCCCTACATGCAGCCGGGCGGCGACAAGGCGAACTTCAAGTACCGGGCCCAGGGCTGGAACGTCGGGATCGACTTCCTGGTGGCCGGCCTGCCCGACGACGAGGCCCAGCTGAAGGCCATCCGCGCCTCGCTGAAGGGCAAGCTGGTGGCCTGGGATCCGGTGGCGCAGAAGGCCAGATGGACGGTCGACTATGACGGTCCGTGGAACGGCGGCCTGCTGGCCACGGCCGGCAATCTGGTCTTCCAGGGCAGCGCGACCGGCGAGTTTGCGGCCTATTCCGCCGATAGCGGCAAGAAGCTGTGGGGCTTCGACACCCAGACCGGCGTCGTTGCTCCCGCCATGACCTACGAGATCGACGGTGAGCAGTACGTCGCCCTGATGGCCGGCTACGGCGGCGGTTTCGCGGTTTCGGCCGGGGCCGGGGTCGATCCGCGCTCGGAGGGACCGCGCCGACTGCTGGTCTTCAAGCTGGGCGCCAACAACAAGCTGCCGGCCCGCCCGGTGTCGACCAAGACGCCGCTGACCCTGCCGGCTACGCCCGGCACGCCGCAGCAGATCGCCACCGGCAACGCCGTCTTCGCCGCCAACTGCGGCGTCTGCCACGGGGCCAGCGGGGTTTCGAACTTCTCGATCCCCGACCTGCGCTACTCGCCGACCATCACCGACGCGGCCATCTTCAAGAGCATCGTCATCGACGGCGATCGCAAGGAGCAGGGCATGGTGTCCTTCGCCAGCCTGGTCAGTGTCGATGAGGCGGAGTCGGTGCGCCAGTACCTGCTCGACCTGTCGCGCCGTCAGCAGGTGATGCAGAAGGTGGGGGCGGCGAAGTAGCGGTCTCGGCATTTCACCGCTCATCCTGGCGCGGCGAACTTCGTTCCGCCCGGATGAGCGGAATGTTGGGGCGGTTTCTAGTGCGGACCGGCCAGGTTATGCAGGTCGCCGGGGAGGGTCGGGAAGCCTTCGCTCCACCGCCGCCGGGCGTTCTCGCGCGTCCGACGCTCGGCCCGGCGGCTGAGGAATTCCTGGAGCAGGGCGAACCAGCCGAACGGAACGTCCTTATGCTTTCTGCTAAGCTCTTCCATGATCTCTCTCCTTCCAATGTCTCTGTGAGGCAGGGAGAAGATCGCGCTGCGGGCCGTGGGTGACAAACGGGTCCTCCTGCTCTATGCATTAACTGGCCTTATGTCAGACGTCCTCGCCACCATCCCGCTCAGCGCCATCCGCATCTTCGAGGCCGCCGCCCGCCTGAAGAGCTTCACCCGCGCGGCCGAGGAGTTGGGCGTCACCCAGGCGGCGGTGAGCTGGCAGGTGAAGGCGCTGGAGCGGCGGCTTGGCCAGGCGCTGTTCCAGCGGCGGCCTCGCGAGGTCGTGCTGACCCCGTCAGGCGAGCGGCTGGCCCGGGCTGCAAGCGAGGCGGTCAACCTGCTGCGGGCGGCGATCTCCGACCTCACCGAGACCGGCGAGGGGGTGCTGGCCATCACCACGGTGAACAGCCTGGCCGCCCACTGGCTGGCCCCGCGCATCGGCGCTTTCCAGGTCGCCCACCCGAAACTGGCCGTGCGGCTGGAGACCAGCAACCGGCTGATCGATCTTGCCCACGACAGCATCGACGTCGCCATTCGGGCCGGAAACGGCGACTGGCCGGGCATGGAGGCCCTGTTCGTCTTCGCCAACATCCAGACGCCGCTCTGCAGCCCGCAAATGCGCGACCAACTGGGCGGGCTGACCCGGCCGGAAGACCTGCTGACGGCGCCGCGCATCGGTTCGGAAGAAGAGTGGGCCGCCTGGTTCCAGGCCGCCGGGGTGACCTCAGCGCGGGGGCCTACCGAGCCAACCCGGCTGATGGCCGACACCCAGACCCTGGAGGTCGCCTCTGCCCTGGGGGGGCAGGGGGTGGCGCTGGGCTCACCGATCCTGTTTGCCACCGATATTGCCTCGGGGCGACTTGTGCGGCCGTTCGAGGCGGTCATGCCGCTCGGCGGCGGCGGCTACTGGCTGGTTTATCCGAAGGACCGTCGACGTTCGCCGAAGATCGCCGTCTTTCGCGACTGGTTGCTGGCTGAGGCGGCCCCGTTCGCTGACCGGAACGGCGTCTCCTAGTGGGGAAATCCCTTCGCCTGCAGCGGCGACCGCGCTAGATCGGTCCGATGCTCCAGGACCTGCCCCCGACCGTCGATACCGTCACTGTCCAGGCCGCCCGGCTGGCGCCGTCGCCGGTCGACGCCGCCTTCTCGGTGGTCAAGGTCGATGAGGCCATAGCCACCGCCTCCCGGCTCGACGAGGCGCTGACCAGCGTGCCGGGTGTCCAGCTGTTCCGGCGCACCTCCAGCGTGGCGGCCAATCCGACGACCCAGGGGCTATCGGTGCGCTCCATCGCCGGCTCGGGCGCCGGTCGAGCGCTGGTCACCCTGGATGGCGCGCCGCAGAACGATCCCTTCGGCGGCTGGGTGCTGTGGTCGGGCCTGCCGCCCGCCAGCATCGAGGGCGCGTTGATCGTGCGCGGGGCAGGGGCGGGGCCCTATGGCGCCGGGGCCTTGACCGGGGTGGTGCAGCTGTCCGAGCGGACCCGTGTTCCGGCCGGCGGCGACTACGAGATCTTCGCCGGCGAGCGGCAGTCGTTCGGCGTGCAGGGCGCCTTCGCGACCGGCGATCTGTTCCTGGCCGGCGCCTGGCAGCAGACGGATGGCTGGACGCCGGTTCGGGCCGGACGCGGCGCCGCCGATGCGCCACTGGCCTATGAGTCCTACTCTGGCGTGGTGCGCTATGCGCCGACCCTGGGGTCTGTGGATCTGGCGTTGCGGGCTTCGGCCTACGAGGAAAGCCGCGAGAGCGGTCTGGTCGGGGCCAGTTCGCGGGCCACCGGCGCCGGCGTATCGATGGCCGTGGCCGGGCGTTCGCCGGGTCTGGGGACCGAATGGCGGGTCCAGCTGTGGAGCCGGGTGTCCGACCTCGAGAACAGTTCGGTCGCCGTGGCGGCTGGGCGGGCGACGACCACGCCGGCCAGCGAGCAGTTCGCCACCCCGGCTCTCGGCGTGGGCGTGAACGCTGCCCTGCGCATGGACCGGGGGACCAGCGGCTGGGAGGTTGGCGGCGACCTCCGCTTCGCCGATGGCGAGACCCGCGAGCATTTCCGCTTCATGGCCGGGAACTTCACCCGGGGCCGGGTGGCCGGCGGATCGCAGACGGTGGGCGGCCTCTACGGCGAAGCCTGGCGTGATTTCGGCCTGTGGCGGCTGACCGGCGGCGGGCGCATCGACCATTGGTCCAGCTTTGACGGCGAGCGGCGCGAGCGCGACCTGACGACAGGGGCGCCGACCCTGACGTTTACGCCGGAGGACGCCGACGGGTGGCAGCCGACGGCGCGAATCGGTCTGCGCCGTTCGGGCCCGCTGGTTCTCCGCGCCGCCGCCTATGCCGGCTTCCGGCCGCCGACGCTGAACGAGCTGCACCGGCCTTTCCGGGTCGGCAACGATGTCACCGAAGCCAATGCCGGGCTTGAGCCGGAGGTGCTTTACGGCGCCGAGCTTGGGCTGGGAGGCGATGGCGACTGGCGCTGGAGCGCGACCCTGTTCACCAGCCGGCTGGAAGGCGCCGTGACCAATGTCACCATCGGGGTCGGGCCCGGCGTCTTCCCGGTGGCCGGCTTCATCCCGGCCGGCGGGGTGCTGCGCCAGCGGCAGAACGCCGGCGATATCGATGCGGTCGGGATCGAGGCAGAGGTCTCGCGCCAGTGGGGCGAGGTGTTCGGCCTGCGGCTGGCCGGGGCCTGGACCGAGGCGGAGGTCGATGGCGGCAGCGCCGCGCCGCAGCTGACCGGGCTGCGGCCCGCCCAGACCCCAAGGGCCAGCGCCAGCGCCGACCTGACCTGGCGGGTGGCCTCGCCGCTGAAGCTGCTGGCCTCGATCCGCTATGAGGGGCAGCGCTGGGAGGACGATTTGAACAGCCGCTCGCTGGGCGCGGCCACGACCCTGGACCTGCGGGCCGACTGGCGGATTTCCGGCAAGGCCGGCCTGTGGCTGGCGCTGGACAACGTCACCGATCAGGCGGTCGAGACCGGCCAGACAGCCGACGGCATAGAAAGCTTCGATGCGCCGCGCACCCTTCGGATCGGCTTGAAGTTTACGCCCTGATTTCGAGGGCCTGGCCGATCATGTCCAGGCCGGTCTCCAGGCAGCGCAGGCGGACGGCGGCGCGGCCGATATCGCCATAGAATTCGACGTGGGTCTTCAGGCCGCCCTCGCGGGTGGCGCAGGCGAAGTGGACCAGGCCGGCGACCGAGTCCGGATCTTCCGGGGTGGCTTCGCAGTAGCCGGTGATCGACAGGGTGATGTCCGCCTCGGAGGCCTTCAGCGCCCCCCTGGCCATGGCGGCGGCGACCGGATGGCTGACAGCGCCCTCGTCTTCCAGCATACGCCCTGGTACGCCCAGCACCTCGGCCTTCGAGCTGTTGGTGTAGGTGACGAAGCCGCGCTCGAAGGCGTGGGAACAGCCGGGAATATCGGTCAGCAGCGAGGCCAACAGGCCGCCGGTGCAGCTTTCCGCAGTGGCCAGGGTGCGGTTCTGGACGCAGGCGGCGCGAAGCACACGCAGGGCCTTCCGGTCGATGGCCGCGGTTACGACCGGTGCAAGGAATTCGGTGGCGCTCACCTGTGTTGGGTTCCCGACGAACTTGGTTCTGCAGTCTCAATCGCGTCGACAGGGGTTTGGTTCCGGCTTGACCAGACGGCGCTGAGAGGGTTGCTGGCGGCGATGGCGAGTCTCGACGGCAGGACGGTTCGGGTGGCCGGCGCGGGCGTGCTCGGGCTGGCGAT
>JAUMCZ010000274.1:0-24669 GCA_032122215.1 Caulobacter sp.
AACGACGACGACACACCTGGGGGACGGGTATGACAACCGATCTGGATCGCGAGCGCCTGAAGCGCACGCTCGCCAACGTCGCGGGGGGCGACCGGGCGGCGATGTCCGAACTGTACCGCGCCACCTCTGCGAAGCTGTATGCCGTCTGCCTGCGCATCGTCCGCGACGACGCCGAGGCCGAAGAGGTGCTGCAGGAGGTCTATCTGACGGTCTGGAAGCGCGCCGCCACCTATGACCCCGACAAGGCCAGCCCGATCACCTGGCTGGCCGCCGTCGCCCGCAATCGCGCCATTGACCGGCTGCGGGCCGCGGGGGCGCGGGTGGTGCGCAGTTCGGGGCCCATCGATGGGGCGCTTGAGCTGGCCGATCCCTCCTCGGACGCCGAGACCAGCCTGAGCCAGAGTGAGGAGAGCCGTCGCCTGAAGCGCTGCCTCGAGGGTATCGATCCTGACCACGCCGGCCTGATCCGCCGCGCCTTCTTCGGCGGTCTCTCCTACAGCGACCTTGCCGAGGCGGCCGGACGGCCCCTCGGCACGGTCAAGACCTGGATCCGCAAGGGTCTGATGAATTTGAAGGTTTGCCTCGAGTCATGAGCGCCACCAGCCCCACCCATCCGCAGGATCTGAGGGCCGCCGAGTATGCCCTCGGCGTCCTGGAAGGCGCCGCCTTGGCCGACGCCCAGGCGCTGTCCCAGAGCGATGGCGCCTTCGCCGACGCTGTTGAGACCTGGGAACTGCGCCTCGCGGCGCTGGCCCTATACCTGCCCGAGGTGCAGCCGCCAGAGCGGGTGTGGGAGGCGATCCGCCTGCGCCTGGGTCCCGCGCCGGCCAATGACAACGGCCACTGGTGGAACAGCCTCGATGTCTGGCGCGGCCTTACCGCCGCGTCGGTCGCCGTCGGCGCTATCGCCATCGGCATGCTGGTCGCGCCCGACCAGACGAACCTGGTCAAGCCTGAGCCGCCGCCCCTCGTCGCCGCCGCGCCCTGGACGGCGGTGGTCGCCGCCGCTGACGGTGGTCCCAAGCTGGCCGCCATTACGGTCGACAACGACCTGAAGCGCATCGTGGTGACGCCCCTGGCGCTGACCGCCGAACAGGCAAGGTCGCTCGAACTCTGGGTCGTGCCAGCCGATGGTTCCGCGCCCCGCTCGCTCGGCCTGGTCAGGGCCGAAGGCGCCACCGTGCTGACCGCCGCCCTGCCGGTCGAGGCCAGGGGCGCGGCCCTGGCCATCTCGCGGGAGCCGGCCGGGGGCTCGCCCACCGGCGCGCCGACGGGACCGATCCTTGGTGTCGGGGCGCTGAGCGGAACCTAGCGCTTCGCGGGTTTGGGGAAGGCGTAGGACAGCTCGGCGATCGCCGTCTCGGCGTCGATGATCAGCTCCGGGACGACACCGTCCTGCCCGGGGCTGACGACCACCACCTTCAGGACCTCCAGCTTGTCCCGGACAGGCGAGAGCATGCAGCCCTTCTGTCCGCGGGTCCTGGCGGTGACGGCGCAATGCATGATCAGCGCCTCGCCGGCGGCCGAGCCGACAAAACTGTAGGGGCTCGCGTACATCAGGTCGCCCTTGTACTTGTCCTTGGCGGTTCGCTTGAGGAACAGCGGCGGCGGATTGCCGCCCTTCCAGACGGTCGAGGCGCCCGAGGTCCAGGACCCGGTGGTCATCACGCCCCGGATCGACCGGAACAGAACGCCCGGCTTGTCGGTGCGCTCGATCAGGGCGCCGGCCCTGGCGGCCAGGGCCTCGGTGCGGATCGCGGCCGGGTCGCGGGCCAGCGAACCGGTCAGCTCGGCCGGGGCGGCGCCGGCCCGCAGCCGCTCGGTCATCAGGGCGATGGCCGGAGCCGTGGGCGCCAGCCAGCGACCGCGGGCCGCGAACTGGGCCCGGGCCTCCTTGACCTTGCCTTCGGACAGGTTGCGGCCGACCGCCTGGAAGTCGAGCAGTTCCTCGGACTTGGCGGCAGAGTCAGCGGTGTTCAGCGACTCGCCAGAGGCGATGGCCTTGTCGGCGGCGACGCGGGCCTTGGCGGCCAGATCGTTGGACCGGGCCTGGTCGCCGGCCATCATGTAGGCCACCGATCGGCGGGCCAGCATGATCGCCGGCTCATCCTCCGGTTCAGTCTGGAAGGTGCGGAAGTCCTGGTAGAGGTGCTCGTAGTCGATCGCCGATTCCACCCATTGCCCCGCCCACTGACGCGCGTCGTAGCGGTCACGCAGGCTGATCGGCAGCATGCGGGTGTACTGGTCCCAGAACGAGGCCTTGGCCGTGGTCATGTCGGCGGTCAGCCCGACATAGGGCGCGGCGCGCTGCAGGTTGATGATGTCCCAGCGCGAGGCCTGCGCCATCTCCAGCGCCTTGGCCTCGGCCTCGGCGGGACGGCCGAGACGCAGCAGGGCGGCGGCCTCGATCTCCAGGCGGGACAGGCCCAGAGACCGGCGGTAGCCGAGATCCGTGGCCTTCTTGCCGGCCAGGGTCTCGACCTTGCCGGCTGTGGCCAGGGCGCCGGCGTGATCACCGGCTTCCATCTGGTGCACGGCCTTGGCGAGGGTCAGCTGCACCAGCCGGATGGGGTCCGCCTCGCCGGCGATGGCCTGGTCGCAGGCGGCGACGCCTTCGGCGCCCTTGAGCCGCTTGTTGTCATCCGGCGTCTCCGGCCCCCCGACCAGGCCCCCGACGATGCCGGCGGTGGCCGTGATGGCGAAGATCATGGCGGTCGCTTCAGCCGCCGAGATGTGGCGGCCCTTGCCGTCGCAGCGCACGAAGGCCGAGCCGTCCGGCTTTTCGGCGGCAGGCGCAGCGGCCGCGGCGGGCAGGGCGATGGCCTGCAGGGCGACGGCGGCGGCGGTCAGCGCGGCGATGCCGACGCGGCTGGAACGGGTCATTTTGGGCTCCCCCCGGAGAAAACGATGCTGCCGATCTGATAGCAGTTGTCTTTTCCGGGGCAAGCGGCCCCGGGGCTCCCGTCTAGTTCGCCCACATGACGTATTCGCCCTTCAGGTTCCGCTCCTTGTTGAGCGGCTGATCGATGAAGAATGGCGCCTCGACCAGGGCAGGCCACAGGGGCTTGCCGGCCTTGCGGTCCTGTTCGTCGAGCAGGGCGGTCAGCCGCGCCAGCTGGGCCGGGTCCGAGGTCGCCAGGTTCTTCTGCTCGGTCGGGTCGACACCCAGGTTGAACAGCCAGGCCGTCTTCGGCCGTTCGGACAGCTGCAGCTTCCAGTCGCCGTCGATCACCGCGCGATAGTGGCCCGAGCGGAAGAAGAGGGGCCGGGGCGCGGCCTTTCCGGACACCAGGGTCATCAGGTCGACGCCGTCGACCTTCGGGCCCACCGGGATGCCGGCCGCCTGGGCGGCGGTGGCGAAGATATCGATGTGCATGGCGCGGTTGGGAGAGACGCTGCCAGGCTCCACGCGGCCGGGCCATTTCATCAGGAAGGGCACGTTGACGCCGCCCTCGAAGAAGGTCGCCTTCCAGCCCCGGAAGGGTTTGTTGATGTCGCGCAAGCCGATGTAGTTGGCCCCGCCGTTGTCGCTGGTGAAGATCACGATGGTGTTGTCCGCCAGGCCCTGCTTGTCGAGCTCGGCCAACACTTTTCCGACGTTGCGGTCCAGGGCCCGGATCATCGCCCCGTACACCCGCGTGGTATGATCGGGGATGTCCTTCAGCGCCTCATAGTCTTCCTTGGTCGCCTGCAGCGGCGTGTGCGGGGCGTTGAAGGCCAGGTACATGAAGAAGGGCCGGCCTGCGTTGGCGTCGATGGCCTTCACCGCTTCGTCGCCGAAGTAGTCGGTGACATAGCCTTTGGGCTCGAACGGCTTGCCGCCATTCCAGCGCACCGAATAGGGCAGGTTCGGCCACAGGTATTTGTCGATCGGATCAAACTCCTGCTTGGAGTTGACGACGTTCGGGTCATTGGGCTTCAGGAACATGCCGGCGCCGGCCAGAATGGCCAGGCTGTCGTCGAAGCCCTGGCCATTGGGCTGCATGGCCGGCGACTCGCCGAGATGCCATTTGCCGATGTGCAGGGTGCGATAGCCCTGCGCCTTGAGGGCCTCGGCGATGGTCGTCTCACCGGTCGGCACACCCATCTTCTCGACCGGCGGCATCTCCTTGGCGCGGTCGGCGTAGAAGACGGGCTTGATCGGCCCGTCGCCCATATGGGTCACCTCGCGGGCGAAGCTCTTGGGCACGGCGGTGAATTCAAAGCCGAAGCGGTTGGGGTAGCGACCGGTCATCATCGCCGCCCGTGAGGGCGAGCAGGTGGCGTTGGCCGCATAGCCGTTGGCGAAGCGCACGCCGGTCTTGGCGATGCTGTCGATATGGGGCGTCGGAACCTTGCCCTCGACGCCTGTGCCCGTGGCCGTGGTGTCGTTGATGCCAAGGTCGTCGGCGACGATCAGGATGATGTTCGGCGGCCGTTGACCGGCCGGGCCAGTCGCCGGAGCCGGGGCGGGACCGCGGGCCCAGGTCACTTCCTGGTTGGGGCCGATCGGCTGTTTCAGCCGGCCGATGATGCCCGGCAGGTAGATCTTGAAGTGCTGGAAGCCGAAGTAGCCGCCGGCCAGGACGACCACCAGGGCGGCCAGGCTGAACAGGGTGCGCTTTTTCATATCGTTCCTCCCCAACATCTTTCCTTAGCGGCCGAGCCGCTTGCGTTCGATCTTCGTCGACCCTGCCGGCAGGCTGATCAGGTCACGGTCCCGGGCCAGCCACAACGGCCCGTCATACAGCTTCCGGGCCTCGCCGACGAACGGCACGTCCAGCCCGGGCAGCGGAAGCGGCGGCACGAGATGGGTCAACAGCACGGCTTTCACGCCGGCGGTCTTGGCCTCGCGGGCCACATCCTCCGGACTGGCGTGATAGTTGATGATGTCTTCCAGGATCTTGGCCCGGTTGGTCTGTCCCGCCTTCAGGGCGGCCGCCTTGAGCCGGCGGACCAGCACCGGCGACAGGGCGTCGTGGACCAGCAGATCGGCGCCCTTCGCATTGGCTGTCAGGCCGGCGTCGGCCGAGGTATCGCCGCTCACCACAAGGACGCGGCCCTTGTACTCGAAGCGGTAGCCGACGGCCGGATCGACCGGGCCGTGATCGACGCGGAAGGCGGTGACCTTCAGGCCGCCGTCCTCCAGCACCACGACGCTGTTCTGGCCTTCCGGCATGACGAAGGCCTGGGCCGCGAAGCCGCCGCCCGCCGGCGGCGCGACGGCGCCGTGGTGGCCGGTGCGGTAGGTATTGTCGATGGCGTAGGCCTCGCTGAAGCCTGTGGCGAGGCGCTCCACGCCCGTCGGGCCGACCAGCAGCAAGGGCGTGGTGGCCGCGCTGCCGATCCAGCGCTGCAGGGCGACCGCGCTGAGACCGTCGATGTGGTCGGAATGGAAGTGGGTCAGGAACAACCGGTCGATCCGCCCGGCGGGAATGCCGCCGCCGCTCAGGGTCTCGGCGGCGCCCTCGCCGGCGTCGACCAGGAACACCCGCTGACCGGCGATCACCGTCAGGCAGGGGCCCGCCCGCGTCCGGTCGGGCAGGGGAGAGCCGGAGCCACAGACAAAGGCGTGCAGCCCGTCGGGCAGTCCGGCGACGGCGTCCGCCTTCATGTTGGTCGCTACGGCCCGGTCGCTGAGCTTCAGCGCGATGGGGCCCCGGAACATCCAGGCCCCGGCAACCAGACCAATGAGGACGACGAGGGCGACAATCCGCTTCATGTGGCTTCCTTTGCGAGGCTGATGAGATCCTCTTCGACCGCCCACAGGCGGTCCTGGCCCCAGTGGCCGGGCAGATTGCCGACCCGGAACGACGGCACGCCCCAGAGGCCGAGCCCGAGCATTTCCTGGCGGTTGGCCTCGGCCATGTCTCGCCAGCTTTCGTCCGCCAGGCCGGCAGCGACATCGTCACGGGTGAGGCCGGCCCGCTCAGCCATGGTCCAGAGGCCCTCGTCGGTGGTCGCGTCGATGGCTTCGGAGAAGGCGCCGCCGAGGAAGGATTCGGTGAAGGCCATGCCCTTGCCCTGCGCCATCGCCCGGCCCAGCACGCCCATGCCGCGCTCGACGCCGAGGCCGACCGGATCGACCGAACGGCCGAAGGGGATGCTCATCCGCATGGCTTCGCGCCAGCAGTCGCGCACAATGTAGATCTGCTTCTCGCGCGGAACGGGGAGGCCGCGCATCACCATCGGAAGCACGGGCCGCAACCGCAGGGTCGCGCCATGCCGCTCGGCCAGTTCGCGCACGCGCCGGGCGGCCAGCCAGGTGTAGGGGCTACGGAAGGAGGCGAAGAAATCGAGTGTGACCGGGCTGTGCAGTTCGGCTGCGGCGCCCTCCTGCATCAGCCGGGCGACGGGCTGCGCGTCGGCGCGGCGGTGGGCGGCCAGCTGGCCTTCCAGATAGTGCAGGCGGTCAGGCCCCCAGAACCACACCTCGTCGTAGTGGAAGGTGGCGCCGAGGTAGTGGCCGAGTGCCAGTCGCTTTGCTTCGCCCTCGGCCAGCGCCTCTGCGGCCGGGGCCAGGGGGAAGCGTTCGAGGGCGCGGTCGTCGCCGCGCCACAGGGCCTCGCCGATGGCCAGGGCGCGAGCGGCGAAATCGGATTGGCCCAGCGCCGCGGCCAGCGCCTGCTGGGCGACCTCGGTCTGATCCGCGCTCGGCTGGCGGGCGTCCTCGGGCAGGGACAGGCCATGCGCCTGCGCCAGCCTTGCAGCGTCGTGCAGGCTCCAGCTCGCCAGGCGCTCGCGATCCGGCGCCGCGCTCTCGATGGGCGGCGGGACCAGAAAGACCTCGACCGCGACGTCGTAGCTCGAGGCCAGCCGGGGCAGCAGCTGCACCGCCAGATGGCTGTAGGGATCGTCCGCCTGATGGAAATAGCGGATCACGCCGCCGGCCGGCTCGCCTTCTGACACCGCGTCTCTCCCGACTTTCAATCAGGTGGCTTGACGCCCCCGAAACAATTGGCACTAATAATGCCAAATTAATAGACGCCGTCAAGGCGGACAGAGGAATGACAACGACATGAAAGTGCTGCGCACGCCGGACGAACGGTTCGAGGGGCTCAAGGACTACGCCTTCGCCCCCCACTATCAGACGGTCGGAGACGGTCTGCGGCTGGCCTATGTCGATGAGGGGCCGCGCGACGCCGCGCCGGTGCTGCTCATGCATGGCGAGCCCAGCTGGTCCTACCTCTACCGCCACATGATCCCGCGTCTCTCGGGAAAGCACCGGGTGCTGGCGCCGGACCTGATCGGCTTTGGCCGCTCGGACAAGCTGGCCGACAAGGCCGACTACTCCTACGAAAAGCATGTCGCCTGGATGAGCGACTGGCTGACGGCCCTGGATCTCAAGGACATCACCCTGTTCTGTCAGGACTGGGGCGGACTGATCGGCCTGCGTCTGGTCGCCGCCTTCCCGGAGCGATTCGCCCGGGTGATCGTCGCCAACACCGGACTGCCGACCGGCTCTGGCATGAGCGACGGCTTCGGCCGTTGGCTGGAAATCAGCCAGGCGATGCCGCAGTTCCCGGCCGGCGCCTTCGTCAATATGGGGTCGGGGCGGACCCTGTCGGACGAGGAAATCGCCGCCTACGACGCCCCCTATCCGGACGAGTCCTACAAGGTCATGGCCCGCATCTTCCCGACCTTCGTGCCGATCACGCCCGAGCATGCGTCCGTGGCGGAGAACATAGCCGCCTGGAAGGTGCTGGAAGCCTTCGACAAGCCCTTCCTGACCGCCTTCAGCGACGGCGATCCCGTCACCCGCGGCGGCGAGCGCGCCTTCCAGGAGCGGGTCGCGGGCGCCAAGGGGCAGCCGCATGTCATCATCGAGGGCGGCGGTCACTTCCTGCAGGAAGACAAGCCTGCCGAACTCGCAGACCTGATCGACAGATTCATCGCCGGCTGACCCGGCAATCCGCCCCGGCGAAAGCCGGGGGCGGCACCAAAGAGTGAGGAAGCAACATGAACGTCGAAAACCATGTGATGCCCCGGCAGGACCAGCTGACGGGCCTGCTGGAACTGGGCGGCGACCAGCCGATCCAGATGCTCAACCTGTTGAAATTCCACGACGTCGCCCAGTATGACGACCCGGCCGAGCCCAAGATCAGCGGCCGTGAGGCCTACATGCGCTACGGAGCGCCGATGAGCGCCCTGGTCGCCTCCAAGGGCGGGCGGATCATCTTCTCCAGCAAGATCGACCATCTGGTGATCGGCGAGGTCGGCGAGCTGTGGGATGTCGCCGCCATCATGGAATACCCCAGCCGCGCCGCCTTCGTGGAGATCGCCACCTCGCCGGAAGTCGCCGCCATGGGTGTTCACCGAAAGGCCGGCCTCAAGGGGCAGCTGTTGATCCAATGCAGCCCGGCGGGATGACCCCGTCGCGGGTCAGCCTGGCGGTGCTGGCGATCCTCGGCCTGTTCAATCTCGGCCGTGGGGCGCTGCATGCCTTCCTGCCCGATAGCGGGGCAGGGGCCATCGCCCACTTCGATCTCAGCCAGGGCGGACAGACCATTGTCTTCCTGCTGGCCGCGACCGGGGCCGGGCAGATGGGGGCCGGGTTGATCGACCTGGCCGTGGCCGCCCGCTATCGGGCCTTCGCCGTGCCGCTGCTGTTCATCGAGGCAGGCAAGGCGGCGCTGTCCACGGTCATCGCCTTCGTCAGCAAGCCGCCGCCGCATGATATTCCCGGTCGCACCGGGATGATCGTCACCGTCTCCCTGCTGCTCCTGGCCCTGGCCTGGGAATTCGGCCGGCGGATGCGTCGCGGGCCGGCATGACCGCAGAGGCTGGACTTCACGCGCCGGCGGCGGCAATTGCGAAGGCTATGGCCGCCAATCCTCCCATCGCGACAGACGGTCGCCGCCTGCGGGCCGAAGCCAGTCGGGCGCGGATCGTAGAAGCCATGCTGGAGTTGATCCGGCAAGGTAACCCTGCGCCATCGGCCGAAGCGGTCGCGGAACAGGCCGGGGTCGGCCTGCGCACGGTGTTTCGCCTGTTCAACGACATGGACAGCCTCTACCGCGAGATGCACGCCATGATGCTGGCCCGGCTGGCGCCGATCGCCGCCGAGCCGGTGGTCGGCGAGACCTGGCGGATCCGGCTGCGTAACCTGATCCATCGCCGCGTGCGCCTGTTCGAAGAGATGATGCCCTTCCAGGTCGCCGCCGACGCCCACCGGGCGCGATCGCCCTTCCTGCAGAAGGGCCACGAAAGCCTGCTCCGGCTGCAGCGCAGCATGGCCACCGCCCTGCTGCCCGACGAGATGAAGGCCGATCAGGTGCTGGTCGAGATGATGGACCTGCTGATGAGCTTCGATGCCTGGCGGCGATTGCGCCTGGATCAGAAGCTGTCGCTGGACGAGGCCGAGCAGATCATCGCCGCCCTCGTTGACCGGGTGCTCGGCCCATGACGAAGGCCGCCGCGGTTTCAGTGCCGGCGGGCGGCGTCTGGCGAGTGCATGGTCTCTCGCTGTCCTACTTCACAGGCAAGATCGAAGCCTACCTTCGCGCCAAGGGCCAGCCCTACACGCTGATCGAGATGAGCGCCGCTGATCTGCGCGCCTGCGCGGCGGCCACCGGCGTGGCCTGGATGCCGCAGATCGAGACGCCGGACGGCTGGCTGACCGACAGTCCACGGATCATCGAGTATGTGGAGCGGCAACGCCCGCACCCGGCCGTAACCCCGAAGGATGCGGCGAGCGCCTTCATCGCAGGCCTGATCGAGGACTTCGGCGACGAGCAGCTCTGGCGGCCGGCCCTCTACTATCGCTGGGCCTACGCCAGGGACGCCCGGCTGCGGGGCGAGCAGATCGCCGCGACGATGCTCGGCGCCTTGCCTCTGCCCCGCCTGTTCAAGCGCGCCCTGATCATCGCCCGCCAGCGGCGGACCTACATGACCGGCGACGGCGTCAATGCCGCCAACGCCGGCGCCGTTCGCCAGGAGTACCTGGATATTCTGGACGCCCTCGAGCCGGTGCTGGCCAGCCGGCCCTTCGTCATGGGGCAGCGGCCCACGGAGGCCGATTTCGGCCTGTTCGGCGGACTGTTCCGGCATTTCGCTCAGGATCCGACGCCGGGCGCCATCATGGCGGAGCGGGCCCCGTCGGTCCTGGCCTGGACGACAAGGCTCTGGACCCTGAAGCCTGAGGACGTCTCCGCGGCGGTTCAGCCGTCCGGTCCGCCGCAGGGACTGGAGCGCCTGGCTCTCGCCGTGACGACGCGCTTCCTGCCGATGATGGCGGCCCATGAGGCGGCCTGGAGCCGGGGCGAGCGCCGCGCCCGCTTCAGCCACTTCGGCGCGGCCTTCGAGACGCCCGTCAGCCCCTACCGGGTCTGGCGTCTGGCGCGCTTGCGCCTGCGATTCAAAGCCCTCGACGCGACCGCCCGGGCCCAGGTGATCGGCTGGCTCAACGATCCGTCGGCGACGGCGCTGCTTGACCAGGCGCCGGCCGGACCGCCGCCGCCGGAGCCCCTGTCCTTGCCGATCGTCGCGGGCGAACATCCGTCGCGGCCCCGCGACCGTCAATGGCGGCGCGCATGAGCCGCGCTCGTATCGCCTGCGGAGCCGGCCTGCTGGTGTCCCTGGCCCTGACCGCCTGCGCCCCCAGGGCCAAGACCGTCGCCGCCGTCGACCCGGTCTGCGCAGCCCAGCCGACCGGCGAAGTTGTCTTGAAGGGCGGGACCTTCACGCTCGGCGCCGGCGCCATGCACGACGACGAAGGACCGCAGCGCACCGTCACCGTCGGCCCCTTCTCCATCGACCGCACCGAGGTCACCAACGCCCAGTTCGCCGAGTTCGTAGCCGCAACCGGCTACGTCACCCTCTCGGAACGCAACCCCGATCCGGCCCTCTATCCGGGCGTGCCCGCGGACCAGCTCAAGCCTTCGTCCCTGGTTTTCGTCGGCAATGACGAGGGTCTGGGCGACGGCAATCCGGCCCGCTGGTGGCGGGTGATCGACGGCGCCAGCTGGAAGCATCCCAAGGGACCGGGCAGCGACCTGAAGGGCAGGGAGCGCTATCCCGTCATTCACATCGCTTACGACGACGCCCTGGCCTATGCCCGTTGGAAGGGACGCGATCTGCCGACCGAGGCCGAATGGGAGTTCGCCGCCCGCGCCGGCCGTGAGGGTTCCAGATACGAATGGGGCGACGGGGCGATCGACGGTCAGAAGCCCCAGGCCAATACCTGGCAGGGGGTGTTCCCGGTCATCGATACGGCCGAGGACGGCTACAAGGCCCGCGCCGCGCCTGTCGGCTGCTTCCCGCCCAGCGCCTACGGCCTCTTCGACATGTCGGGCAACGTCTGGGAATGGACCTCGGATCGCTATCGGGACGGCTCGCGGCTGATCAAGGGCGGGTCCTTCCTTTGCGCCGACAACTTCTGCCTCCGCTATCGCCCGGCCGCCCGCCAGCCGGGACCGCCCGACACCGGCCAGAGCCATCTTGGCTTCCGCACGGTCAAACGCGGGACAAGGGCTCAAGAGGAAACCCCATGATCAAGAACCGCATCACCGAAATGCTCGGGGTCCAGTACCCCATCGTCCAGGCCCCGATGGGCTGGATCGCCCGCGCCCAGCTGGCTTCCGCCGTGTCGAACGCCGGCGCCATGGGCATCATCGAGACCTCGTCCGGCCAGCTCGACGAGGTTCGCGCCGAGATCGGCAAGATGCGCCAGCTGACCGACAAGCCGTTCGGCGTGAACGTCGCCCAGGCCTTTGTGCGCGACCCCGATATCGTCCAGTTCGTCATCGACCAGGGGGTGAAGTTCGTCTCCACCTCGGCCGGCGACCCCGCCAAATACTGTGGCCAGCTCAAGGAGGCGGGCCTGACCGTGTTCCATGTGGTGCCGTCGCTGGGCGCCGCGCTGAAGGCGATCGAGGCCGGCGTCGACGGGCTGATCGTCGAGGGCAGTGAGGGGGGCGGCTTCAAGAACCCGCGGGATGTGGCCACCATGGTCCTGTTGCCTCTGGTCTGTTCGAAGGTCGATGTGCCGATCATCGCCGCCGGCGGCATCACCGACGGCCGAACCATGGCGGCCGCCTTCGCCCTGGGCGCCGAGGGCGTACAGATGGGCACCCGCATGGTCTCGGCCGCCGAGTCGCCTGTCCACGAGAACTGGAAGACAGCCATTGTCGACGCCAAGGAAACCGACACGGTCTTCCTCAACCGCTTCGGCCCGGGCCCGGCCCTGCGCGCCCTGCGCACCAACAAGACCAGCGACTATGAAAAGGCCTCGCCGGAAGCCGGTATCATGGCCGAGTTCGGCAACGCCCTGAAGCTCTACTTCGGCGGCGACATGGAGGCCTCGATCGCCCTGTCCGGTCAGGTGGCGGGTCGTATCGACAGCGTCCGGCCGGTGGCCGACATCATTGCCGACACGGTGCGCGAGTTCGAAGAGGTCATCGCCGATCTGGGCAGGCGGTACGGAGTCTAGACCCCTCTCCCAAAGGGAGAGGGAGGGGCCCGTCGCGCAGCGATGGGAGGGTGAGGGGTTACGCTGTCCCCGAGTTTGCGCGTAAACCCCACCGTTCCTGACCCCTCATCCTCCCACGCCTTCGGCGCGGGCCCCTCCTTCTCCCTCTGGGAGAAGGGACTGATTGCGGCGCCATGTTGATCTCAATCACCGATCCCGCCGACCCCCGCGTCGAGCCCTACCGCGACATCCGCGAGCGTGACCTGGTCGGTCGCCAGGGCCTGTTCGTGGCCGAAGGGGAGGTGGTGCTGAACCTGCTGGCGCGATCCAGCCGGTTCGAGGCGGTCTCGGTTCTCATCGACCCCCGGCGGCAGGACAAGCTGGCTGAGACCCTGGCGCAACTGCCTGACACCACGCGGGTCTATCTCGCTGACCAGGCCGTGCTCGACGCCATCGCCGGCTTCCATCTGCACCGGGGCATCCTGGCCATCGGGCGGCGGCGTGATCCGCCTTCAGCACAGACCCTTCTTGCCGGCCTGCCGGACAGGGCGCTGGTCCTCGCCCTGGTCGGTATCGCCAATCACGACAACATGGGCGGCCTGTTCCGCAATGCCGCCGCCTTCGGGGTCGATGCAGTACTGCTCGATACCGACTGCTGCGATCCGCTGTATCGCAAGGCCATCCGCGTCTCGGTCGGCGGCGTGCTGACCACGCCCTTCGCCTGGCTGGCCGAGGGCGAGGACCTGATCGGCCTGCTCGAGGCCGCCAGACTGCAACCGGTCGCCCTCAGCCCGGCCGGCCAGACGGTCCTCGCCCGTCTGCCGGTCCCGCCCCGCGCCGCCCTGCTGGCCGGGGCCGAGGGTCCGGGATTGCCCGACGCCGTCCTCGCCCGCTGCACGACCGTCAGCATCCCGATGGCCGCCGGGTTCGATTCCCTGAACGTCGCGACCAGCGTCGGCATCGCCCTGCACCATCTGCGCAACGGCTAGGAACGTCCTCGCCTGTCCGCCGTTGGGGTTGCCAGCAGCAACCCCCGGGCGGAGCGACCCCATGGCCGACAACAACAGCTTCAAGACCGACCGCGGCACGGGCGGGGAAACCCACCAGCATGTGCCCAAGACCGCCGACCACGGCGCCGTCGATCACCTGACCACCAACCAGGGCATCCGCGTCTCCGACAACCAGAACCAGCTCAAGAGCGGCCCGCGCGGCCCCGTGCTGCTGGAAGACTTCGTCCTGCGCGAAAAGATCTTCCACTTCGACCATGAGCGCATCCCGGAGCGCATCGTCCACGCCCGCGGCTCGGCGGCGCACGGCTTCTTCGAACTCTACGAGTCCCTCAGCGACATCACCAAGGCCGACCTCTTCCAGCGGGCCGGCGAGAAGACCCCGGTGTTCACCCGTTTCTCGACCGTGGCCGGCGGGGCCGGCTCGGTCGACACCCCGCGCGACGTGCGCGGCTTCGCGGTCAAGTTCTACACCCAGGAAGGCAACTGGGACCTGGTCGGCAACAACATCCCGGTCTTCTTCATCCAGGACGCCATGAAGTTCCCGGACCTCGTCCACTCGGTGAAGATGGAGGCCGACCGCGGCTTCCCCCAGGCGGCCAGCGCCCATGACACCTTCTGGGACTTCATCAGCCTGATGCCGGAATCGACCCACATGATCATGTGGGCGATGTCGGACCGCACCATTCCGCGCTCCTTGCGCACCATCGAGGGCTTTGGCGTCCACACCTTCCGGCTGGTCAACGCCAAAGGCGTCTCGACCTTCGTCAAATTCCACTGGAAGCCCAAGCAGGGGCTGCAGTCGACCATCTGGGACGAGGCGGTGAAGATCGCTGGCGCCGACCCGGACTTCCACCGCCGGGACCTCTTCGAGGCCATTCAGGCCGGCGATTTCCCCGAATGGGAACTCGGCATCCAGGCCTTCGACCAGGCGTTCGCCGACAGCCTGCCCTTCGACGTCCTCGATCCCACCAAGCTGATCCCCGAAGAACTGCTGCCGGTCCGCCCGATCGGCCGGATGGTGCTGGACCGCTGGCCGGACAACTTCTTCGCCGAGACCGAGCAGGTCGCCTACTGCCCCGGCAACATCGTGCCCGGCGTCGACTTCACCAACGACCCGCTGCTGCAGGGTCGTCTGTTCAGCTACCTCGACACCCAGCACAGCCGGCTCGGCACGTCCAACTTCCACCAGATCCCCATCAACGCGCCCAAATGTCCGGTGATGAACTTCCAGCGCGACGGCCACATGCAGATGGCCCAGCCCAAGGGCCGCGCCAACTACGAGCCCAACAGCCTCGCCGAATTCGGTGAGATCGGCGGGCCGCGGGAATGCCCGGTCACCGGTTTTGTCACCACGCCGGACGCGGAGGCCAGCGAGCAGGGCGAAAAGCTGCGCATCCGCCCGGAAAGCTTCGCAGACCACTACAGCCAGGCGCGCCTGTTCTTCCGCTCGCTCGACGTCCCGGAGCAGGCCCACCTCGCCTCGGCCCTGGTGTTCGAGCTGTCCAAGGTCGAGATCGCCGCCATCCGCACACGCATGCTCAGCAATCTGGTCAACGTCGATCCGGACCTCGCCAAACGGGTGGCGGACGGCCTGAACATGGCGCTTCCCAAGGCCAGCGCGACGGCTGCACCGGTGCTGGACATGGAGCCCTCGCCGGCCCTTCGGATCATCAGCGGGCCGCGGGAGTTCCACACCCTCGAAGGGCGCAAGGTCGGTGTCCTCGTGGCGGACGGCTCTGACGCCGACGAGGTCAACGGCGTCGTCAAGGCCGTGGCCAAGGCCGGCGGCAAGCCGATGATCATCGCGCCGAAGATCGGCGGCGCCAAACTGTCCGACGGCTCGCTTCTGCCGGCGGACGGCCAACTGGCTGGGACGCCCTCGGTCATGGTCGACGCCATTGCCGTGGTCCTCTCCGCAGCGGGCTGCGCGGCGATGCTGAAGGAGGCGGCGGCTGTGCAGTTCGTCATGGACGCCTTCGGCCACCTGAAGGCCATCGGTCACTCCGGGGCGGCCAAGCCCCTGCTGGACAAGGCCGGGGTCGAGCCGGACGACGGCGTCACCGATCTGGGCGCCGACTTCATCGCCGCGGGCGGCAAACGCTTCTGGGATCGCGAGCCCGGCGTGCGCACACTGGCCTGACCGTCTGGCGGCGGTCGGAACCGATGGCTCCGGCCGCCGTTAGGCGGGAATGCTTAAACTCGCCGGTGTCTTTTTCGTCGTCATGATCATCGCGGGCATCCTCGGTTTCGTCGTCGACGTCGCCGGGGCCCTGGCCAAGATCGCCTTCTTCATCTGCCTCATCGGCTTCGCCGGTGCGATGGCCATGAAGTGGTTCAACGGACGAAAGACCGGTTAGCCCGGACGCGATCGGCCGCTCGCCTTAGTCGAAGGCGACCGTCTGCGCCTGATCACCGGGGCGGAACAGCAAGGTGCGGGTCACCTTGCCCATCCGGACGTTCACCTGGAATTCCGGCGGGCTGGCGGTCACCTCCGGCAGCAGGTCGGCCTGGATGACCACCACTCTCACCGGGGTCTTCACCCGCCCCTTGAACACCAGGGTCAGCTCGTCGCCCTCAGCCTCCCGCGCCTCGAAGCGCAGCGTTTCGCCGTTTACCGTGAAATGGCTTTCGATATGGGCGACGAAGGCCTGCATGGCGGCCTCGTTGTCGAGGCTGGGCTGTTCGTCCGGCGCGATGACGGCCATGGCCGGCTCGGCGTCATGGGCGGCCATCCGGTGGGTGACGGTGACCTCGCCACTCACCGGGTCAACGACCACCACCGACAGGGTGGCGTGGCCGCGATGGGCCAGCGCCGCGCCGCCACCCGCCAGCGCCAGCAACACCACCGACAGCGCGATGCAAAGACGGCGCACCGCCTAGTCCTTCTTTGAAGACGGCTTGGTCGCCAGGCCGTCGGGCGAGACCTGCAGGCCCATGTCTTTCATCCGGTTGTTCTCCGGATCGTCGGCCGCCGGCTTGAAGGTCAGCGGCGTGATGGCGCGCGGGAAGGCGTTGTTGGCGATATCGGCGTCGGCGGTTTCCCAGCTCGGATCGACCATGGCGCTCTTCAACGTCCTGGGCGTCACATACTGCCAGGTGACCTGGCGGCTGTTCTTGCGCCAGACCTCGGCCGGGATGCGGATCGTCTCGGAGGTCCCGTCCGTGAAGTCCAGCTTCAGGATCACCGGCATCACCAGCCCGCCGAGATTGCTGAAGGTGAAGTGATAGAAGTTGTCGGTGACCTTCAGCGCCTCGCGCTCCTCCGGCTCCAGCCGGGCGAGGGCGTCACGGGCCTTCTTGCGATCGGCCTCGGTGACGGTGAACTCGGTGGTGGTGTCGTAGAAGTCGCGGACATTGGGATCGAGCTCGACCACCGTCGGCTCGGTGTTGCGCAGGTTGGTCAGGCTGACCGGGTCCTGCTTGGCCCGCTCCTCCTTCAGCCCCTTCTCACGGACCGGATCCAGCGTGTCGAGCCGCGCCTGGACGATCTTGTCGAGCGAGATGTCGACGTGATCGGTGCTGTAGAACCAGCCGCGCCAGAACCAGTCCAGATCGACCCCTGACGCCTCCTCCATGGTGCGGAAGAAGTCGTAAGGCGTCGGGCGCTTGAAGCGCCACCGGCGGGCGTATTCCTTGAAGCTGTAGTCGAACAGCTCACGGCCCAGCACGGTCTCGCGCAGGATGACCAGGGCGGCGGCCGGCTTGGCATAGCTGTTGGAGCCGAACTGCAGCAGGCTGTCGGACTGCACCATGATCGGCACCTGGTCCTTGCTGACCATGTATTCGACGATGCTGCGCGGCTCACCCCGCCGGGCAGGGAACTTCTCGTCCCAGCGCTGCTGGGCCTGGAACTGCAGGAAGGTGTTCAGCCCCTCGTCCATCCAGGTCCACTGGCGCTCGTCGCTGTTCACCGTCATCGGGAACCAGATGTGGCCGACCTCGTGGATGATCACCCCGATCAGCCCGTACTTGGCGCGGTCGGTGTAGGTCAGGGCGCCGGTCTTCTTGTCCTTGATCGGGCGCGGGCCGTTGAAGGTGATCATCGGGTATTCCATTCCCCCGACCGGCCCGTTCACCGACTGGGCGACCGGGTAGGGGTAGGGGAAGGCGAAGTCGCCGTAGACCTTGATGGTATGGGCGATGGCCTTGGTCGAGTAGGCGTCCCAGAGGGGGCGCGCCTCCTTGGGATAGAAGCTCATCGCCATGACCAGCGGCTGGTCGGCGTCGTTCTGCTTCACGCCCTGCGCGTCCCAGATGAACTTGCGGCTGGAGGCGAAGGCGAAGTCGCGGACGTTGTCGGCCGTGAACCGCCAGGTCCTGGTCGCGGTCGCCTTGCCCTTTTCGGCCGCCGCCGCCTCGGCCGGGGTGACGATGTAGATGGGCTCCGGCGCAGTCTTCGATCGCTCAAGGCGCTCGCGCTGGGCGGCGGTCAGCACCTCGCCCGGGTTCTGCAGGACGCCGGTGGAGCTGATCACATGGTCGGCCGGCACGGTCAGAGAGACATCGTAGTCGCCGAATTCGAGCGTGAACTCGCCGCCGCCGAGGAAGGCCTTGTTGTGCCAGCCCTCATAGTCCGAATAGACCGCCAGGCGCGGAAACCACTGCGAGCCCAGGAACAGGCAGTTGCCGTCCTCGTCCGGCTTGGTGAAGCACTCGTAGCCGCCGCGCCCGCCGATAACCCGCGTCTCGACCATCGGGAAGGTCCAGTCCATCGAGAAGCTGAACGACTGGCCGCTCTTCAGCGGGGTCGGCAGGTCGATACGCATCAGGCTGTCGACGACGGTGAATTTCAGCGGGCGGCCGTCGGCGCCGGTGACCTTCAGGCCGGAAAACCCGCCCTCCCAGGTCTGATAGCGCTTGGCGCGGCGCACGGCGTTGTAGGAGATGCTCCCCGACCCTGACACGGTCGAGGACAGTTCGGACAGGCTGTCGCGCTTGTAGTTGTTCTGGTCGAGCAGCAGCCAAAGATAGCGCATCTCGTCCGGCGAGTTGTTGGCATAGGTCACCGAGCCCGAACCCCGGATCGAACGGGCCTTCTCGTCGAGCGTGGCGGCGATCCTGTAGTCAACCTTCTGCTGCCAGTAGCGATGACCCGGCGCGCCGGCCGCGTTGCGATAGTCAGTGGGGGTCGGCCAGTCCTCGCCTTCCAGCTGGCGGAACTTGTCCTCGAAGGGCGCCTTGGTCTGGCGCAGAGGGTCGGCATGGGCCGCGCCGGCGAACGCCAGCAGGCCGAGAACAAGCACGAACAGACGCAATGGAATGATCCCTGAACAGACTAGCCTTGGCGGTTCATAGGGGGGAGGGGACCGGCTGTCCTCGCCTCGAGCGAGGATGACAGAAGTTTAATGCAGAAAAGGCGGCCCCTTGGGACCGCCTTCGCCGCCTCTGATGATCCGCGCGGGACGCAATGTCCCGGAGGCGCCGCGGAGGGCCCCACGCCCCGGCGACCAGGGTCTGGCCGCCGTTCACATGCACTATCGGGCTTTGTATCGGCCGACACAATTGCGGGGAGGGTCTGGCCGGCCGATTTGGGCGTCTGTGTGGTATCCTCACAACGAGGCGGGACACGAGCGGCGGTTAAGCAAAAAGCCCCATTGCCGCCCCAATCCGGGCAATCCAGCGCCACACCGCCCGATCACAGTGCCCATGTCGGCTGATCGGCCCCGGTCCGGATCCTGAACAGCCCCCCCAGCCCCCCGCATCGGAAGCCAGGTCAGCCGACACCCTCCCCCACACAATCTGTTTGTTGCCGACCTGAGCTCAGTGCGTCCTTCGACACGCCCGCTGCGCAGGCTGCTCAGCACGCACCGACCCCGTTCATCTGCCTGAACGCCAGACAACAAACGTCTCAGGTTCGTTTCAGGAGCGAAATGTTCAGTTCCATCTCAGCGTTGTCACCCCGGCAGCGCGACCAAGCAGATGGAGAGTACCCCATGAAGAAGATGCTGATGGCGGTCGCGGCTGTTGCGACCCTTGGAACCGCTGCTGCGGCCATGCCGGCCGCGGCCCAACCCTATGGCGGCGGCTACGGCGGCGGCTATGGCGGTGGTTACGGTCACGGTGGTGGCGGTGGCGGTGGCGGGATCAACGCCCGTCAGGACGAAATCCAGACTCGCATCGCCCGCGCCGAGCGCAACGGCCGCCTGAACCACCGCGAAGCCCGCCGCCTGCGTGAGCAGCTGTGGGAGATCAAGCGGATCGAGGCCCGCTATCGCTACGATCGCCACCTGAGCCGCTGGGAACGGTCGGACCTCGACCAGCGCCTCGACCGGCTGGCCTGGCGGGTGCGCCAGGAAGTCCGCGATGACGACTACGGCTATGGCGGCGGCCCGCGCCCGCGCTGGTAGCCGACCGGAGATGGGCCGCCGTCAGCCCTGATGACGGCTCCTGATGACACGACCTTGACCCCGGGGTTCGCCCCCGGGGTCATTTTTATGCGATCGCCCGATGACGTCAGTCTTCTTTCGAGGCCACGTCGCCAGGGCAGGGGTGATGCGGCGGCTGATCGACACCGAGGATTTGGGCCATCACCTTCTTCAGCACCGGCTCAAGCCGGGCCGGATCGATGTCACTGTTGATCGAGCGCGTGGCCATGCCGTCGAACATCATGCTGATCAGTTCGCCGCGCAGTTCGGTTTCTTCCTCGCTCCAGCCCTTGCGGCGGATCCTGCTACGGAAGAGCTCGGTCATCTCACGTTCCTGCTCGTCGCGGCGATGCAGGATGGCGGCGACCTTCGGGTTGCGGGCCGCCTCGGCCAGTACCTCGAGCATGAGGGCGGCGCGCTCCCTGTCCCAGAACTTGTCGATGGCGCCGGCGCAGTTCTCGACCATGTAGTTGGCCATGTCGCCAGGCGTTTCGTAGAACTCGGCGAACTTCTCGCGCTTGTCGGCCAGGTCCTGTTCGACGATGGCCTGGATGATCGCTTCCTTGTTCTCGAAGTAGCGATAGATCTGGCCGACGCTCAGGTTCGCCGTCCTGGCGATCTCCTGCATGCTCGCCCCATGAAATCCCGACCGCCGGAAGCAGGCCGCCGCGGCGTCCTGGATCTGCTGGCGGCGCGCCTCGGTCGAGGGGCGGGAAGGGGCGTGGGCGTCGATCATGGTTTCCTTGCTTAGCGCTATGCACCGTTTTGCGGCCCGCGACAAAATCGCCGCTCCGCAGTTGACTTGGCGTCATCCCCTATCTAGGTATCCCTGAACTGAGAATGAACGTTCATTCTCATCTTTGTGTGTAGTCAGCAAGGCCTCCCTCCCATGCGTCAGCGCTCCCCGCGAGACACCCGTCCGCGCATCTCCTCGATTCAGGCGGGCGCCGTGGCGCTCGGCCTGGCCGCCCTGGCCCTCGCTGGTTGCGGCGACGGCGCCGCCAATGCCCAGCAGGGCTTCGGCGGCCCGGCCAATGTCGGCGTCATGGTTGCGAAGGCCGAGCCGGTCACCCTGACCACCGAGCTGCAGGGCCGAACCAGCGCCGTGCTGGTCTCGGAAGTCCGCCCGCAGGTCGGCGGCATCATCAAGAGCCGCCATTTCGTCGAGGGCGGCATGGTCCGCGCCGGCCAGCTGCTCTACCAGATCGACCCCGCCACCTATCAGGCCGCCTACGACAGCGCCCGGGCGGGTCTGGCCCAGGCCGACGCGGCCCGCGACTCGGCCAAGTTGAAAGCCGATCGCTATGCGACCCTGGCCGCAACCGGCGCGGTCAGCCGCCAGGACAATGACGACGCCCAGTCCGCCTACCGGCAGGCGGTGGCCAACGTCGCCTTCCAGAAGGCGGCCGTCGACACGGCCCGCATCAACCTGAACTTCACCCGGGTGACCGCCCCGATCAGCGGCCGCATCGGCAAGTCCAGCGTCACCCCCGGCGCCCTGGTCACCGCCAGCCAGGTCGCTGCCCTCGCCACCGTCCAGAAGCTGGACGCCGTCTATGTCGACCTCAACCAGTCCTCCACCGACCTGCTTAAACTGCGGGCCCGCGTCTCCAGCGGCCAGCTCGACCAGGCCGGCACCGCGGCGGTGAAGTTGATCCTCGAGGACGGTAGCGAGTACCCCATCGAAGGGCGTCTGGCCTTCTCTGACGTCACGGTCGATGCCGGCACCGGCTCCGTCGGCCTGCGCGCCGTCTTCGCCAATCCGGACGGCCAGCTGCTGCCCGGCATGTATGTCCGCGCCCGCCTGACCACGGGTGTCGCCGCCGACGCCATCCTGGTGCCGCAGACCGCCGTCACCCGCGACGCCAAGGGCGCCGCCAGCGTCCTGGTCGTCGGCGCCGACAACAAGGCGATGACCCGCCAGGTCACCGCCGACCAGACCAAGGGCGACCGTTGGGTGATCACCGCCGGCCTGAAGCCAGGCGACAAGGTCATCGTCGAGGGCCTGCAATCTGTCAGGCCGGGCGGCGAGGTCAGCGTCGCCGCCGCCGGCTCCCGCCCCGCGGCCGCCGCCGCCGGCAAGCGCTAGGACCTGACCCCGATGTTGTCCCGCTTCTTCATCGAACGCCCGATCTTTGCCTGGGTGTTGGCCATCATCGTCATGCTGGCCGGCGTCCTGTCGATCATGAACCTGCCGATCGCGCAGTACCCCTCCATCGCCCTGCCGCAGGTCTCGATCAGCGCCAACTACCCGGGCGCCTCGGCCAAAACGGTCGAGGACAGCGTCACCCAGATCGTCGAACAGCGCATGAAGGGCCTCGACGGCCTGCTTTACATGAGCTCGACCAGCGACGGCTCCGGCGCCGCCAGCACCACCCTGACCTTCAAGGCCGGCACCGATCCGGACATCGCCCAGGTCCAGGTGCAGAACAAGCTGTCGGCCGCCACCGCCCTCCTCCCCACCGAGGTGCAGCAGCAGGGCCTGACCGTCTCCAAGTCGGCCCGCAACTTCATGATGGTGGTGGGCCTCTTTTCGCCGGACGGCTCGAAATCCAGCACCGATCTTGGCGACTACGCCGCCGCCAACCTGGTGGACGCCATCAGCCGGGTCGACGGGGTCGGCGAGGTGCAACTGTTCGGTTCGCAATATGCCATGCGCATCTGGCTGGACCCGGTGAAAATGGCTGCCGTCGGGGTCACTCCGGCCGATGTCTCCGCCGCCGTCCGCGCCCAGAACGCCCAGGTCTCGGCCGGCCAGATCGGCGGTCCGCCGACCGCCGAGGGGGCGTCGCTGAACGCCACCATCACCGCCCAGTCGCGGCTCAACACGCCGGAACAGTTCCGTCAGATCATCGTCAAGTCCTCGGCCGACGGCTCCGCCGTCCGGCTTCAGGACGTGGCCCGGGTCGAGCTCGGCGCCGACAGCTACCTGTCGTCCTCGCGCTTCAACGGCAAGCCGGCCGCCGGCTTCGCCATCCGCCTGGCCACCGGCGCCAACGCCCTTGACACCGCCGAGCTGGTCAACAAGGAGCTTGAACTCCAGGCCAGGTCCTTCCCGGAAGGCATCAGCTACGCCATCGGCTACGACACCTCGCCCTTCGTGGAGAAGTCGATCGAGGAAGTGGTCAAGACCTTGGCCGAGGCCATGGTCCTGGTCTTCATCGTCATGTTCGTCTTCCTGCAGAACTGGCGCGCCACCCTCATCCCCGCCATCGCCGTGCCCATCGTGCTGCTCGGCACCATGGCCGTGCTGTTCACCCTCGGCTACTCGATCAACACCCTGACGATGTTCGCCCTGGTGCTGGCCATCGGCCTGCTGGTCGACGACGCCATCGTCGTGGTCGAGAACGTCGAACGATTGATGAGCGAGGAGGGGCTCAGCCCAAAAGAGGCGACCAGGAAGTCGATGGGCGAGATCACCGGCGCCCTGATCGGTATCGCCGCCGTGCTCAGCGCCGTGTTCGTGCCGATGGCCTTCTTCGGCGGCTCGCAAGGCGTCATCTATCGCCAGTTCTCGGTCACCCTGGTCACCGCCATGGTCCTGTCGGTGCTGGTCGCCGTGATCCTCACCCCGGCCCTCTGCGCCACCCTGCTCAAGCCCGTGAAGCCCGGCCATGTCGCCTACACGGACAAGGGGCCCTTCGGCTGGTTCAACCGCAACTTCAACAAGGGTCGCGACTGGTACGCGGCGTTCGTCGCCACCACGTTCGGCAAGGGCGTGCGCTACATCGCCCTGTTCGCCGGCATCCTGGTGGTGATGGGCATCCTGTTCGTGCGGCTGCCCTCCAGCTTCCTGCCGCCCGAGGACCAGGGGATCATGATGGTCCAGGTCCAGCTGCCGGCCGGCTCGACCCAGGACCAGACCCTCGCCACCCTGCGCAAGGTCGAGAACCACTTCCTGGTCGACGAGAAGGACAGCGTGCAGTCGATCTTCACGGTCGCCGGCTTCAGCTTCTCCGGCGCGGGCCAGAATGCCGGCATCGGCTTCATCCGGCTCAGGCCCTTCGAGGAGCGCGGAGCCTCGACCCTGCGCGCCCCGGCCATCTCCGATCGGGCCATGGCTGCCTTCGGCCAGATCCGCGAGGCCATGATCTTCGCCCTGGTGCCGCCTTCGGTGCCTGAGCTGGGCAATTCCTCGGGCTTCGACCTGCAGCTGAAGGATGTCGGCGGCGTCGGTCACGAGGGCCTGTTGGCCGCCCGTGGCCAGCTGCTCGGCATGGCGGGGCAGGACCCCAACCTGACGGGCGTGCGGCCCAACGGCCAGGATGACACCTCGCAGCTGAAACTGACCGTCGACCAGGCGAAGGCCCAGGCGCTGGGGCTCTCGATCAGCGACATCAACACCACCATCTCCAGCGTTCTGGGGGGCAGCTACATCAACGACTTCGTTGATCGTGGCAGGGTCAAGCGCGTCTACATGCAATCGGACGCGCCTTACCGCTCGCGCCCCGAAGACCTCTCCCAGATCCAGCTGCGCAACAGCGCCGGCCAGATGGTGCCCCTGACCGCCGTCGCCCAGACCAGCTGGACCTTCGGCCCTTCGCGGCTTGAGCGCTACAACGGCGTCTCCTCGATGAACATCCAGGGCTCCGCCGCCCCCGGCAAAAGCTCGGGCGACGCCATCAAGGCCATGGAGAGCATCCTCGCCAGGATGCCGGCCGGCATCGGCTACGAATGGTCGGGCCTGTCGCTGCAGGAGCAGGAGTCTGGTGGCCAGGCGCCGATCCTGTACGGCCTTTCCATCCTCGTGGTCTTCCTGCTGCTGGCCGCCCTCTATGAAAGCTGGACCATCCCGATGGCGGTCGTCCTGGCCATTCCTCTGGGCGTGCTCGGCGCTGTGCTGGCCACGACGGTGCGGGGCCTCAGCAACGACATCTACTTCCAGGTCGGGCTTCTGACGACCATG
>JAUMCZ010000275.1:0-3887 GCA_032122215.1 Caulobacter sp.
CCCTCCTTCTCGCCGATCTCGGCGGCGTCGGCGAACTTGGCGGTGAAGTCGTCGCGGGCCATATCGAGGCCGAGCAGGAAGAGGATCACCCCGCCGGCGATACGGAAGGCGGCCAGGCTGATGCCGAAGAACTCCAGCAGGGTCAGGCCGGTGAAGTAGAAGAACGAAAGGAACAGGAAGGCGAAGACGCAGATGTAGAGCGCCACCATCCGCCGTCCGGCCGCCAGGGCGCCGGCCGTCGCCGCCGCGAAGACGGGCACGTTGCCGATCGGATCGATCAGGGCGAACAGGGCGACGAAGAAGTTGACGAAGAGGTCTGTGGCGCTCATTCAGCCTCTCTAGCCCAAAACTCAAAGATTCGCGCGCCGAACGCTGTTTCGCCGCGCCCGGAGCTAGTGATGACTGCAGACCCCCGCCTGATTGTCGCCCTCGACCTGCCGACCCGCGCCGAGGCCGAGGATCTGGTCGAGACACTGGGCGACAGCGTGTCCTTCTACAAGGTCGGCCTGCAGCTGCTGGCGACGGGCGGCATGGACATGGCCCGCGACCTGAAGGCGCGCGGCCGGTCGGTGTTCCTCGACTGGAAACTGCACGACATCGGGGCGACGGTCGAGAAGGCGACGGCGGCGATTGTCGCCGGCGGCGCCTGTGATCTTCTCACCGTGCATGCCGAACCTCAGGTGATGGCGGCGGCGGTTCGCGGTCGCGGCGGTGAGACCTCGGCGAAGATTCTCGGGGTCACCGTCATGACCAGTCTGACCGGGCAGGACCTGGCGGAGATGGGCTATGGCATGGGCGTCGAGGCGCTGATCGAGCGGCGGGTGCGCCAGGCGGTGGATGCCGGCATCGACGGCGTGGTGGCGAGCCCGCATGAAGCCCCTATCGCCCGCCGGATCGGCGGCCCGGACTTTCTGGTGGTGACGCCGGGCGTGCGTCCGGCCGGGGCGGCGATGAACGATCAGGCCCGGGCGGCGACGCCGGCCGACGCCCTGGCTGGGGGCGCGAGCCACTTGGTCGTCGGCCGGCCGATCACGGCGGCCGGTGATCCGAAAGCGGCGGCGCGGGCGATCGCGGCGGAGATGGCGGGCATAACGCCGGCCTGACCGGGAGACCTGCCTGACCGCCGGGCCTGAGCCATCGGTGATGATTGGCAATTATTGCCAGTCGTGGCACTCTGCCGGGCATGGCTACGCGCAATGTCAATCTGACGAAGCAACTCGATCAATTCATCGAGCAGAAGGTCGCGACCGGTGAATTCCAGAACGCCAGCGAGGTTGTCCGCGCCGGGCTGCGCCTGCTGTCCGAACGCGACGAGGATCGGGCGGCAAAGATCGAAGCCTTGAAAGCCGCAATCCAGGTTGGCCTCGATGATCTGGATCGCGGAGACTGCGAGGTCGTCGATAATATTGAGGCCTGGGCCAATGAACTCGGCCGCAGGGCTGGCGATTGAGACGGCTGATCGTCGGCTCGACGGCGCGGCGGCAGTTTGTCCAGATCGTCCGGGAAAGCGAAACGCTGCATGGGGCGGAGGCTGCCGAGCGATACCGCAGATTGATCGTCACGACCTTCCAGCTGCTCGTCGATGAACCGGATCAGCCCGCAGCTCATTCCCGGGCCTACGCACCGACAGGCCTGATCTTCTATCATCTTCGGCATGTCGCCCGAGCCATGCCTGCTCATGACCGGGTCCGGCGGCCGAGGCATTTCATTGTCTATCGGCATGATGAGCATCAGCTGGAGGTCGTACGACTCCTGCACGACGCCATGGACCTGCCCGAGCCGTTCACCTGAAAGCTAAGGTCGGTTCCAATCCCCCGACTTGCCGCCGGTCTTGGAAATCAGCTGTACCTGGTCGATGACCATGCCTTTGTCGGCGGCCTTCAGCATGTCGTAGAGAGTCAGGCAGGCGACGGAGACCGCCGTCAGGGCCTCCATCTCGACGCCGGTCGGTCCCGTCGTGCGGACCGTGGCCGTGACCTCGAAGCCGTCGTCGCAGGGGGTGACCACAACCCCGACCTTGCTCAGAGCCAAGGGGTGACAGAGGGGGATCAGGTCGCTGGTGCGTTTGGCGGCCATGACGCCGGCCAGTTCGGCGGTGGTGATGACATCGCCCTTGGCGGCCTTGCCGGTCACGGCCAGATCGCGAACCTCCGGCGTCGTTCGCAGGAGGCCCGACGCCACGGCCTCCCGCAGGGTGGAGGCCTTGTCCGAGACGTCGACCATGCGGGCCCGGCCCTGGTCGTCGAGGTGGGTGAGGTGGCTCACGGCTCCAACAGTCTTTTCATTGCTCAAGAAGTCGGGGCATCAGCTCGACCATGTTGCAGGGCCGGTGACGGCTGTCCAGCTGGGCGGCGATAACCTTGTCCCAGCCGTCCCTGACCGCCCCGTTCGAGCCCGGCAGGCAGAAGACGAACACCCCGCCGACGATGCCGGCCAAGGCCCGCGATTGCAGGGTGGAGAGGCCGACGCTCTGGTAGCTGACCAGGTGGAAGATCACCGAGAAGCCGTCGATTTCCTTGTCGAACAGCGGGCGCACCGCTTCCGGCGTCACGTCCCGCCCGGTGAGACCCGTGCCGCCGGTGGTGACAATGGCGTCGACCGAGCCGGAGGCGACCCAGGCCTTGATCTGCAGGCGGATGTCGCCGACGTCGTCCTTGACCATCTTCTTGTCGGCCAGCTCGTGACCGGCGCCCGTCACCCGTTCGGCCAGCAGATGGCCGGAGGTGTCGCTTTCCTCGTCGCGGGTGTCGGAGACGGTGAGCACGGCGACCCGCACCGGCCTGAAGGCCCAGGCCTCGTCGATCTTGCCGCCAATGGAGAGGGTGGTCATGGGGGCTCCAGCCTTGTGCGTGCTTCGACACGCGGCCTGCGGCCGCTGCTCAGCATGACTACTTATTTTGAAACATCACCGCTGTCAGTCATCCTGAGCAGCCTGCGGAGCAGGCGTGTCGAAGGACGCATCCCAGCGCGCGGCGTCGGTCCTATCGCGGTCCGTCGGCTCGATCCAGCGGGCGCCGTCCGGGCCGTGTTCCTTCTTCCAGAAGGGGGCGCGGGATTTCAGCCAGTCCATCAGATGGTCGCAGGCCTCGAAGGCGGCGCGGCGATGGGCGGCGGCGCAGGCGACGAAGACGATGGCCTCGCCCGGCGCTATGGCGCCGATGCGGTGGACGACCATGGCGTCCTGCAGGCCGAAGCGGTGGAGGGCGGCGTCGACGATCCGGGAGATCTCGACATCGGTGAAGCCTTCGTAGGCTTCCAGCTCCAGGGCCGTGGTCTGGCCGCGTTCGGCGCGGGCCAGGCCGGTGAAGCTGGCGATGGCGCCGGTCTCGTCCCGGCCCTCGGAGAAGCGGGTCAGCAGCTGGCCCGGATCGAAGGGCGCCGTCTGGAGGGTGACGCTCATCCGCCGCTCATCGGTGGCAGGAAGGCGACCTCGGAGGTCGCGGTCAGGGCGACGTCGCCCCGGACAAGCGTCTTGTCGACGGCGACCTGGACGGACGGCCCGGCCAGGGCCTCGGCGAGGCGCGGATCCGCCGACAGGAGGGCGCGGAGGTCTGTGAGGGTGGCGGCCTCAAGGGTCTTCTCGCGCCAGCCGGCGAGGTCGGCGAAGCGGCCGAACAGCAGGACCTTCGCCATCAGCCGCCCGTCGTCGACATGTGGCGGGCGACCGAGGGGGCGCCGCCGATCTGGAAGTCGTGGCCCTTCGGCTTGCCGAGGATGGCGATGCGGATGGCAGCGACGAGGTCGGCGTCAGAGCCGCCGGCCCGCATCACGGCCCGCAGGTCGGTGGCGTCGTCCTGGCCCAGGCAGGTGTGCAGGGTGCCGGTGCAGGTCAGGCGGACGCGGTTGCAGGCCTCGCAGAAATTGTGGCTGAGCGGGGTGATGAGGCC
>JAUMCZ010000276.1:0-7382 GCA_032122215.1 Caulobacter sp.
TGATGCCGCCGGACAGTTCGCGGAAGCCGACAACCGTCATCTCGTCGACCGTGGCGTCCGAGTTGACGATGAAGATGCCGACGAAGTCGTAGCCGGACATCGGCTGCAGGCCGCCGTCCTCGCCATCAAGGGTCATGCCGCTGATGTGCAGGTCGGCGTCGTTCTTGACCGTCACCAGGGCCAGCTTGTTGGGCCGGCTGCTGTTGGCGTCGATGTAGTTGGCGACCATGGTGTCGGGCGCCCGGATGATGGTCAGGCCTTCGCCGGCCCCGACGATGGTCAGATCCTTGCCGTCAATGGTCAGTTGCTCGGTATAGACGCCTTCGTGGACGATGATGGTGTCACCGTCTTCGGAGGCGTCGATGGCGTCCTGGATGGTGGCGAAATCGTAGCCGACGCCGACCTCGCGGGTCATCGCGACATCAGCGACCTCAAGGGTGACCGTGTGGGTGACCACGCCGCCGTCGCCATCATCGATGCTGTAGTCGAAGCTGTCGGTCCCGAAGAAGTTGGGGTCGTTCGGGGTGTAGGTGAAGGCGCCGGTGTTATCGATGGTCACCGTGCCGTGGGCGCCGTCGGTGGCCGTTACCGAAAGGGGGGCGCTGTCGATGTCGGAGACCGCCACCTGGCCGGTGATCGCGTCACCCTGGTTGTAGTTGAGGGTGACGTCCTCGCCGACCGGGTCATCGTTTACCGCTTCGACCACGACCTGGTAGGTCTGGGTATCGACGCCGCCCTCGCCGTCGCTGACCTCCACCGTGAAGCTGTCCGTGCCCGACCAGTCTTCGTCAGGGGTATAGACGTACGCACCGGTGTCCTCGTCGATGACGACCACGCCGTTGGCCGGCGCGCCGCCCGTCGCCAGGCCATAGGTCAGGGTGTCGCCGTCTGCATCGGCAGCCACGATCTGGCCGTTGATGGACTCGTCCTCATCGCCCGTCGGGGCGGGGCCCACCGGCGGGGTGATGACCGGGTCGTCGTTGACCGGGTCCACCGTCACCGTCACGGTCGCGGTGACCACGCCGCCTTCACCGTCGTCCACCTCGTAGGTGAAGCTGTCTTCGCCGAAGTAGTGGGCGGCGGGCGTGTAGGTGTAGCTGCCGTCGGCATTGACCACGGCCAGGCCGTTCGTCGGGCCGGTGGCGAGGGAGAAGGTCAGCCCGGAGCTGTCGATGTCGGTCGCCGTCAGGGTTCCCGTCAGGACGGCGTCCTCGTCGATGGTCTCGGAAACGTCGCCGGCCACCGGGTCGTCATTGATGTCGTTGACCGTGATGGTCAGGGTGACCGGCTTCTGCACGCCATCGTCGGTCACATAGTAGGTGAAGACGTCCTCGCCGCTGGCGTTGACGTTCGGCACATAGCTGAACGTGCCGTCGGCATTGAGGGTCAGGCTGCCGTGGGCGCCGGCCAGGGGCGTGCCGACTGTTCCGCCCGATAGGCCGGTGACGGTGAGCAGGCTGTCGATGTCGTAGTCGTTGCTGAGGACGTTGCCGGTGATCGACCCGCCGTCCTCGTCGCCCGAAGCCGTGTCGGCGCCGAGCAGCGCCTCAACATTCTGGTTGGCGATGTCGACCTCGAACTGCCGGCCGTTGAACACCAGGAACTCGACGGTGTTGACGATGTCGACGCCTTCGGTGGCGGTGGTGATGGTGAGCGTAGAGCCGCTCCAGACGGCGATCGGCGCAGCGCCGCTGGCGGCCGATCCGACGCTTGAGGTCCATATGGCGGTATCGGTCCCGACGGCGCCCGTGATGCGGTCGTTGCCCGCGCCGCCGGTCAGGGTGTCGTCGCCCGACCCGCCGTTCATGTTGTCGTTGCCGTCCCCGCCATCGAGGACGTCGTTGCCGCCGGCCGAGTTCAGGACGTCATTGCCAGCATTGCCCGTCATCGTATCCGCGGCAGCCGTGCCGTTGAACCGATCGACGCCGTTCCCACCCACAAAATCAGCCATGACACCCTACCTTTTTTCAACTCATGCGCGACCGCCGGGGCACTCGCCCCGGCGAAAGTAAGTAAAGTCGAGTTGGGCAGGTTCAGCTGTGTTGAATCAGGTCCACTGACCTGTACGGATATCTATTTTCAACAACTGCTGCGCAGAGTCGGAAAACCGGATCCGGAAGTAAGACTCTTCGGACCCCCCTTAGTTTCACCGACGCGGACTTCCCCCACCTAACGTCTCGAATTTACCTCTCGTTGACGAAGTATTCATACTTTGAAGGGGGGTTCAATTCTATCATTTGAGGTAACTCAAATGCCAAATCATGTGTCGTTTCTGATTGTGACGGGCAAATATTTGGCGCGTTAAGCACAAAATGGCGTAGCCGATAGTCCGTTTGCGCTACGGTTGAGCGCCGCCCACAACCGACCAAAATCGCATATTTTTCAGTATCTTAAACAATATGGGTATGGACCGTCGCGATATCGTCGGTATATTACCCGCATGGGTAACACACGTTATCCATGTGAGAAGCGCCAAGGGGGAGACCCGACGGGTCCTTGGCAGCAATCCAGGGGGGAGAAACCGATGGGGCAACACGCCGCCAACTGGGCCGAGATGTACGACAGTGTGTCCGGCGATCTGCCGGCCGAGGAAATGATCGCCATAGTCGTTCGGGAGACGGGGGCCCGCTGGGGCGCCCTGGCCGTCGAGGACGATGACGGCGCGACGGTCATCGCCAATGCGACCTACCCGTCGTTTTCAAGCCAGTACAGCAGCTACTATGCTGAACGGGACCCATGGCGATTGAAGCGCCCCCGGGCCGTCGACCGAATGGTCGACAGCAGGAGCTTTCTGTCTCCTTCAGACGTCGCCAACAGCGAACTCTACAATGATCTGCTGAGGCCCAATGGCATCGAGATCGGCGCGAACCTCGTCGGGGCGACGCGGATCAACGGCCACGAGGCGGTGCTGGGCCTGGGCCGGGACGCCAGGGAGGAGCACTTCTCGGAGCAGCAACTCCAGATCGCCGAGAGCGCCCTGCCCCATCTTCGCCGGATCATCCGCCTCAAGAAGATGGTCAAGGGCCTGACCGACGAGTCCGCCTTCGCGGTGGCCGGGCTTGACGCCCTGTCGCTGGGCGTCATGCGTCTGGACGCCACCGGTCGGGTCCTGTTCCAGAACGATCGCGCCGAAGCGGTGCTCAATCGCTCCGATGGCCTGCTGGTCCGGGGCGGCCGTCTGGTCGCGATCGAGGCCAATGCCGATCAGTCGGTCCAGAAGGCCATCGCCCTGGCGAGCAATCGCGCCGGAGAGATCAGCAGCCTGGTTCTCGCCCCGCGGCAGACCGAAGCCACGCCCTACACCCTGATGTTCGCCCCCATATCGCGCGGCGGACAGACCCAGGTTCTGCTGGTCATCGGGGCGCCTGACTTCCACGCCGGAATGCAGCGGGCTCAGCTGGCGAAGGTGTTCCGGCTCTCGAACAGCGAGGTCGAACTGGCGATCGCCCTGTCGGAGGGGCAATCGCTGGCCGAGTTCGCGGCCTATCGCGGCAACTCGATCAATACCCTGCGGGTCCAGCTGCGAAGCATGCTGCGCAAGACCAATACGGCCAGGCAGGCGGAGCTGGTTGCGCTGATTGCACGGCTGCCGCCGGTCCGGATGGATCTGTAGGCGATCGGAGAAGCTGGGCGGCCGGCGACTTCGCTAGGCGTTGATCCATTCGGTCAGGCCCTCGCGCCGGCAGACCTCGATGAAGGCCGGCCGGGCCCGCATGCGGGTCACGTAGGGGCCGAGGTTTGACCAACCGGTGGCCGGCCGTTCCATGTTGCGCGACCAGCGCATCAGCATGGTGGCCAGGAAGTCGACCGTCGTCAGCGCCTCGCCCAGCAGATAGGGCCGCCCGTCAGCCAGCATGCTGTCCAGCCGCTCGAAGACGCCCTCGATCCGCAGTCTGGCGAGCGCCTGCACCGCTTCGGCGCCGGCGGGGTCTCCATCCTTGTCGGCGTAGAACCAGTCCCGCATGGCCGGCGACAGGCCATTGGCCAGCAGCAGCATGGCCTCCATCCAGCCTGCGCGGGCAGGCGAGCCCACGGCCGGGGCAAGTCCGTCCTCAGGATGCCGCTCGGCCAGCAGCATCAGCAGGGCCGCCGATTCGCTGACCGGCGCGCCGTCGACCACCAGGGTCGGCACCCGGCCGGACGGATTGAGCTTGAGGTAGGCTGCCGAGCGCTCGGCCTTTATGTCCACCCGCTCCGCCTCGAAGGCGAGGCCAAGCTCGATCAGCATCCAGTGAACCGCCAGGCTGGCCGTGCCCGGCGAATAGAACAGCAGATAGCTCATGGATGCCCCGGGTCTGGCCGTGCAAGCGCGGTGGTGCCCCCGGTCGGGCTCGAACCGACACTCCTTGCGGAACCGGATTTTGAGTCCGGCGCGTCTACCAATTCCACCACAGGGGCCCCGCGCAAACGGGTCGCGAAGGCCCGGCAATCTAGCGGCGCGATCCTTGGCGTCAACGACGCATCGGGCGTTGCGATAAATCCGAGAACCGGGCAGGACAGGGCGTGGACGGACCGATGACCTTCAGGCCGCTGAAGTTCCTGCAGTGCCTGCTGACGGGACATCTTTGGCGCAACAGCCGCTCGCGGCGGGGCACCCGCGTCTGCGAGCGTTGCGGCAAGCGCCAGCTCTGACGCCGTCAGCTCGCCGCGATGCGGAGGGCGAGATAGGACACCGTCTTGCCATTGGCGAGCAGGGCCTCGCCCACCGGCTCGAAGCCGAAACCGCGGTGAAAGGCTTCCGAGGCCGGATTGGGCGGGTCGGCGTTGACCTCGCAGACGATCAGCTGGTGACCCGCCGCCCGCGCCTGCGCGATCAGGTCGCCGTACAGCCCGCGGGCCAGCCCCCTGCCCCTCGCCGCCTCGGCGGTGACGACGCGGTCGACATAGACGAAGCGCTCGTAGCGATCGCGAAACCACAGGAAGTTGGGGCTGTCGTAGTCGGAGTCCTGATCAAAGGTGATCAGCAGGGCGTCGGCCAGCCCGACTCGCCTGGCGACGAAGGCCGCGCCGACCAGCCGCTCCAGTCCGGCGCTGTCCAGCAGCGACAGCTCAACGGCATGGGCGTTGTTGAGGGCCAGCAGCGCGCCGGCAAGCACGGGGTCATTGCGCAGCATGGCTGCGTCGAGGGCGCTGATCATGGGCCCGCCGTAGCCGTCCACGCAGGCCTCGTCTAGCGTCCGCCGGACCCCGACAGCTTGGTCGCCGCTGCTTCCAGCCGCATCAACAGCCGCTTGAGGGTCGCCACCTCGCTGGGGGCCAGGCCGGTCAGCAGGGCCGCCTCATAGGCCTTGGCCAGCGGGGCGATCTCTGCGTGCAGGCCCCGGCCCATGGCGGTCAGGGCCAGGAGGTGGCTGCGCCCGTCGCCGGTGTTGGTATCCCGCGCCAGAAGGCTGCGGGCGACCAGTTCGCGGGCTGCCCGACTGACGGTGACCTTGTCCATCACCGTGCGGCTGACGACCTGCTGCTGAGTCAGGCCGCCCTCGGCCAGAACCGCCATCAGCCGCCATTGCGGGATGGTCAGGCCGAAGCGGTCCTCATAGGCCCGGGCAATCAGCCGCGAGACGCCGTTGGACGCCACCGACAGCCGGAACGGCAGGTAGTCGTCGAGCGCCAGGGTCGAGGGGTCGGCCTCGCCGGGTGGGGGCGCGAGAGAAAGATGGCCCGCCACGCGGCGCCTCCTCATCAGACTGGCGCCACGGTCTGTTCGATGGCGCCGAAGATGCTGTGCCGCCGGGCGTCGCGCATCTCAATCCGCACCGTGTCGCCGTGTTTCAGGAAAGGCGTTTTCGCCTCTCCGGTGAGCAGGGTCTCCACCGTGCGCACCTCGGCGATGCAGCTATAGCCCAGCCCGCCGTCGCTGACCGGCTTGCCGGGGCCGCCTTCGGCGTCACGGTTGGACACCGTACCGGACCCGATGATGGTTCCGGCCACCAGATTGCGCGTTTTCGCGGCATGGGCGATCAGGGTCCCGAAGTCGAAGGTCATGTCGACGCCGGCGTCGGCCTCGCCGAACGCCTTGCCGTTGAGCTCGACGTCGAGGCGACCATGCAGCTTGCCGTCCTTCCAGGCTTCCCCCAGCGCACCCGGCGTCACCGCCACCGGCGAGAAGGCGCTGGCCGGCTTGGACTGGAAGAAGCCGAAGTTCTTGGCCAGCTCGCCCGGGATCAGGTTGCGCAGGGAGACGTCGTTGCACAGCATGACCAGGCGGATGTGCTTCAGGGCCTCCTCGCGGCTGACCCCTTGCGGCACGTCGCCGGTGATCACGGCGATCTCGCCTTCCAGGTCGCAGCCCCAGGCCTCGTCGGCCAGCGGGATGGCGTCGCGCGGTCCGAGGAAGCTGTCCGAGCCGCCCTGGTACATCAAAGGATCGGTCCAGAAGCTGTCAGGCATCTCGGCGGCCCGCGCCTTGCGGACCAGGGCCACGTGATTGACGTAGGCCGACCCGTCCGCCCACTGGTATGCGCGCGGCAGGGGGCTGGCGGCGTCATGCTCGTGGAAACGGTCGCGCGGCACGCCGCCGACCTCCAGGCTGGCCGACAGGGCTTTCAGGATCGGCTCGCACCGCTCCCAGTCATCGAGGGCCGCCTGCAATGTCGGGGCGGCGGCGGAGGCGTCGAAGCACCAGGCCAGATCGTTGGACACCACGACCAGCTTGCCGTCACGGCCGGACTTGAGGGAGGCGAGCTTCACGGGCGTTTCCTTCTTATGGCTTCTTGATGAGGCGACTGACCCGCGCCCCCTGGTCGTAACGCGATGGACCGCCAAAGACGGCCACCTCGCAGAGAATGTCACCGCCTTCGTCAGCGGCCCAGATGTAGTTTCGCTCCACCTCGACCTCACGCCCGGCCGGCGACAGCCCGTCGAAGGTGTCGCCCCAGGGGGTGATCTTCGACAGATCGCGCCAGCTGAGGGTCAGGGCCCGGGTCAGCTCGTCTTCGGCGAAAGCCAGGAGATCGGGGTCGCTCATCGCTTCCTGCGTCCTTCGACACGCCCGCTGCGCGGGCTGCTCAGGATGACTGAGGTTGGTGCAATGCAAAAAAGGAAGTCATGCTGAGCAGCGGCCTTCAGGCCGCGTGTCGAAGCACGCACGACATCAACAGGCGCCTTCACACCGTCACCCCATGCGGCGCTGTAAACGCCGAGACCTCGGCATCACCGGTGTTGATCACCTCCGACGGTTCGAAGATCAGCACTTCGGCCTCCGTGTCGGCGGCGGTGCGATGCTCAACGCCGCGCGGCACCACGACCATCTGGCCCGGGCCCATCTCGACGACGCGGTCACGGAACTCCACCCGGAACAGCCCTTTCCAGACCAGGAACATCTCCTCGGCGTCCGGATGTCGATGCCAGGGAAACACGCCCTGCACCTTTACCAGCCGCAA
>JAUMCZ010000277.1:0-12891 GCA_032122215.1 Caulobacter sp.
GCAGAGCCCTCGCTCCGGCGCTCTGGCTGACCCGTTCGTCGGCGGTGATGCCGACACTGCTGGTCAGGGGCGCCGACGCCAGCATGAATTCGAGCTGCTGGATGGCGTAGTTGTAGCTTTCCTTCTGCTGGCTGCGGACGGAAAGCCGCGTCAGCTTGGCGCCGAACGGATAGGCGCGATCGGTCATGCCGCCGGCCTCGGCGATAATGGCGGACATCGGCGTGTTGGGGGGCAGGAAGTAGTTGCCCGGGCGAACGACCTCGCCCTCGATGCGAACGACCACCGACTGGGTCGACAGCGGCATCAGCAGCGAACCACGGGACAGAACCTGGACGATATCGCCGCCGGTGGCGGCCGTGCGGGGGGTGTCGACGCGGGAGACGACCTGCGGCCCGCTCCGGGCGGCGTCGCCCATGCTGTAGACGACCAGCCGGTCGGAATCGCCGAGCACGTTCGGCCCGCCGGCGGTTCTCAGGACCATCTCCAGCGTCTCGCCGGGGAGGATTTCGTAGATGGCTTCCTGCTGGACACTGCCGATGACGGCGACCTGCTCGCCGGCCGGCGGAATGAACAGGACGTCCTCGTTCTGCAGCACCGCGTCTTCGATGCGGTTGCCCTCGCGGAGCAGCTGGTAGAGGTCAAAATCAGCGACCTCCTTGCCGTTGCGATAGAGTTTCACGCTTCGGAAGCTGCCGCCCGCCGAGGGGCCGCCGGCCTGGAAGACGGCGTTGGCCAGGGTCGAAAGACTGCTGACCGTGAAGGCGCCGGGGTTGTTGGCGAAGCCCGTCACATAGACCCGGATGCCGCGAAGCTTCTTGATCGCGACCGTTACGGTGAAGTCGCGGAACTGCGCATCGATGGTTTCGGTGATGCGGGCCCGGGCGTCGCCATAGCGGACACCGGCCAGCTGGACGGCGCCGATGTTGGGAAGGAAGATCTTGCCGTCTGTGTCGATCTCGCGCTCGATCGTACCGCTGACGCTGCCCGTGAGGGCGATCTCGACCGTGTCGCCGACGTTCAGCCGATAGTCCGGTGGGACCGAAGCCGTCGCGGGGGTGGCGAAGTCGCGGTCCGAGGGCAGGATCAGGTCCTGGCCGAAGCGAGGAACGGCTCTGCCAATGAGCCGGGCCACATAGTCTTCGAATTCGCCGGGCGTCGTCGCCTTCAGGGTGCGGCTGTTGAGATCCAGAGTGCCGCGGGCCCGCAACACGTCCTCGACCGAATAGAGTTCGGCCGTCGGCCGGTCCGCCACCGCGACGGGTTGGTAGGCCTGGGACTGGCGTTGCTCGGCGCTGTCGCTATTGGCCGGCTGTTCAGCCTGCGATGAACTGGAGGGACGGGCGAGCGGGTCGGGTATCGCCTGGGCGTACGCGGCGCCGCCGACCCCTGCCATTGCCAGCACGGCGACAGCCGCCACGCCGGCGAGCCTTTGCGCGAAGCTAGAAAAGGTCATTCGTCATCTCCAGCCGCGGCGCCGCAGCGCTGCGGGATAAGGGTCTCAGTCCGCGCCAGAAAGGCAGCGGTCTCGGCGATCTGGTCGCTCAGGGGGACGTGTGTGATGCCGTGCCGGCTGAGCAGCGCCTGATAGGCGGCGTCATCGGCGACGTAGCGATTGTCGGCGCAGGTGGTGACGGCGGCCCGCTTCATATCGCCGCCGGTCAGCTGCGCCACGGCGGCGGCGACATCGGCCAGTTCGAGGGCTTCTCCGCCGGTCGCGAAGTCCGTGACCGGTGCGCCATCGGCGGCGAGGAGTTCGGCGAGCACCAGAGAGACCAGCTCGCGGACGGCGACATAGCTGCGCCAGACCCGCATCGGAGCCCGGATCTCGATGGGGCGTCCTTCCAGGCCGGCGAGGATGAAGTCCGCCAGGGCATAGACGTCCGGCTTGTTGATCCAGGGGCCGGAGAGGCTGAAGATCCGGGCGGTGACCAGGCGTCGAACCTGGGGCGCCGCGAGCGCCCAGGCGCTGAAGGCCGCCTCCTGGTCCTGCTTCAGCTTGCCGTAGAGGCGCAGCGCCGGGGCGGCATCGGCCTCGTCCGCGTAGGCGGCGGCGCCGGAGGAGGCGACGAAGACGCGGTCTGCGCCGATGGGTTCGAGCGCCGCCAGAATGGTTTCCGACAGCTGCTGGTTGGCCCGCGCATACTCCGCGTCGGCCATGGCGCCGACCTTGTCCATGGTCAGGAAGGCGAGGTTGAAGACCAGGGTCGGTCGGCTGTCCTGAGCGGCAAGCTCGGTCAGCGGTCGCTGGGGGATGGACAGGCCGTCGAGATCGATGCGGCCGGCGCGCGAGCCGAAGCAGGCCACCCGATCCGAAAAGGCCTCTGGTCCCAGCGCCTCATGCAGCAGGGCCGCTGTTGTCCGGCCGATCCAGCCGCTGGTCCCGATGATGTTCACCCGGCGGTGGTCAGCAATAAGCGACGCGCGGACCTCTGGCGAGAGCCGCGCGTTCTTCCTGTCGATATCCGGGTCGGGCAGGGCCTGGCGCATCTGGTGTTCAGTCGGCGCTGGCCAGGTAGTCGATCTCGGGCGTCATCCGGTCGATCGGGTTGGATTCCATCGACCCGGACTCCGTGATCCGGCTGGAGATTTTCGGGAAGTAGGTCTGCTCCGGGTCGATCGGCACGATGAAGACGCTGACCCCCGGCGCCGTCATGCGGGCCTGGAACTCGGCATCCTCGGTGAAGTCGATCGGAAGGCGCATGACCGGCACGTTCCAGGCGTCGAACAGCTTGTCCCAGACCGGCAGGCCAAGACCCGAACTGGTGTCGCAGCCCAGGTACTTGCCGCCGAAGTAGCTGCGCTGGGTCATGCGGATCGAGGCGTGGCCCTGGTCGTCGAAGATGAAGATCTTCAGGTTCAGGCCGTTGATCGCGGCGGTGCCCATTTCCTGCATGTTCTGGGCGAAGCCACCGTCGCCCTCGATCAGGATGGTCCGGGCGCCTTGCCCCGCGATCGCCGCGCCGATGGCGCCTGACAGGCCGTAGCCCATCGAAGCCAGCGACTTGTTGGTCAGGATCCGCTGGCCGAGCTTCTGCTTGTAGAGCTGCATCGACAGGGTGAAGGCGCTGCCGCTCGAGCAGGGAATGATCAGGTCGTCGGCGGTGGTCTGGGTCTCGAGCTTGAGGATGAAGGCGTAGGGCGACAGGTAGCCTTCGCCCGTCTTGTTGACGTCCTCGATGCGCGGAACGCTGTTGCGAATGCGCCGCGCCTCCGCCAGCCAGGCGGTCTTGGGCGGCAGATCGTAGGCCGTCAGCCGTTCCAGGAAGTCGTTGCCGTCGGCGATGACGCCGTGATCGACGCGCGGGTGTCCCTTGGCCAGTTCGCCGGCGTCGATCTCGACCTGCACGATGCAGGCGTCGCGGCCGAATTCCTGCCAGTTGAAACCGGTCTGCTGAAGGCCGAGGCGCGTGCCGACGGCGATGATCAGGTCCGACTTCTGGATGATGATGTTGGACGAGCGCTGGCCCCAGGTGTTGGGGCGGCCGAGGTAGTTGGCGGCGTCGCCATCGAAGCGGTCGGCGCCGTTGTAGGTGGTCATCACCGGCACGCCGAGGTCGTCCAGGCGGCTTCGCAGGCGCTGGGCCGTCGCCGGATCGACGCCGCCGCCGACCAGCAGGATCGGGCGGGCCGCGTCGCGGTAGAGCTGGGCCACCTGGGCTACGACAGCGTCGTCGGCGGTGGGCAGGGCCGGGGCGGGGATGGCGGGAAGCGGCGCTTCCTCGACGCTGGCGGCCTGAACGTCGAGCGGCATTTCGAGGAAGACCGGGCCCTTGCGGGGCGACCAGCTCTGTTCGATCAGGCGCAGGAAGGCCTCGGCGTCGATGGGCGCCTCGAAGCGGTAGGAGGCCTTGGTCATCGAGCTGAGCATGGCGACGCCGTCGACTTCCTGGATGCCGCGCCCGCGGACCTGGCCGCGCGACAGGTCGCTGGTCTTCACCTGGCCGCCGATGACCAGCAGCTCGCGGCTTTCCAGCCAGGCCCCGCTGATGGCGGTGACCATGTTGGTGATGCCGGGCCCGGTGGTGACCAGCGCCAGCGCCCGCCCGTTGGCGGAAATCTCGTTGAAGTACTCGGCCGCGATGCCGGCGGCGACCTCGTGCACGACCGGAACACCGGTCAGGAAGCGGTCGAGGCTCTCGGTGAGGTGCATGATGTTGCCCCCGCCGACGTAGAAGTAATGGGTGTAGCCGGCGGCCTGCAGCCAGGCGCCGATCTGATCGCTGTACTTCATGCCGCAGCCTTCCCGGAGATCGACAGCAGCGACTTGATGATGGTGAAGATCTGGTGGGCCGACAGACTGCCCGGGTTCACCGCGTCATAGCCCCAGTCGGCATGCAGCGGCAGGTGCACCTGGCCGTCGAAGGGCTCCAGGTGGACGTTCATGTCGTCGATGTAGACGATCATGTACTTGCCGTTGTCCAGCCAGTGCTGGTCCTGGGCGACGGCCAGCTTGCTGCCCAGCCGGCGGATGTCTTCCTGGCCGAACACCGGGATGACGTCGACGCCGTGGAAGGCCAGGGTCTCGCGGATCGACTTGACGTTCCGGGTCGAGAGGATGGCGAAGCGGTCGCGATGCTCGAGCAGAAGCGGCTGGATCAGGAAGAAGAAGTCGTAGGGCGACATGACCTTCGGCCATTCGCTGTCTTCCATCATCACCTTGCGCGCCTCGAAGAAGTCGCGGGCGAAGGCCCAGTCGTCCTCGACCGGCTGCACGGCGCCCAGAGCCTCCGCCGGGGTGGCGTGCTTGAGGCTGTAGAGGCGGTTGTAGTGCCAGGCGTCGGTGACCACGGCGCGGTAGGCCAGGAATTCGTCGTAGCTGAGATCCTGGCGGAACTCGGCCCGGCCGGCCGTGGCGCTGTTGGCGACGGTGTAGGCCTCGAAGGCGCTGTTGAAGAGCACGCCGTCGAAGTCGAGGACGAAGAAGGTCTGCATCAGAGCCGGGCTCCCAGCTTTTCGATGCGGTCGCCGGCCGCCCGGGTCAGGGCGCCGTGGTGGGCCAGTTGCATGTCGAGCAGGGCTCGCTCGACGGCGAAGGCGTCCTCGAGCGCACCGTCCAGAAGGAAGCTCTCGACCTTCATCACGCACTTGCGTGTCTCGACCGCGGCGATCAGCTCGCGCAACTCGCCGTCGCGCTGCAACAGGGCCAGGGTGTTGGCGTTGATGGAGCCGCCCATGGTGGTCGGCAGGCCGCGCTTTGCCGCCGCCCGGGCCACGGTCTTGACCATGGCGACGGTCTCGTCGCTGTTGACGTCCGTGCCGTCGTAGCTGGCGGTCAGGTCGGTGCGGCCGACGGTGACCTCATTGAGCTTCTCGCCGGCGTCGAGCAGGGCTTCGATGCGTTCGACGGCGTCCACCGTCTCGATGGTCACCCCGACGTGGTCGAAGGCGCCGTCCGGGATCATCTCCATGTACTTGCGCATCGCGAAGGCGCTTTCGATCATCGGCGCCACGACGCTGCGGATGCCCTGCATCATCAGGAACCGCACATCGGACTTGGCCTCGCAGCCGCCGATCTTGACCAGGTAGGGCAGGTGGTTGCGCGCTGCGAAGGCGGCCTCGGCCGCCACGCTGTCGCGCGACAGGCCTTCGGCTTCGAACTCGCCCTTCAGCGATACAATCTTCGAGAAATCAATCATCACTTGTCTCTGAAACAGGGGCTGTACCGCCTTGGCGGAGCCAGTCTGACTAGGCGGCGCCCCGGCCGTTGGCGGCGATAAAGTCGGAGATGATCTTCACCGTGTAGGCGATGTGGTCTTGCGTCAGGCCGGGGTAGAGCCCGACCCAGAAGGTGTTCTCAGTGACCAGGTCGGCATTCTTCAGATCGCCCACCACGCGGTGATTGCGGCCGGCCATGTAGGGCTGGCGCAGCAGGTTGCCGCCGAACAGCAGGCGGGTGCCGATGCGGTGAGCCTCGAGGTGCTGCACCAGGTCGGCCCGCTTCAATGCGACGCCCGGACGGATGGTCAGGGGGAAGCCGAACCAGGACGGGTCGCTGTTGGGCGTCGCCTTGGGCAGGATCAGGACGTCCTCGAAGGGCGTCAGGAGTTCGGTCAGCAGGGCGAAGTTGCGGCGACGGGCGGCGATGAAGTCTTCCAGATGGTCCATCTGGGCCAGGCCGACGGCGGCCTGCATGTCGGTGATCTTCAGGTTATAGCCGGCGTGGCCGTAGGTGTACTTGTGGTCATAGCCATGGGGCAGGGTGCCCATGACGCGGTCGAAGCGCAGGCCGCAGGTGTTGTCCATGCCCGGCGCGCACCAGCAGTCGCGTCCCCAGTCGCGCATCGACTCGATGATCCGCTTGAGGCGGATCTTGTCGGTGAACACGGCCCCGCCTTCGCCCATGGTGATGTGGTGGGCGGGATAGAAGCTGAGGGTGCCGATGTCGCCGAAGGTGCCGACGCCCTTGCCGTCGTAAGTGGCGCCAAGCGCGTCGCAGCAGTCCTCGACCACCCACAGGTCGTACTTCTTGGCCACCCGCATGACCTCGGCCAGGTCGAAGGGATTGCCGAGGGTGTGGGCGATCATGATGGCGCGGGTGCGGTCGGAAACGGCCGCTTCGATCATGTCGGGCTTGATGTTGTAGGTCGGGATGTCGACGTCGACGAAGACCGGCGTCAGGCCGTACTGCAGGGACGGGTTGACGGTGGTCGGGAAGCCGGTGGCGACGGTGATCACCTCGTCACCCGGCTTGATCGCCTCGTCCCGGAGCACGTGCGAGGTCAGGGTCGACAGGGCGAGAAGGTTGGCCGAGGACCCGGAATTGGTGGTCAGGGCCTGCTTGACGCCCAGACGCTTGGCGAGGCGGGCCTCGAAGGCGTCGTTGAACCGGCCCGTCGTCAGCCAGAAATCGAGCGCGGAATCGACCAGCGAGCGCATGTCGCCCTGATCGAAGACCTTGCCGGACACCGGCACCGGGCTGGTCCCGGCGATGAACGGCTTCGGCGCATGGAAACGACGGGCGTATTCGCCGGCGAGGTCCAGAATCTGGGCGCGCAGCTGGGCTTCGTCGCTGCCCTCTTCGGATTGGGCCACGCCAGACGTGATTACTTGGGACATTGGGTAAAGCTGCTCTTGCTGGAAATTCTAGTGGAGGCGTTCGCGGTATTGATCGAGCTGGCTCAGGGTCACGACGCGGGCGTCTTCCCCGGCGGTGACCGCCTTGTGCCATTCGACGATCCAGTCGATGGCCGCGTCCAGGCCGAGCACCGGGCGCCAGCCCAGCTCGTTGCGCGCCTTGGAACAGTCCAGCTTCAGGATCTTGGCTTCATGCGGTCTCGGGCCGTCGGCCAGGGTCCAGTCACCGGTTCCCCAGGTGGCGATCATCCGGTCGACGATCCAGCCCACCGAACGGGCGTCGTCGTCGTTGGGGCCGAAGTTCCAGCCCGTCGCCGCCTCTTCGGATCCTTCGGCCAGACGCTGGGCAATGACCAGATAGCCGCTGAGGGCTTCGAGCACATGCTGCCACGGCCGGACGGAGTCGGGCGACCGGATCAGGGGGGATTCCCCGGAGACGAGGGCTCGAACGATATCCGGCAGCAGCCGGTCCGCGCCCCAGTCACCGCCGCCGATGACGTTGCCGGCGCGGACGGAGGCGACCTTGACCGGGCCGTTGAAGAAGGAGCGGCGATAGGCCGAGATCACGAGCTCGGCGGCGCCCTTGCTGGCGCTGTAGGGGTCGTAGCCGCCCATCGGATCGGACTCGCGATAGGGCCAGATCCACTCGCGATTGTCGTAGCACTTGTCGCTGGTGATGCAGACGACCGACCGCAGGCCTTCGATCCGGCGGCAGGCGTCCAGTACGTGAACGGTCCCCTGGACGTTGGTCGCGAAGGTCTCGACCGGAATGTCGTAGGACAGCCGGACCAGAGGCTGGGCCGCCAGATGGAAGACCACCTCGGGGCGGGCAGCGCTCATCGCCGCGTCCACCGCCGCCATATCGCGGATGTCGCCTTCAACATGATGGATCAGGCTCTCGACGTTCGCCTGTCGAAACAGGCTGACCTCGGTGGCGGGCAGGGCGAAGCCGGTGACCTCGGCGCCCATGCGATGGAGCCAGAGGGCCAGCCAGCTGCCCTTGAAGCCGGTGTGCCCGGTCAGGAAGACCCGGCGACCGCGCCAGAAGCTGTCGTCTACCAGTTTTTCCACGGGGCCCCCCCGCGCCAGCATTCTTCCAGGTAGATCTTGTCCCGCAGGGTATCCATCGGCTGCCAGAAGCCGTCGTGCCGGAAGCCGACCAGTTCACCGGAATGGGCCAGCGCTTCGAGCGGCCCCTGTTCCCAGACCACGTCATCGCCCTCGATCAGGTCGAGGACCGAAGGGTCGGCGACAAAGAAGCCGCCGTTGATCAGGCCGCCGTCGCCGGCCGGCTTTTCGCGGAAGTTGCGAACATGATCGCCATCGAACTCGAGCGCGCCAAAGCGCCCCGGAGGCGCCACGGCCGTGACCGTCGCCTTGCAACCGTGAGCGTTGTGGAAGGCCATCAACTCGGTGATGTTCACGTCAGCGACGCCATCGCCGTAGGTGAAGCAGAAGGGCTCGCCTTCGGTGAGATACGGGCGGATCCGCTTCAGGCGCCCACCCGTCATCGTGTCGACGCCGGTCTCCACCATGGTAATCCGCCAGGGTTCGCCCCAGCTCTGATGAACTTCCATGCTGTTTCCGGCGAGATCTATTGTCACGTCGGACATGTGCAAGAAGTAGTTCGCGAAGTACTCCTTGATCAGGTAGCCCTTGTAACCAAGGCATACGAGAAAATCGTTGATGCCGTGGCCCGAGTAGATCTTCATGATGTGCCAGAGGATCGGCTTGCCGCCGATCTCGACCATCGGCTTTGGCCGCGTGGAGGTCTCTTCCCCCAAGCGGGTGCCTAGTCCGCCCGCCAGGATAACAGCTTTACTCATAATACTCGCTCTGTTCACTCATGGCCGCTCGCTCGGCGGCGTCTGAACTGCATTCGAACTGAAGTGTAACGTGGGCGGGCTGGCGCTTTGCCTAGCCCCGGCGGGAAGCGTCTTGAAACTTCAACTAAGGCTTCCCTTCCTGCACAGACGATGGTTGCTCTCGCCATGAGATAGCGAGGTTATGTGTTCCACCAATGAGAGCTAATTCTGTAGACAGGCGCCCGCCGGATGTCAAACCATGCCGCGCAGGCATAGTTCATACACGCTATGCGCATTTTCCTCAGTTTGGGTTTGTTACGCGACACTCAAGATGGGTGCAAGACCGAAGCTCAGGCCTTTTTCAAAGACCAGAGGTTTGTGTGCAGTCTCGTCGATGAGGCGCATAAGTATTGATGGCGCAGCAATTTGCCTGGCCAACAGTCAGAGGCAAGGAGGCAGAAGTTCCAGGCGGATTGCGCCATCAGTATCAGCAGGACTTCGTCGGATGACCTGCAAGGCGCGAAGGAAGATCAACACTGGTGTGTTGGCTTGAACCATTCTCTCAGCCCGGCCAGGAACAAGACGCTTTTGCGGATGATGCCCGTGGAGGAGAACCGACGCTTTGAATGCGGAAGGACCGGGGCCAGATCCGTCGGCAAGGAAACCGGTCGTCACAGACCGAATGTTTTCCTGAACTTTGTTGATCGCAGCGTTCGTTGACCGGCGGTCTGCATTGGGCGGATCCGCTCGCCCCGCTGCGCCCGATTCCCGCCCGGAATTTTGCCCGCCGGGTTCGCAGCGGCGCCAGGCGGCAAGCCGGCAGCGGCCCTTCAGAGGGGCTGTCGGCAGAATGACGAAAAGGGAAAAGATGGTGGATGTGACAGGGATTGAACCTGTGACCCCCTCGGTGTGAACGAGGTGCTCTCCCGCTGAGCTACACATCCTCTCAGGAGGCGGGGTCTATAGCGAGCCGGTCGGAGCGGCGCAAGCGGCAAGGTCGGTGATCACGGTCGTCAGCTGGTCGAAGTGGCTGATGACGGCATGGCCGCCGAGCTCGGCGGCGGGAACCTGACTGTAGCCGAAGTCGGTGACGATGCAGGGAATGCCGGCGGCGCGGGCGGCCAGGGTATCGCTCTCGGTGTCGCCGACCAGGATGGAGCGGGCCGGATCGCCGCCGGCTTCGCTGATGGTCATCAGGAGGTGACGCGGGTCGGGCTTGGGCGCAGGAGCGAGATCGGCGCCGATGATGGCGGCGAATCGCGAGGTCAGGCCGAGGGCGTCGAACAGCGGGATCGAAAGAGCCGTTCGCTTGTTGGTGCAGACCGCGAGGACAGCGCCGCGGGCGGTGAGGGCGTCCATGGCCTCCACGGCGCCGGGGAAGGGTCGGCTCTCGTCGGCGATCCGGGCCAGGTAGAGGACCAGCATGCGCTCCAACAGGCGGTCGAGCTCGGCGTCAGTCGGGGCATGGCCGGCCAGCGCCAGCGCCTGCTGGGTCATCCAGCGGCCGCCGCGGCCAATGAGGGTGCGCAGCTTCTCGTAGGGCGGGGCCGCGAGGCCCTCTTCCGCGAGCAGGGTGGTCAGGGCGCCGGCCAGGTCCGGCGCGGTCTCGATCAGGGTGCCGTCGAGGTCGAAGACGATCGTCCAGCCGGAAAGGTCATTGGGATTAGCCATCCAGACGGGCTTTCGGCTAAAGCTTCCGGCAATGCAACGGGCTTCCAGGACGACTCGATGAGCAAGCGCGCCGCCGTGATCATGGCCGCCGGCCAGGGAACGCGAATGAAATCGCCGACCCCCAAGGTTCTGCACAAGGTGGGCGGCCGCACCATGCTGGACCGCGCGATCGACGCGGCCCAGGGCGCCGGCGCCGAGCGGATCGTCGTCGTTTGCGGAACGCACAGTCCGGCAGTGGCGGCGCACGTCGCGGCGCGGCTGGGCGAGGGGGCGGTGGCCATCCAGGACCCGCCGATGGGCACGGCCCATGCGGTGCTCTGCGCGAAGGACGCCCTGGCCGGGTTCGAGGGCGAGGTTCTGGTCACCAACGCCGATTGTCCTCTGCTGACCGCCGCAGACCTGGAGCCGCTGTTCGGCACGGGTGAACTGACCATGCTGGGCTTTGAGCCGGCCGACGCGGCGTTGTACGGGCGGATGATCCAGGACGCAGACGGTCGCCTGCTTCGCATCGTCGAGGCGCGGGATGCGACGGCGGAGGAACTGGCCGTGGGGGCCTGTTACAGCGGCATGCTGGTCGGGCCGGCCGGGCCGCTGTTCGACTGGCTGGCCCGGGTCGACAATAACAACGTCAAGTCCGAGTACTACATCACCAGCATCGTCGGCCTGGCCAACGCTGACGGCGCCCGGGTGGGCGTTGCGTTCGCCAGCGAGACCGCGGTGATGGGGGCCGACGACCAGGCCGGGGTGGCGCGGGCGGAATACCTCTGGCAGCAGCGGCGACGGGGCGAACTGATGGCCGCCGGGGTGTCCATGGTGGCGCCGGAGACGGTGTTCCTGTCTTTCGATACCCAGATCGCCGGCGGGGCGGTGATCGAACCCAACGTCGTGTTCGGACCGAAGGCGGTGATCGAAGCCGGCGCGACGATCCGCGCCTTCAGCCATGTCGAGGGCGCCGTGGTGCGGCCGGGCGCCATTATCGGGCCTTACGCCCGCCTGCGTCCGGGCGCCGACATCGGCGAGAACGCCCACATCGGCAACTTCGTGGAAGTGAAGAAGGTGAAAGTCGGCGCCGGCGCCAAGGCCAATCATCTGTCCTACCTGGGCGACGGCACGATCGGCGAGAAGGCCAACATCGGGGCGGGGACGATCTTCTGCAACTACGATGGCTTCGACAAGTACGACACCCATGTCGGGGCGGGCGCCTTCATCGGCTCCAACTCCAGCCTCGTGGCGCCGGTCAGCATCGGGGCGGGGGCGATGACCGGGTCAGGCTCGGTGATCACCCGCGATGTCGAGGACGACGCCCTGGCCCTGACCCGGCCGGCGCAGGAGAGCAAACCCGGTTGGGCGGCCCGCTTCCGGGCGGCGAAACAACGGGCGAAAGCGGCGAGATGAGACCTGTCGCCTTGCTCCGAACGGCCGGCCTGCTGGCGGGGACGCTGCTGGGCCTCGCCCAAGTGGGCCCGGCCCAAGCCGCGCCGCGTTTCACCGCACCGCTCAGCCAGATCTTCGAGCGAGTCTGCCTTAACAACCGGCCGGAATTCGACAAGGCGATCGAGGATCTGGAGGCGGCGGGCTATGTCGAAGCCAGCACCAACGACGACGCCGTGATGGCGATCCGCAAATTCGAGACGACGATCGGCGAGACCCCCTGGGCGGTGCAGCTGGCCGACCGCGTCCGCCCCGACCAGGGGACCGCCAAGCCGCAACGCATCCGGGCCTGCACGGTCATCGGCGTCGATCCGACCGGCGTTGGCGAGGCGGAGCTGCGCGGCTGGCTCGGCCTGCCCAAACCCGAGGCTGGTAAGGCGACAGTGGGCCTGTTCGTGGAGAAGGACGGCAGGCCGCGCCTGATCACCGCGGCCCCGGCCGACACCGGCCCCGCCCTGCAGGACGGGGGCTTTTACACCCTGGCGATCGTCGATACGGAGGCCGGCAAGATGGCCATGCTGATCTTCGCGAGCCCGGCTCCATGAGCGCCCGATCCCACTTAATGTTCGTGGCCCTGTCCGCCCTTGTTGCTGGCGGTGCGGCGGCGGCGGAGAAGGTCGCAAGACCTGATTTGAGTCGCGAGTTCTCGAGCATCTGTGTTCAGGCCGGGAACGATGCCTCGAAGATTGTCGAGGCGGCGCGAGCCCGGGGATACGGAGAGGTTGGCCCAGCGATGATCACCGGAGCCAAGGCGACGTCTCTTCGCCTGGAACTGGAGGATGTGGCCTTCATCACAACGGAGTTCAGCATGATCATGCCGGCCTCGGAGGGACAGCCCGCCCAGCTTGTCGGGTCCTGCAACGTCAGTCGGCAGGACCTGAAGGACGGATCGTCCGAAACCTTGAGCCGC
>JAUMCZ010000278.1:0-7691 GCA_032122215.1 Caulobacter sp.
CATGGCGATGCTGCTGGGCGGCGGCTGGGCGGGTCTGTTCATCGCGCTGGGCGGACTGATGTGCCTGTTCGCCGTGGCCGGCGGCTTCCTCGATCACTACTGGCCCCTCGCGGCGATTCCCGCCCTTCTGTGCGGCGCGCTCGGCCTCGCCTTCCTGTTCAGCAGCAGCGAGACGGAGGCGGACCATGCCTTCCTCATCGAGCGGCTGGCCCTTATGACGGAAGCGACCCCGACCTGAAGGCTTCCAGATGAGCGACCTTCCCGAACCGACCGCCGGCATCTTCATCGGCCGCGAGCACCGCCTGCCGGTGCGCATCTACTACGAGGACACCGACTTCTCCGGCGTCGTCTACCACGCCAACTACCTGCGCTATTTCGAGCGCGGCCGCAGCGACTTCCTGCGCCTGGCCGGCGTCTCGCACAGCGACCTGCTGGACGGCGACAGTCCCATCGCCTTCGTCGTCACCCGCATGGAACTCGATTTCAAGCGCCCCGCCCGCATCGACGACGCCCTGATGGTCCGCACCACCTACGACCGTGTGAAGGGCCCGCGCCTGTTCATCAGCCAGACCATCACCCGCGGCGACGACCTGATCGCCCAGGCCGTGGTCAACGCCGCCTGCATCCGCCTCGACGGCCGCCCCTCGAAACCGCCCCCCGGCATGGCCGCGAAGCTGGCGCCCTGGTTCGCGCCGGACCAGCCCTGATTATGCACGTGAGCGACGAGCAGGCGTGCATTCCGGTCACAGCTGGTTAACCACTAAGGCACATGTCTTTTCGACGCCTTATTGTCACCAAAGCCGCGCAGATGATGCGGGTAAGATAACATTGCCTTCGGGGGAGCCCTGACCACATGGAACCGACCGCCGTCTCGGCCGAGAGCTTCTCCTTCGTCGCCCTGTTCATGGCGGCCGACTGGGTCATCAAGGGGGTCATGATCGGCCTCGCCGTCGCCTCCCTGGTCAGCTGGGCGGTGATCATCGACAAGTTCGTTCGCTTCAGCGGCCTCAACCGCCAGGCCAACGCCTTCGAGGACAAGGTCGGCTCGGGCCGCCCCCTGGAAGAGATCGCCCAGGAAGCCGGCAATTCCAAACACCCCCTGCCCCGCCTGCTCAACGCCGCCCTGCGCGAATGGCGGGATACCCGGGCCAAGGGCGTGCTGGGCGACACCCAGACGGCCCTGCTGATCCAGCGCATCGACCGCGTGCTCGACAGCAACATCGCCCGCGAGAGCCAGAAGGCCGAAGAGGGCCTCGGCACCCTCGCCATCGTCGCCACCGCCAGCCCCTTCATCGGCCTGTTCGGCACGGTCTGGGGCATCATGAACGCCTTCAAGAACATCGCGCTGGAGCAGAACACCTCCCTGCCCGTCGTCGCCCCGGCCATCGCCGAAGCCCTGTTCGCCACGGCCCTGGGCCTGATGGCGGCCATCCCCGCCTACATCGCCTACAACAAGTTCTCGACCGATGCGGGCAAGTTCGCCGCCCGGCTGGAAGGCTTCGCGGACGACCTGTCGACCGCCATCCAGCGTCGCCTGGCCGAGAAGGTCTGACTCCATGGCGCTTTCCTCCAACGACGCCTTCGGCGCAGGCGGCGGTCGCCGTCGGCGCAGAGGCCGCGGCCGGCGCGGCGCCCTGTCGGAGATCAACGTCACCCCCCTGGTCGACGTCATGCTGGTGCTGCTGATCATCTTCATGATCTCGGCCCCGCTGCTGACCAGCGGCGTCTCCATCGAGCTGCCCAAGACCGAGGCCGGCTCGCTGCAGGACCAGTCCGAGCCCCTGACCCTGACGGTTCGCAAGGACGGCAAGCTCTACATCGGTGAGGAAGAGGTGCCCTTCGCCGCCCTCAGGGCGCGGCTGGCGGCCATGTCCAGCGACAACTTCGAACGCCCGATCTACGTCCGCGCCGATGGGCTCGCCTCCTACGAGGTGGTGGCCCAGGTGATGGCGGCGATCAGCACCGGCGGCTTCACCAAGATCAACCTGATCACCGACACCGGCGGCCCGAGCAGCGGCCCCAAGCCCGAAGCGGCCGCCGAATGACCATGGTGGGGCGCTGATCGATGGCCCGCGAGCGGAGACAGATCGCCCCCGCTCTTATCGCCTCGGTGGTCGTCCACCTGGGTGTGGTCGCGCTCGCCCTGTTCGCCTGGCCCCATCAATCCAAACCCGTCACCATCGGCTCGGTGCCGGTGACCATCGTCACCGAGGGCCCGGCCGAACTGCGCAAGGCGCAGGAGGGCCCTGAACTGGACGCCCTGACCGAAGAGCCGATCCCCGAACTGCCGCCGGAGCCCGTCGCGCCCCCGGCCCCGGTCCCCACGCCGACCCTGACTCCCAAGCCCGTTCCGGAGAAGGCCCAGGAAAAGGCCAAGCCGACGCCAAGCCCGACGCCGAAGAAGCAGACCAACCTCGACTTTGACGACCTGGAGAAGCGCCTCCAGAAGGCCGGCGGCGGCCAACCCAAGGGCGGCGGCCAGAAAGGCCCGCCGCGCCCCCCGACCTCGCCGAAGCCTCAGCCCAAGGGCGGCGCCGGCGGCGGCCCGCCCGGCGAATGGCTGAAGGGCCTGCAGGCGGCGCTCTACGAATACTGGAACCCCAACTGCTTCGTCGAAGGCGGCCGCTCCGTGAAGGTCTCGGTCAAGGTGGTGCTGTCGCCGTCGGGACGCCTGATCGGCAAGCCGGACATCATCCGCAGCTCCGGGGCCGACCCTGAGCTGGTCCAGGCCGGCACGACCCGCGCCCTGCTGGCCCTGAACCGGGCCCAGCCGTTCAAGGACGTGCCGCCGGAACTGGCCGGCGACCCGCTTATCCTCAACTTCGACGCCCAGAAGGCCTGCGCCCTGTGAGCCTTCGCCTCATTCCCGTCCCCCAAAGCGCCTTATCTGGGGCCCGCAACGCTCAACCGCCGCGCGCCCCGAGGAGCCCGACATGACTCTCCGCCACCTGCTCTTCGCGCTCTGCGCCCTGATCATGGGATCGGCCGCCCTGCCCGGCGTCGCCGCCGCCCAGATCGAAGTCGATATCAACCAGGGCAATCTGAAGCCCGTGCCGATCGCCATCCCGGCCTTCAGCGGCGGTCGCGGCGGCGACATCGCCGGGGTGATCAGCGCCAACCTCGAACAGTCGGGCCTGTTCGCGCCGGTCAATCCGGCCGCCTTCCCCGAGCGCAACCTCGACATCGCCATCCAGCCCAACTTCGAGGCCTGGAAGACCATCGACACCCAGGTGCTGGTCAACGGCCAGGTGACCACCGAGGGCGACGGCCGCCTGCGCGTCGACTTCCGTCTCTGGGACATCGGGTCGGGCACCCAGCTGCTCGGCCTGCAGTTCACCTCGACGCCCGAGAACTGGCGCCGTGTGGCCCACAAGATCAGCGACCAGGTCTACCAGCGCCTGACCGGCGAGAGCGGCTATTTCGATACCCGCGTCGTCTTCATCGCCGAGAGCGGCGCGCGCGGAAAGCGCGTCAAACGCCTGTCGATCATGGACCAGGACGGCGCCAACAACAGCTACCTGACCGACGGCAGCTACATCGTCATGACCCCGCGCTTCTCGGCCAACAGCCAGGAGATCACCTACATGGCCCTGCGGCCGACGGGGTCCTCGATCTACCTGTTCAACATCTCGACCGGCCGCCAGGAAACCCTTGGCCGCTTCCCGGGCATGGTCTTCGCGCCGCGCTTCTCCCCCAACGGCGACCGCGTCGTCTTCAGCGTCGAGAAGAACGGCAACAGCGATCTTTACCTCATGGACCTGCGCAGCCGGTCCCAGACACGGCTGACCAGCGATCCCGGCATCGACACCTCCGGCAGCTTCTCGCCCAACGGCGGCCAGATCGTCTTCAACTCCGACAGGGGTGGGAGTCCTCAGCTCTACGTGATGAACGCCGACGGCTCGGGCGTGCGCCGCATCTCGCGCGGCGGCGGCCGCTACACCACCCCGGTCTGGAGCCCCAAGGGCGACTTCATCGCCTTCACCAAACAGGCCGGCGGCGTCTTCCACATCGGGGTGATGAAGCCCGACGGCTCGGACGAACGCATCCTGACCACCAGCTATCTGGACGAGGGCCCGACCTGGGCCCCCAACGGCCGGGTGCTGATGTTCTTCCGCGAAGGTCGGGGCACAGAGCCGCGTCTTTGGAACGTCGACATCACCGGCCGCATTCTACGTCCTGCCCCCTACCGGGGGTCGGGATCCGACCCGGCCTGGTCGCCGCTCCTGGATTAGTGGGGAGCAGACGGTTCAATCCTCAGAAGAATTGTTGTCCGGGCGTCGCATTCCCACGTCATTGTGAGGTCCGGTCAGAGTTTTCAGTCGCACGCGTACAATGATCGGCGCCACTATCGGCCCGACAATTCCAGCCGAAGGAGGAAGCCATGCGCTTCAACACCCAAAGCGTCATGAGACTGGCCGTGGTGGCCGTCGCCGCAGCCTCTCTGGCCGCCTGCGCCACCAAGCCGAAGACCAATCCGGACGCCGGTCCCCGTCCGCCGCAAGGCGGTGGCGAACAGCCCTACAAGCCGCCGCCCGGCCCGGGCCCGGTCGACAGCAGCGTGATCCCGGGCTCGTCCCAGGACTTCATCATCAACGTCGGCGACTTCGTCTACTTCGACCTCGACCGCTATGACATCCGGTCGGACGCCATGCCGGTGCTGGACGCCCAGGCCACCTGGCTGCGCCGCTATGGGAACATCTCGATCCGCATCGAAGGCAACGCCGATGAACGCGGCACCCGCGAGTACAACCTCGCCCTGGGCAGCCGCCGCGCCAACGCCGTCAAGGACTACCTGGTCTCGCGCGGCGTCTCGCCCAGCCGGATCATGACCCTGTCGAACGGCAAGGAACGCCCGATCAATCCCGGCACGGACGAGGAAGCCTACCAGCAGAACCGTAACGGCCAGACGATCATCACCAGCGGCGGCTACTAGCCGCTTCTGGCCGCAACTGCGGATCAAGGGTCGCATGAGCCCGCCAGGCGGAAAGGAACACCGGTTCCGCCGCCGGGCGGGCTCTGTTCGTTGAGGTGGGCGGCGAAGGCCCTTGGGGCCCGGCCGCCTTTTTCGTATCCTCGCCGTAAATTTGACGCCGGACACAGGACCAATCCGCCCCATGAAGCCGACGCTCTCCTCTTCGCTGAAGGCCGCCCCCTTCGTGGCGGTGCTGATCGCCGTCTCGGTGCACTTCGCGGCCGTGGCCCAGACCCCGATGCCCGACCCCCTGGACGACCGCTCGGTCAGGCGGCTGGAGAAGATGGAGAAGGTTGTTCGCGAGCTGCGCGCCATCGTCTTCCAGGGCCGCGACACCGGCAAACCGGTCGTCGTGCAGGACGCCGAGACCAGCGCCGTGCTGGCCACCCTGACCGACCGCGTCGGCGACCTGGAACAGACCCTGACCCGCAGCAACGCCGGCAACGAAGAGCTCGGCATGGAGCTGGACCGCACCAAGCAGGCGCTGGCCGCCTCTGAAGCCGGCAACCGTCAGCTCAGCGAGCGCCTCGCCGGCCTGGAGACCCGCCTGGCCGCCCTTGAGGCCGCCGCCGTCGCCGCGCCGACCGAGGAGCAGGCCGCCGCGGCCGAGACCCCGGTCGACCCCGACGAGCTGTTCGCGCAGGGCCGCCGGCAGATGGCCGACGGCGACTATTCCGCCGCCGAGGTCAGCTTCGACCGCTATGTCGAGACCTTCGGCGACACCCCCAAAGCCCCCGAGGCCCGCTACTGGCTGGGCAAGACCCTGAGCGCCCGGGGCGACAACGCCCAGGCCGCCGGCGCCTACCTCGGCGCCGTGCGCGGCTGGCCCAAGACCAGCTGGGCGCCGGACGCGGTGGTCGAGCTGGCCCGCAGCCTGGTGGCCCAGAAGCTGCCCGCCGACGCCTGCCAGGCCCTGAGCGAACTGCCCCGCCGCTATCCGAACGCCGCCGCCGGCGTCACCACCCGGGCGCAGGCGGTCCGTACCCAGGCCAAGTGCGCGGGGTAGCGGTCCAGGTCAGGGACCCGGTCACCGAACGGGTCGCCGCCGTCCTCGACGCACGGCTCGAGACCCATGTTGACGCGCCCCTGGCGGTGGCCCTGTCGGGCGGCTCGGACTCCCTGGCCCTGTTCCATCTGGTCAGCGCCTGGGGCCGCATGAACGGCCGCCCGGTCATCGCCCTGACCGTCGACCACGGCCTGCAGGAGGCCGGCGCCGCCTGGGCCGGGCAGTGCGCGCAGATGGCCGCCGAACGCGGCCGCCCCCACCGCACGCTCCACTGGACCGGCGCAAAGCCGGCGACAGGCCTCCCCGCCGCCGCCCGCGCCGCCCGTCACGCCCTCCTGGCCGCCGCCGCCCGCGAGGCCGGCGCGACGGTCCTGCTCATGGGCCATACCGCCAGCGACCTTGGCGAAAGCGCCGCCATGCGCGCGGCGGGCTCGACGGTCCCGGACGCCCGCGAGTGGGGCCCCTCACCGGCCTGGCCGGAGGGACGGAGCGTCTTCCTCCTGCGGCCCTTGCTCGGACTGAAGCGCGGCGACCTGCAGGACTGGCTGGCCCGCCGGGGCGAGCGTTGGATCGACGATCCGGCCAACCTCGACCTGCGCTATGCCCGCGCCCGGGCCCGACATTCAATGAGCTCGCCTCGGGACTTCCTTCTCCCCTTGCGGGAGAAGGTGGCGGCGAAGCCGACGGATGAGGGGTCGCACCAGCCATCCCCGGAGGAGAAGGCGCGCCTTGAGGCCGCCGAACGCGCCGGACTGATCCTCCTTTCGCGAAACACCCCCGCCAGAACCCTCGCCGCCGCCTGCCTCTGCGCCGCCGGCACAGCCACCCCGCCCCGCACGGACCAGCTGACCGCCCTCCTCACCCGCTTCGCCCGGGAAGACGGCGTCGCAACCCTCGCCGGCGCCCGCATCGAAGCGGCCGGCGAGAGACTCGCCGTCTCCCGCGAGACCGGCGAACTGTCGCGCGCGCCCTTGCCGCCGCTGGCCCTGTCCCAAAAAGAGCCGACCGTGTTCGACGGCCGTTTCGAACTGATCGCCGATGCGCCTGGCCTGACCGTCCAACCCCTCTCCGGCCACACCGCCAGGCTGCCAAAGCCTGAGCAAACCGCCCTGAAAGCCCTGCCGCCGGCCGTCCGGGGGGCGCTGCCGCTGGTCACCGACGGCGCCAGCCTCTGGACTTGCCCGATCCTTGCAGCTAGCCCGTCTGTCCGTATCCGGTCGCTGGTCCAGCCTCGTTTCGAAGCGGCGCTTGGCCTGATCACAAAGGAAGCGGATGCCTATCCGGTCGCACACCGTGGCGAACCCGGGGGCGGCGTCCTACATTGATGTGTCACAACCCTTTTTGCGGACCTGAGTAGACAGCATGAATTTGCGGAATTTCGCGGTCTGGGGCGTCATCGTCGTCGTGATGATCGGCATCTACAGCGTGCTGAGCGGCAACCAGGCGGTCAGCGCCGGCGCCCCGGCCACCAAGGTGGGCGGCGACATCACCTATTCGACCATGCTCGAGAAGATCGACAGCGGCGAGATCCGCAAGGTCGACTTCGCCGGCAGCCGCGCCAAGCTGACCACCGCCGACGGCAAGGTCAGCTACTCCACGGCCCCGCCCAGCGAAGACCTGCTCAAGCGCATGGAAGGCAAGGGCATCGACGTCAATTTCCAGCGCGCCGAGAAGTTCAACATCTGGTCGCTGCTGTCCGGCGCCCTTCCGATC
>JAUMCZ010000278.1:7701-11963 GCA_032122215.1 Caulobacter sp.
CGGGGTGTGGATCTTCTTCATGCGCCAGATGCAGGGCGGCGCCCGGGGCGCCATGGGCTTTGGCAAGTCCAAGGCCCGGCTGCTGACCGAGAACAAGAACCGCATCACCTTTGAAGACGTCGCCGGCGTCGACGAGGCCAAGGAAGAGCTGCAGGAGATCGTCGATTTCCTGAAGGATCCGGCCAAGTTCCAGCGCCTGGGCGGCAAGATCCCCAAGGGCGCCCTGCTGGTCGGCCCTCCCGGCACCGGCAAGACCCTGATCGCCCGCGCCGTCGCCGGTGAAGCCGGCGTGCCCTTCTTCACCATCTCGGGCTCCGACTTCGTGGAAATGTTCGTCGGCGTCGGCGCCAGCCGCGTCCGCGACATGTTTGAGCAGGCCAAGAAGAACGCCCCCTGCATCATCTTCATCGACGAAATCGACGCCGTCGGCCGCCACCGTGGCGCCGGCCTGGGCGGCGGCAACGACGAGCGTGAGCAGACCCTCAACCAGCTGCTGGTCGAGATGGACGGCTTCGAGGCCAACGAAGGCATCATCCTGATCGCCGCCACCAACCGCCCCGACGTGCTGGACCCGGCCCTGCTGCGTCCGGGCCGCTTCGACCGCCAGGTCGTGGTGCCCAATCCCGACGTCAACGGCCGCGAGAAGATCCTCCGCGTCCACATGCGCAACGTGCCGCTGTCGGCCGATGTCGATGTGAAGACCCTGGCCCGTGGCACCCCCGGCTTCTCCGGCGCCGATCTGGCCAACCTGGTCAACGAGGCCGCCCTCGCCGCCGCCCGCAAGAACCGCCGCATGGTCACCATGCACGACTTCGAGCACGCCAAGGACAAGGTCATGATGGGCGCCGAGCGCCGCTCTATGGCCATGAGCGAGGAAGAAAAGCGCAACACCGCCTACCACGAGGGCGGCCACGCCCTGGTGGCCATGAACGTCCCCTCGGCCGACCCGGTCCACAAGGCCACCATCGTGCCGCGCGGCCGGGCTCTGGGCATGGTCATGCAGCTGCCCGAGGGCGATCGCTACTCGATGAAGTACGTCCAGATGACCTCGCGCCTGGCCATCATGATGGCCGGCCGGGTCGCCGAGGAGCTGATCTTCGGCAAGGACAACATCACCTCCGGCGCCAGCAGCGACATCAAGGCGGCGACCAACCTGGCCCGCGCCATGGTCACCCAATGGGGCTATTCCGACGAACTCGGCTTCGTCGCCTACGGTGATAACCAGGAAGAGGTGTTCCTCGGCCACTCGGTCGCCCGCACCCAGAACGTCTCCGAGGAAACCGCGCGCAAGATCGACTCCGAGGTCAGGCGCCTGGTCGACGGCGGCTACAACGAGGCCAAGCGCATCCTGACCGAGAAGGCGGGCGATCTCGAGATCGTCGCCCAGGGCCTGCTGGAGTACGAAACCCTCAGCGGCGAGGAGATCACCAACCTGCTGAAGGGCGTCAAACCCATCCGCGACGACATCGAGCCGCGCCGTCCCGGCGGCCCCTCGGTCTCGGTGCCGCTCTCGCCCCGGCCCGGAACGGCCACCGCCAAGAGCAGGGACTAAAGATCAGCCCCCGGCCCGCAAGGACCGGGGGTTTTTTCTATCTGAAGCCCGCCGCCACGCCGGTTGCCGCGACCTCGTTGACCAGCTCGTAGCAGAGGGTCAGCTCCTTGGTCTCGCTGTTCCAGAAGGCGTTGGACACCCCGCAGTCGCGCCCGATCACCTTCACCGTCGTGTTGACGTCGGTGTACTTGAACTGGCGGATGATCTCGCGGGCTTCCTCGAGGATGCCGTAGCGTTTCGCCAGCTCGGCGGCGTCCCTCGTGTCGGGGCCGGCCTCCATGTAGGTCAGGTTGGTGAAGTAGCCGTCCAGATTGCGCAGCTGGCTCACCTGTTCCTTGAGCAGCTTCGACCAGCTGACATTGTTCTGCACCGCCTCGTTCAGACAGCGGCGACGGCTGCGCTCGGGGATGCCCATCCGCCCGGCCAGCGGCCCGAAGTCCTCCGGCGAGGCGCCGTAGAGCAGGCAGGCGATCTGATAGGCGCGCTGCTCGTCCATGCCGTGCTCGTCCCACCAGGGCAGCTGCTCACGGCTGGCGTCGCTCTGCTTGGCCGAGGCCAGCCACCATTCCATGGCGGCGACCGCGTCGGTGCCATCCTCGCCCTGGCTGTCCGGCGACATCCAGAAGGTGGCGAAGCGGTCGGCGGCGTCCTCCTCGCGTCCCAGCACCGGCAGGTCGTAGAGGTCGACCAGCCCATGCCCCAGCTCATGCAGGATGACGAACCGCAGAGTGCCGCGGGTGAACTGCTGCAGGCTGACCGCCAGCGGCGACAGCGACTGCGGCGGCGCCAGACGCACGCGCGGCGGCGTCTGCGCGACCGAGGGCGCGGCGAGACCCAGCGACAGGACGGCGGCGAGAAGAAAGCGTTTCATGGTAATCCCCTTCGCCTCTTCCTTGCGGGATCGTCGACGGCGCGGCATCACTCAAAAATGTGGGAAAACGCAAAGCGTCCCGAAGTGATGGGCATCGTCAACGTCACGCCGGACAGTTTCTCCGACGGCGGGCGGCATGACACGACCCTCGCCGCCATCGCCCATGGCCGCCGGCTGATCGCCGAGGGCGCCGACCTGCTCGACATCGGCGGCGAGTCCACCCGCCCCGGCGCGGCGGCGGTTGACGAAACCCGGGAGATCGCCCGCGTCCTGCCGGTCATCGAAGGCCTGCGCGGCGCCGGCGTGCCCCTCTCCATCGACACGATGAAGCCAGCCGTCGCCCGCGCCGCCATCGCCGCCGGCGCCTCGATCTGGAACGACGTCGCCGCCCTCACCGCGCCCGGCGCCCCGCAGACGGCCGCCGAGCTCGGCTGCGCGGTGGTGCTGATGCATATGAAGGGCGAGCCCCACACCATGCAGGACGATCCCCGCTACGACGATGTCGTCGGCGAGGTGGAGGCCTTCCTGCTGGCCCGGGCCGAGGCGGCGATGGCGGCAGGGGTGGCGCGCGACAGAATCTGGCTCGATCCCGGCATCGGCTTTGGCAAGACGGTGGACCACAACCTCGCCCTGCTGGCCGCCCTGCCCCGCCTGGTCGCCTGCGGCTATCCGGTCCTGCTGGGCGCCAGCCGCAAGCGCTTCATCGCCACCCTGGATCCGCTGGGCAGGGACGCCGAGGCCCGGCTCGGGGGCTCGATCGCGGCGGCCCTGGCCGGGGCGGCCTCAGGGGTCGACATGGTCCGCGTCCACGACGTGCGCGAAACCGTTCAGGCCCTGACGGTTCAGTCCGCCGTCGCCTCGGCCCGTGACAGGTAGGCGGCGGGGACCGCGTCGGTCAGCCAGACCGCCGAAAACACAGCCTGCGGTTAACCGACATCTCCCGACGCGAACGCCGGCTATGGACGCCGCCCGCGGCTGACGGCACTGTCCCGATCTGGGAGAAGACGCCGAATGGCAACCGCAAGGTATCTGGTTCACGACGTGGCGGCGGCGGTCGCCTTCTACACGGACGCCCTCGGCTTCGAGGTGCGGCAGCGGTTCGGCCCGGCCATGGCCAGTGTCGTTCGCGGCGATCAGGACCTGTGGCTGGCCGGTCCCGCCTCCTCGGCCGGCAAGGCCCTGGACAGCGGCGCGCAGCCGCAGCCCGGCGGCTGGAACCGAATCGTGCTGGTTGTTGACGACCTCGCCGGGCTGGTTGAGCGGATGACCGGTGCGGGGATCGTGTTTCGCGGTCCGATCGTCAGCGGTCCGGGGGGATCGCAGGTCTTGTGTGAAGACCCGTCCGGGAACGCCATAGAGCTGTTCGAGCCGGGCAAGGGGGGCTGATGGCCGAGTTCACCGCCAGCGATGGCGTCACCATTTCCTACGACGACGCCGGAGTCCCGGGCGGCAAGCCTGTGCTGCTGGTCCACGGCTTCGCCTCCAATCGCGACGAGGGCTGGAAGCGCACCGGCTGGTACGCCGCCTTTGAACGGCGCGGCCAGCGCATCATCGCCCCGGACATGCGCGGCCATGGCCAGAGCGGCAAGCCGCACGACCCGGCCGCCTACGCCCCCGCCCGGCGCCTGGCCGACCTGACCGAACTGCTGGACCACCTCGGCGTCGCCCGCGCCGACGTCGTCGGCTACTCGATGGGCGCCCGCCTGTCCCTGTCCCTCGCCATCAGCCACGGCGACCGCATCGACCAGCTGATCGTCGGCGGCATCGGCGAGCGGCTGTTCACCCCCTCGCCCGACGACGACGCCATGGGCCGGGCGATGGAGGCCGACGACCCGTCGA
>JAUMCZ010000279.1:0-29363 GCA_032122215.1 Caulobacter sp.
AACTCCAACCCGGCCACCATCATGACCGACCCGGAGGTGGCCGACGCCACCTACATCGAGCCGATCACCCCGGAGATGGTCGCCAAGATCATCGAAAAGGAACGCCCCGACGCCCTGCTGCCGACCATGGGCGGCCAGACGGCGCTGAACACCGCCCTGTCGCTCGAGGCCATGGGCGTGCTGAAAAAGTTCGGCGTCGAGATGATCGGCGCCAACGCCGAGGTCATCGACAAGGCCGAGGACCGGCAGAAATTCCGCAACGCCATGGACCATCTGGGCCTGGAATCGCCGAAATCCCACGCCGCCCACAATATGGACGAAGCGCTGGCCGGGCTCGATTTCGTCGGCCTGCCGGCCATTATCCGGCCGAGCTTCACCCTGGCCGGCACCGGCGGCGGCATCGCCTACAACGTCGAGGAATTCCGCGAGATCGTCGAGCGCGGCCTCGACCTCTCCCCCACCACCGAGGTCCTCATCGAGGAGAGCGTGCTGGGCTGGAAGGAGTATGAGATGGAGGTCGTCCGCGACAAGGCGGACAACTGCATCATCGTCTGCTCCATCGAGAACATCGACCCGATGGGCGTCCACACCGGCGACTCGATCACCGTCGCCCCGGCCCTGACCCTGACCGACAAGGAATACCAGCGCATGCGGGCGGCCTCGATCGCCGTGTTGCGCGAGATCGGCGTCGAGACCGGCGGCTCCAACGTGCAGTTCGCGGTCAACCCCGCCGACGGCCGGATGGTGGTCATCGAGATGAACCCGCGGGTTTCGCGCTCGTCCGCCCTGGCTTCCAAGGCCACCGGCTTCCCGATCGCCAAGATCGCCGCCAAGCTGGCGGTCGGCTACACCCTCGACGAACTGGACAACGACATCACCGGCGGCGCCATGCCCGCCAGTTTCGAACCCAGCATCGACTATGTCGTCACCAAGATCCCGCGCTTTGCCTTCGAGAAATACCCGGGCAGCGAACCCTACCTGACCACGAGCATGAAGTCGGTCGGTGAGGTCATGGCCATCGGCCGCACCTTCGCCGAGAGCCTGCAGAAGGCCCTTCGCGGGCTGGAAACCGGCCTGACCGGCCTCGACGAGATCAACATCCCCGGCACCGACGATCCGGACAACGCCCACGCCGCCGTCCTGCGGGCGCTCGGCAACCCGACCCCCGAACGCCTGCTGGTCATCGCCCAGGCCTTCCGCCACGGCCTTACCGTTGAGGAAGTGAACCAGGCCTGTTCCTACGAGCCCTGGTTCCTGCGCCAGATCCAGGACCTCGTCCGCGAAGAGGGTCTGGTCCGGGCCGGCGGCCTGCCCGCCGCGCAAGGCCTGCGCCGCCTCAAGGCCAAGGGCTTCTCAGACGCCCGCCTCGCCAAGCTGACCGACATGACCGAGATGGAGGTCCGCGCTCGCCGCCACGCCCTGAACGTCCGCCCGGTGTTCAAGCGTATCGATACCTGCGCCGGCGAGTTCGCCGCCACCACGCCCTACATGTACTCGACCTACGAGACCGGCGCCCTGGGACAGGAACCCGACTGCGAATCCGATCCCTCGTCGGCCAGGAAGGCCATCATCCTCGGCGGCGGTCCCAACCGCATCGGCCAGGGCATCGAGTTCGACTACTGCTGCTGCCACGCCGCCTTTGCGCTGGCCGAGATCGGCGTCGAGTCGATCATGGTCAACTGCAACCCCGAGACCGTCTCCACCGACTACGACACCTCCGACCGCCTCTACTTCGAGCCGCTGACGGCCGAGGACGTGCTGGAGCTGATCGCCGTAGAACAGAGCAAGGGCACGCTGCTGGGCGTCATCGTCCAGTTCGGCGGCCAGACGCCGCTCAAGCTGGCCCATCCGCTGGAACAGGCCGGCGTGCCGATCCTCGGCACCAGCCCCGACGCCATCGATCTGGCTGAAGACCGCGAGCGCTTCCAGCAGCTGCTGCACCGCCTGAACATCGCCCAGCCGCGCAACTCGCTGGCCCGCAGCGCCGAACAGGCCATCGCCGCCGCCGACGAGGTCGGCTTCCCGGTGGTCATCCGTCCGTCCTACGTCCTTGGCGGTCGGGGCATGGAGATCGTCCACGACCACGCCCAGCTTGAGCGCTACATCGCCGCCGCCGTGCAGGTCAGCGGCGACGCGCCGGTGCTGATCGACCAGTACCTGTCCCGCGCCACCGAAGTGGACGTCGACGCCCTCTGCGACGGCAAGGACGTCTTCGTCGCCGGCGTCATGGAGCATATCGAGGAAGCCGGCGTGCACTCGGGCGACTCGGCCTGCTCCCTGCCCCCCTTCTCCCTGCGCCCCGAAACCATCGAGGAACTGAAGCGCCAGACCACCGAGATGGCCCTGGCCCTCAACGTGCGCGGCCTGATGAACGTGCAGTTCGCCATCGAGGAGCCGCTGGGCGCCAACCCGCGCATCTACGTCCTCGAAGTGAACCCGCGCGCCAGCCGCACCGTGCCCTTCGTGGCCAAGGCCGTCGGCTTTCCGGTCGCCGCCATTGCCGCCAAGCTGATGGCCGGCGTGCCCCTGGCCAGCTTCGGCCTCGTGCAGGGCGTCCCCGACCACATCGCGGTCAAGGAAGCAGTCTTCCCCTTCGCCCGCTTCCCCGGTGTCGACACCATCCTCGGCCCCGAGATGCGCTCGACTGGCGAGGTCATGGGCCTCGACTGGAAGCGCGAGGGCGAGACCGACCTGGCCCCCGCCTTCGCCCGCGCCTTTGCCAAGAGCCAGCTGGGCGGCGGCGTCGAACTGCCCCGTTCCGGCTGCGCCTTCGTCTCTGTGCGCGACGCCGACAAGGACATGGTCCTGGAGCCGGTGAAGACCCTGCTCGCCTCGGGCTTCCGCGTCCTGGCCACGGCCGGAACCTGCGCCTGGCTGAAGGAGCAGGGCGTAGAGGTCGAGTTCGTCCGCAAGGTGCTGGAGGGCCGCCCCCACATCGTCGACGCCATGAAGAACGGCGAGGTCCAGCTGGTCATCAACACCACCGAGGGCAAGCAGTCCCTGGCCGACAGCTTCGAGATCCGCCGCACGGCCCTGATGATGAAGATTCCCTACTACACGACCGCCGCCGGCGCGGCCGCGGCGGCGCAGGCCATCGCCATCGCCCCGACCGAAGCGCTGGATGTGCGGCCGCTGCAGAGCTACGTATAAACCCTTATAAAGTGCACCTTTTGCTGCATTTCAGCGGCTTTTCAGGGCTATTACGGCGCGTCTTGCGGATTTGGTAACCACCACCTGTGAAGCGTTGGGGTATGAAATCTCCGTCGCCCAGGCCCCATGATGTCCGCGCCGCCTGGGCTCTGCCCGTGGCGGTGCTGGCGCTGAGCACGGTCAGTGTCGGCGCCCTCGCCGCCGCACCCGGTCGGCCCGATGCGATGGCCGCCGTCTATCCCCCCTGGTGGAGCCCGGCCCGGGCCGCCGCCTCGGCCGCCGCGGCCGGTGAGCTGCAGGCCGTCGGCGGCGCCGCCACAATCCTTGTCGTCCGCTCCGATCGCCCCGGCCTTGGCCGGCGCCTTCGCGAGTCCGGCGCCCTTCTCCTCATCGATTCCCGCCTGGCGTCGTTCTGCGTCGCCCCAGCCGAAAAAGCCCCCGCATGAACTTCCTCGACATCCATGGCCAACGCCGCCAGACCGCCGCCGTCGTTGTCGGCCTGATGTGGCTGCTGCTGCCGGTCATCATCGTCTCGAGGCTGTTGCTGGGCGAGGACTGGATCATGCTGGGCCTGGCCAGCCTTGCCACCGCCGCCGCCGCGACCGGCGCCTGGCGGGGCCTGCCCGAGGCCGCGCCCGTCCGGGCCACGCTCGGCGTGCTCATGATGGCCCAGGTCTCTTTTCTGGTCGCCGCCTTCCAGAACCACGCCTGGCAGGCCGACATGCACATGACCTACTTCGCCGCCCTGGCGGTGCTGGCCGGCTTCTGCGACTGGCGAACCATCGCGGTCGGCACGGTGACCGTCGCCCTTCACCACCTGCTTCTCAACTTCGCCCTGCCGGCCGCCGTCTTCCCGGGTGAAGGCAGCCTCAGCCGCGTCATCGTCCACGCCGTCATCCTGCTGGCCGAGGCGGGCGTCCTGCTGGCCACCACGCGCAACCTTGAAGCCCTGTTCGCCGGGCTCGAACTGCGCGCCAGCGAGGCCCGCCAGGCGCTTGGGACCGCCGAAGCCGCAAGCCAGAAGGCCGCTGAGGCGCAGTCCGAGACGGCCGATCTGGAACGTCGCGGCAATGCCGAACGGGCGGCGGCGCAGGCCACGCAGCAGGCGGTGGTCAACGCGCTGGCCGAGGGCCTCGAACGCCTGGCCGCACGCGACCTGTCGGTTCGCCTTCAGACCGCCTTCCCGCCGGAATACGAGCAGCTGCGCAGCCACTTCAACGGCGCCGTCGAGGCGCTCGGCCAGACCCTGACCACCGTGCTGCAGGCTGCCCAGGCGCTGAACGCCAGCGCCGATCAGATCGCCATGGCCTCCGACGACCTGTCGCGCCGCACTGAAAACCAGGCGGCCGGCCTCGAGGAGACCGCCGCCGCCATGGAGCAGCTGACCACATCGGTCCGCCGCAGCGCCGAAGGCTCCCGCGAGGCGGCCGGCCTGGTCCAGAACGCCACCAACTCAGCCAACAGCTCGGCCGACGTCGTGCAACAGGCGACCACGGCCATGGCCGCGATCTCCGAGTCCTCAAGCCAGATCGGGCAGATCATCGGGGTGATCGACGAGATTGCCTTCCAGACCAACCTTCTGGCTCTCAATGCCGGGGTCGAGGCCGCCCGGGCCGGCGACGCCGGCCGCGGCTTCGCGGTCGTCGCCCAGGAAGTGCGGGCCCTGGCCCAGCGCTCGGCCGACGCCGCCAAGGAGATCAAGGCCCTGATCAGCGCCTCAACCGGGCATGTCGGCGAGGGCGTGCGCCTGGTCGCGCTCACCGGTCAGGCGCTGCACGGCATCGCCGGCGAGGTCGGACGCATCGCCGGCCTGGTGACCGAGATGTCGGCCTCCAGCCAGGAACAGGCAACCGGCCTCCAGGAGATCAACACCGCCATCACCCAGATGGACCAGCTGACCCAGCAGAACGCCGCCATGGTCGAGGAAAGCACCGCGGCCAGCCACGCCCTGCGGGAGGAATCGGCGGCCATGAGCCATGCCGTCGGCCACTTCAACCTCGGCGGGGAGATCGCCGGGACTCGCCCCGCCACCCGCCCGGCTCTGGCCACGACGGCCAACCGTGGGTCCGCGCCCAATCCTGTCCTCAAGCAGGCGCGCGCCCGCATCCAGGCCTTCGCCGGCGGAGGCCGACCGGCCGCCGTCCCGGACGGTTGGGAAGAGTTCTAGCGCCCGACGGAACACACAGGGGGCGCGGCCTGGGGGCGGTGGCGTCGCAACGGGTCACGCGTCACCGTCGGGGGTCGGCGACCGCATCGTCGAGACCCGCGTCTATCGCGCCCCCGCGCAGATGACAGGTTGATCCCCCCCGCCGTCGCTTTAGCTTGCCCGGCACACAGGGAACGCCGTCATGCTGATCGTCCACCATCTCAACAACTCCCGCTCCCAGCGCGTGCTGTGGCTGCTGGAGGAGCTCGGCCTGCCCTACGAGATCGTCCACCACGAGCGCGACGCCAGGACCATGCTGGCCCCGCCCTCGCTGAAGGCCGTGCATCCGCTCGGCAAGAGCCCGGTCGTCGTCGATGGCGACTACGTCTTGGCCGAGACCGGGGCGATCATCGAGTACCTATGTGAAAAGGCGGGCGGTCAGCTACGCCCGGCGGCGGGCACGCCGGAACGCCTGGCCTGGACCTACTGGCTGCACTACGCCGAGGGCTCGGCCATGTCGCCGCTGCTGCTCAAGCTGATCTTCATGAGCCTGCCCGACCGCGCTCCGGCCCTGATCAGGCCCCTGGTCAGGGGGATCGCCAATGGAGCGCTTAGGGGCTTCATCGACCCGCAACTGACCACCCACTTCGACTACTGGGAAAGCGTCCTGACCCAGGTTCCCTGGTTCGCCGGCCAGGCTTTCAGCGCCGCCGACATCATGATGAGCTTCCCCCTGGAAGCCGGCGCCCAGCGCGGCGGCGTCAAGGACGGCCGCCCCCATATCGCCCGGTTCCTGGAAACCATCCACGCCCGCCCGGCCTATCGCGTGGCGCTGGAGAAGGGCGGGCCGTACTCGTTCGCGGACTGAGCGCCAACGGAGCCAACTTCGTTCGCTCTCCCCCATGAAATGGCGGAGTGGATGTGGCGAGCGCTGCAAGCGAGCCACACCGAGGGGGGCCCCACCGCCGGTGCAGAACGACAACCCCCAACCGCCGGTGCGGCCCCGCCTCCTGGTCCGTCGCTCACGCTCCGAACCGTCCTCCGCCCCCTCGCTGGGGCGGAGAGCAAAAGCTCTACAACGCCGCCGCCAGCACCACGTCGTCATAGAAGTTTTCGCCGACGTGGAAGACCCGGGTCCCGACCTGGGCAAACCCGTGCTTCGTATAGAAGGCGATGGCCCGGTGGTTCTCGCCATAGGCCCCGAGCAGCAGCCGCGTTGCCCCACGCGCCCGCGCCACGTCCTTGGCCGCCTCCATCAACCCGAGCCCGAGCCCCGTGCCGTGGAAGCGGTGCAGGCTGTAGATCCGCTTCAGCTCAAGGTCGCCCTCGCCCAGCGCCACCGGCAGGTCCGGCTTGCAGACCATGGCGTAGCCGATGGGCGCCGCGCCCGGCTCCATGGTGGCGAGGAAGAGATCGACATCCGCATCGGCCAGCAGCGCCGCATAGCTGTCCGGATCGTGCGTGCCCTCGCCGAACAGCAACATGTCCCCGCCGGCGACGATGCCGGCATAGGTCTCCAGGAAAGTGGCGCGGGCCACCATCGACAGGCGCTTTTCGTCGCCTGGAACGCAGGCGCGGATAACAGGTGACATCATTCCCCCTGCGACCCCCTGTCGCAGTCTCCCAGCGTTAAGGGGTTGTCGAAGCCTGACCGGCTACGGGTCAGGGCAATAAGAATGTTCTGTAGTTGGGGGCGATGCTCAAGCCAAGGCTGTCCGACTTCGATCTCGTCGCACAGGATTCCCATCGCCTGGGACCGATGCGGATCGGGGCGGCCCTGTTTCTGATGGCGGCGGCGGGCCCGTCGCTCGGCTGGACGCCTGCCCTCGTCTGGGGCTTCGCCGTGACGGCCATGGAGCTGGTCAACGGGTTCGTCTCCCGGGATTTCGTGCGCCGGGGCGAGCCGACCAGAGGCCAGCGCCTGCGCTACATTTCGATCGCTGCGGCCAGCAACCTGACCTGGCTGTCGTTTGCCATCATGTATTGGCTCCACCCACCCATGGGCTCGGCCTTCATCGCCGCCCTGATGTGGAGCGCCCTGCTGCTGAACGCCGTCGGCTACGCCTTCCGCTCTCCGACCGCCCTGGTGCTCTTCGGGGCGCCCACGATCGCCTGCATCATCCTGGCGCCCATGCTCCTGCCACGGTCGACGGGCCCCGAGCTGACCATGTCCCTGGTCGGCTCGGTTCTCTGCTGTGGATTTGCGGCGCTCGCCGGCCTGCGTAACGTCCAGACCGCCCAGGTGCTCGCCGCCAGCCAGCGCGATCTGGAGGCCGAGCGCGCCAGGGCCGAGCAGGCCAACGCCGCCAAATCCGCCTTCCTGGCCTTCATGAGCCATGAGATCCGCACCCCCCTCAACGGTGTCCTGGGCATGGTCCAGGCCATGGGCCGGGATGACCTGACCCCGACCCAGCGCGAGCGACTGGGCGTCGTCGCCGGATCGGGCGAAACCCTGCTGCTGCTGCTCAACGACCTGCTCGACCTGTCCAGGATCGAAGCCGGCCGTCTGGATATCGAGGACGGCGCCGTCGATATGGTCGCGACCGCCGAGGCCGCCCTGATGGCGTTTGCGCCCCGGGCTGCTGAAAAGGGCCTGCGGCTGGAGCTGCACGCGCCGCCCGAAACCCACGGCTGGTGGGCCGGCGACCCGTCCCGGATTCAGCAGGTCATCGCCAATCTCGTCGCCAATGCCGTCAAGTTCACCGATCGCGGCGAGGTGACGGTCGCCCTGGCTCACGATGCGGACGGTCTGATCGTCACGGTCACCGACACCGGCCCTGGAATCGCCTGCGAACGGCTGGGCAGCCTGTTCGACCGCTTCGTCCAGGCCAATGCCTCCACCAGCCGCCAGTACGGCGGCTCCGGCCTTGGCCTGGCGATCTGCCACCAGCTGGCCAGCCTGATGGGCGGCTCGATCAGCGTCGAAAGCCGGCTGGGCGAGGGATCCTGCTTCACGGTGCGGCTACCGCTGGCGCGAACGGAGGCGCCCGCCGCCCCGGCCTGCCAGCCGGAGGCGCCCTCCCCCGAAGGGCTGCGACTGCTGGTCGCCGAGGACAACGCAACCAACCGCCTGGTTCTGTCCACCCTGCTCGGCCAGATCGACCTGCAGCCGCACATGGTCGAGAACGGTCAGGAAGCGGTGGACGCCTGCGCCTCGGGTGACTGGGACATCGTGCTGATGGACATTCAGATGCCGGTCATGGACGGGGTCAGCGCCGTGCGCGCCATCCGCGCCAGGGAGGCCGTGGAAGGCCGTCCGCCCGTGCCCATCATCGCCCTGACCGCCAACGCCATGGCGCACCATCGCGCCGAGTATCTGGCCGTCGGCATGGACGCCATGGTCGCCAAACCGATCCAGTTGAGCGAGCTTCTGGGGGTCATGGAGCGGGTCTTGACCGAAAGCCCGCGCGCGGTCGCGGTCTAGCCTCCGGCGATCAGCAATCCCGCGCCCAGCGCAATGGCCGCCACCCCGATCATCCGACCGCGTGTAAGCCGCTCCTTCAGGAACACCACGGCGATCAGCACCGCGAACAGAATCGAGGTTTCCCGCAAGGCCGCCAGCCGGGGCGTGTCGCCCAGCCGCAGGGCCCACAGCGCCAGGCCATAGGTCAGGATGGACAGGGCGCCGGCCGTCAGCCCGGCCTTCCATTCGGCGCGCGCCGAGACGATGAAGGCCGGCCCGCGCCAGAGGGCGAAGATGGCGGCGATACCGAAGCCCAACGAGAGAAACACCCAGACGATGTAGCTCGGCGCGCTGGGCGCCGCCCGCACGCCCTGGGCGTCGATCACAGTATAGAGGGCGATCGTCGCCCCGGTGGCCAGCGCCCAGCCGAGGGCCCGGCGGTCGACCTGCTTGCCGAGCCCCACGGTCAGCACCCCGGCGGAAACCAGGCCGATGCCACAGGCCGTCACCAGCCCGATCGGCTCGTCGAACAGCGCCACCGCCGCGACCGCCGCCAGCAGCGGCGCCACCCCGCGCAGGATGGGATAGGCCACCGTCATGTCGGCCCGCTCGAAAGCCTTGATCAGGCAGACCAGGTAGACCAGGTGGGTGATCCAGCTGGCGGCCAGCCAGCCCCAGGCCCCGTGCGGCAGCGGCACGAAGAAGACGGCCGGCAGGATCAGGAAACCCGAGAACCCGTCGATCAGCGCCCGGCTCGACATCTTGTCCTGGCCGGACTTCAGGATGGCGTTGACCACCGCATGGATCGCCCCGCTGGCCAGCATCATCAGGGCTGCGAGAGGAAGGGCGGTCATCATGGCGCCAACTGCCGGATTGCGGCGCGGTTGATCAAGGCGTCTCTTCGATGGACGAAATGCCGCAAGGGGCAGCCCGCTCTTGCATCGGCGCGCGCCGATGCAACATGTTGCCCCCCGATCGTCGGCCGATGCCGCCGCCGCCAGGACTCAAACTGTTGACGACCGCCGTCCCCCGAAGAGACCCGGAAGACCTGCGGCTGTCGGAGGCCCTGGGCACGCCGCTGTTCGACAGCAGCCAGGATTGCGTCAAGGCGGTCGATCTCGACGGACGGCTGCTCGGCATGAACGCCAACGGCGTCTGCCTGATGGAGATCGAAGACTTCAGCGTCTTGCAGGGACAGGCCTGGTCGTCGCTCTGGCCGGCCGAGCATCAGGCGGCCATTGACGCGGCCGTCGCCCACGCTCGCCAGGGCGGCGTGGCCAGGCTGTGCGCCGACTGCCCGACGGCGAAGGGGACCCTGAAATCCTGGGAAGTTCTGGTCTCGCCGGTCCTCGACGAGCGTGGCCAGCCGAGCCTGCTGCTGGCCATCTCACGCGACGTGACCCTGCAGGTGCGCGCCGAGGCGGAACGGGACCTGATCAGCCGCGAGCTGGCCCACCGGATCCGCAACCTGTTTACGGTCGTCGACGGCGTCGTCGCCCTTTCCGCCCGGTCGGTCCCGGCCGTCCAGACGTTCGCCAAAGACCTCCGCGAGCGTCTGCGCAGCCTCGGCGTCGCTATCGCCTCCATCTATCCCGAGCTGCGCGAAACGGGCGCCGACCAATCGCTACAGACCCTGCTGCGGCGGCTGCTGGCGCCCTACGGCGCTGGCGACGGCGCAGACCGCCACATCGCAATCGCCGGCGACGACCTGCCGATCGGCCAGGGCGCGGTCACCAGCGTCGCCCTGGTTATCAACGAACTGGCCACCAACGCGGTGAAGTATGGCGCGCTCGGCGTCGAGACAGGGATGGTCGCCGTGACCATCGCCGTCCAGCCTGACGAAGTGACCCTGACCTGGCGCGAAGCCGGCGTCGAGGGTGCGGCGGTCCGCCCCCAGCCCGCTGGTTTCGGCTCGACCCTGCTGGATACCGCCGTCAGCCGACAGCTTAGGGGCGCCCTGCGCCGCGAATGGCTTGACGATGGCCTGATGGTCACCCTGCACCTGCCGCGTGCTGTCCTGGCCGCCTGACGGGGCTCAGCCTTCCCCCGGCCGCGGCCTGCCTGCCTGGCCGGCATCGACAACGCTGGGCGCGCCGCCATCAGCCAAGGTGGACGGCGCCGCCCCCACGCGGCATGCTCGTTAACTATTCGCTGGCTGGGGGCCCGCCATGAACACCGCACTGATCAAGCGCCGGCTCGGCTGGTATGGCCTCGCCTGGATGGGGACCTTCGTGCTGGCCCTGCTGGTCACACTGGTCGGCTACTATTTCATGGGGGGTGATGTCGTCGACATCGCCGACGTCCTGATCCCGGTCGGCCTCGGCGCGCTGTCACTGGCGCTCATCGGGGTGGTCATCCGGGATATCGTGTCGCGCGAGACCATCGGAACCCGTGTCGCCGTCGTCCTGCTGGCCGCCCTGCTCCTGCTGCCGCTGCTCTGGGCGCCGGTCTCGGCGACGGTGGCGGCGGCCTGGGTCGCCGACCGCTCCATCGAATACTCCAGCGCTTACGCCCAGTTCCGCATCACCATCAGCCGGCTGCTCTACCCGATGGTCGAGGCGGTCAGTTCCGGCGCCGCCTTCGAGCTGGCCTGGCAGGCTTTCCAGTTCGTCGCCTCGGCGATCGGCTTCGTCTCGTCGCTGCTGCAGGTGATCGCCTTCCTGCGCCGGCTGTTCGCCGCCCGCTCGGTCGACGACTTCGTCGAGGAGATGACGGCGCCGGACGAGAGCCCTGGTCTCGCCCCTCCGACCTAAAGCCTGTCAGGCCGCCTCGCCAGCCAGGCATCAGCCTCCAGCCGCCAGATCTGGCGCGTCCCGGGCCCACCAACGTAAGTCGCCGGCTCGGTGGCCACCAGACGCGCGCCCTGGCGTTCCTTGACCCGGGCCGACGGCCGGTTGTCCAGGCTGTTGGTCAGCCACAAACCCGGCCAGCCCAGGGTGCGGAGCGCGTGGTCCGTCACCCGATCAGCCGCCTCACCCATCAGGCCCTGCCCCTGAAAGTCGGGGTCCAGCCAGAAACCGCGCTGGTCCCGCTCCGGCGGTCGCTCCGGCCACAGGCTGATGATGCCGATCAGCTCGCCCGGTCCCTCCAGCGGGATCAGCGCCCAATGGGCCTTGAGGCCGGTGCGGATTTCCTCGGTCGCGCCTTGCAGGAACGTCTGCGCGCCGTCAGCCGGATAGGGCCACGGAACGCGCACGAGATGCTCGACGATCTCCCAGCGTGGAAACCGGCGCTGAACGACCGGGGCGTCGCTCAGGGCCAGCGGACGCAACACCAGGCGCGCCGTCCGCAGCACGGGCGTCTCGATGGTCGCTCCGATCATGCCCTTCCCCTCTCCTCGCCCGACCCTAGCGAGCGTGTTGGTCTGTTCCAACATCGCCACAGACGGCTTGCCCCCGGCGGCCGACAGTGCTTCAAGCCGGCCCTTCCCTGGGGCGCAGCGTTGCAACACCGCACTGACATCGACGGCCTGCGGGGCCTGGCCGTCCTGGCGGTGTTCGCGGGGCATCTGGGCCTGCCGATGGCGCCGGGCGGCTTTGTCGGCGTCGATGTCTTCTTCCTCGTTTCCGGCTACGTCATCGCCGGCGTCGTCATGCGGCGCCAGGCCGCCGGCCAGTTCTCGCTGATCGACTTCTGGGAGCGGCGCACGCGGCGCCTGTTGCCGGCCGTGCTGGCCATGATCGCCGGCGCGACGGCCCTCGCCTGTTTCCACATGTTCCCCGACGAGTTGGTCAAGTACGCCGGCTCCAGCCTGGCGACGCTCGGCTTCGCCGCCAACATCTGGTTCTGGCAGACCATCGACTACTTCTCCGCACCGGCGGACATGCACCCCCTGCTGCACGCCTGGTCGCTGGGGGTGGAGGAGCAGTTCTACATCGTCTTCCCGCTGGTCATGATGGGCCTGTGGCGCTGGGCCCCCAAGGCCGTCAAGCCGGTGCTGGGCGTGATCGCCATCGCGTCGTTCGCGCTCGGCGTCTTCTGGATGACCAACCATCCGAGCGCCGCCTTCTACCTGCCGATGACCCGCGCCTGGGAGTTGCTGCTCGGCGTGCTCCTGGCCATGGGCGCCATCCCGGCGCCGAGGGGCCGGCGCATCCGTTCGCTGTTCGGCCTGGCGGGTCTGGGCCTGATCATCTGGGCGATCGCGACCTACCAGCCGCACACCAACATGCCCGGCATCGCCGCCATAGTTCCCTGCCTGGGCGCCCTGATGCTGCTCAGCGCCGGCGAGGACACCCCGACCGGCGCCCTGCTGTCGATCCCGCCGCTGCGGTTCTACGGCTTCATCTCCTACAGCCTCTATCTGTGGCACTGGCCGCTGATCAGCTTCCAGCGGATGCTCTTCGGCTCCCAGGCCGGGCCGGTGGCTCCCTATGTCGTCTTCGCTATCGCCGTGGTGCTGGCCACGATCAGCTGGAAACTGATCGAGACGCCGATCCGCGACCGCCGCGACGGCCTGTCGACCGGCCGCTTCTATCTGGTCGCCCTGATCGCCACCCTGATCGTCGCCGCGCCCAGCGTGGTGATCCTGGCCACAAAAGGTCTGCCCGGCCGCTTCAGCCCCGAGGTCCATGCCATCGCCCGGAGCGCCGAGCGCACGCCGCGGCGGCTGGAGGCCTGCCTGCCCATGCCGGACGGCGATCTGACCGCCTGGCCGGCCGCCTGCACTGAACCCGCGCCCGGCAAGCCCAACTACCTGCTGATCGGCGACAGCCACGCCAACCATCTCTGGTACGGCCTGAGCCAGGCCCACCCCGAGGCGGAGCTGCTGCAGGCCACCGTCTCCAGCTGCCGCATGACCCTCAAGCCGGCCCATGACGCGACCGCCCAGTGCCGCCGTATGGCCAGCTACCTCTACAACGACCTGCTGCTAAGAACCCGGCCCGATCGCGTCTATCTGGCCGGGCTGTGGTGGACCGACGACGAGGCGGCCGTCGCCGACACCCTGGCCTGGTTCAAGGCCAGACAGATCGACGTCGTGCTGATCGGCCCGGCCCCGCACTACGAACAGAGCGTGCCGCGCCTGCTCGCCCTGGCTGAACACCTGGGCCAGCCGGACCTGCCGGCCCGCCGTCGCAAGCACGAGCGCGACCAGGTCGACGCCGACATGGCCGTCGTCGCCCGCCGGGCCGGGGTTCCCTATCTGTCGATCATGCAGGCCATCTGCCCGAACAATGTCTGCCAGGCGACCACGCCAGACGGCGCGCCGATGCAGTGGGACGAGGGGCATCTGTCCAAGGCCGGCTCGAAGCTTGTCGGCCAGCGACTGCGGCTACAGGAAGCGCCGCGCTGAAGCGCGTTCCGCCAAGTGGAAGCCGGTTATCGGATCCAACGCGCGACCACGTAGAAGCCGCACGGAGACCGGCAAATGCGGCGCCGCAGCATCACCCTTGCTTTTCCCGCCCCCCGCGACTAGTTTCGACGCCCCCGGACGCTTCCGCCCGCGGCCGGCTTTTCTAATTTCATACATTCCTCCCAGGGCGAACCGAGCGACATTTCCCATATGGAAAAGGTACCGATGACCGCCGGGGGCTACAGCGCCCTCGACGAGGAACTGAAGCGTTTGAAGACTTTGGAGCGTCCGGCCGTTATCGCCGCGATCTCCGAAGCGCGGGAGCATGGCGATCTCAGCGAAAACGCCGAGTACCATGCCGCCAAGGAGCGTCAGGGCTGGATCGAAGGCCGTATCGCCGAGATCGAGGACAAGATCGCCCGCGCCCAGGTCATCGACGTCTCCAAGCTGTCCGGCACGCAGATCAAGTTCGGCGCCACGGTCAGCGTGGTCGACGAGGACACCGAGGAAGAGGCCCGCTACCAGATCGTCGGCGAACATGAGGCCGATGTGAAGGGTGGCCGCGTTTCCATTACCTCGCCCATCGCCCGCGCGATGATCGGCAAGGAAATGGGCGACGTGGTCGAGGTCAACACCCCCGGCGGCGTCAAGGCCTACGAAATCCTCAAGGTCGAGTGGCTCTAGGTCCACGGATCGCCATTCAAGTTAGGCAGGGCGGTCTCACGGCCGCCCTTCTGCTTGCCTAAACGGTCGATCAGGTCTTGAAGGTCGCCCCATGAGCAAACCGCCGCGCGCGAAGAAATCCGGGCCGCCGCCGATCGTCATCTGGGCGGTGTCCGACGGTCGCGCCGGCATCGAGGCCCAGGCCGTCGGCCTGGCCGACGCCGTGGCCCGCCAGCGCAATGCCCAGGTCGTCGTCAAACGCATCGCCTGGGCCGGCCAGATCGGCCGCCTGCCCTGGTGGCTGAACCTGCTGCCCCGGCGCTGGCTGCGCGGCAACGACTTTGCCCCGCCCTGGCCGGACCTGATGATCGCCGCCGGCCGCGCCACCCTGCCGCTGTCGATCCGCATGCGCCGCTGGACCGGGGGCAAGACCTTCGTCGTGCAGATCCAGGATCCGCGCACGCCGCTGCACTTCTTCGATCTCGTCGCCCCGCCCAACCATGATCGGGTCAAGGGCGACAACGTCGTCTCCATCACCGGCTCGCCCCATCGCCTCAGCCCCGAACGGCTGAAGGCCGACTACGCCGCCTTCGCCGACCAGATCGACCCCCTGCCCCACCCGCGCGTCGCCGTGCTGGTCGGCGGCAAGTCCAAGGCCTTCGACCTGTCGCAGGAACGCGCCGCCGCCATCGCCAACAGCCTGGTCCTGCCCATGGAACAGGAAGGCGGCAGCCTCTTGATGACCTTCTCGCGCCGCACGCCGCAGAAGGCCCGCGACCTGCTCGCCGCCCGCCTCGCCGACCTGCCGGGCATCATCTGGAACGGCGAGGGCGCCAACCCCTACTTCGCCTTCCTCGAGGCCGCCGACTTCATCCTCGTCACCGAGGACAGCGCCAACATGGCCACCGAAGCCGCCAGCACCGGCAAGCCCGTCTTCATCGTCAAGATGGACGGCCAGCACCTCAAGTTCCGCCTCCTGCACGACGAACTGGAAGCTAGGGGCGCGGCCCGCCCCTGGGGCGGCGCCTTCCACGGCTGGACCTACGAGCCCCTGCGCGAGACCGACCGGCTGGCGGGGGAAATCCTCAGCCGCATGGACGCCCGCATCCCTGCCTGAGCGGGTGACGCCGACCGTCGGCTGCGGCTAAGGTCATCGCCTGTCTGGGGCCAATGCGATGCGTAACCGAAACTTCCTGCTGGTCATGGCTTTCGCGAGCCTTCTGGGCGCCACTGCGGCGCCCCCTGCCGCCTTTGCCGCGGAGCCGGCCAGGGTCGTGGCGACCGAGCAGGATCGAAAGGAATTCCGGGAGGTCTTCTCTCAGGAAGGCGGCATCCTGATCCAGGAGATCATTGCCCAGTTTCCCGCCGAGTATCTCGCCTTCGAGACCAGGATGATTGAAGGCATCTCTGCCGGGACGATGACGGAAGAGGAAGCAGGCCGGTTGGGTTTCGAGTTCACCAACGGCCTGGTCCCCAGGCTGTACGACGGCTGGAGAATGGCGCCCGACGCGGACATCATCGCATCCACCCGGCTGACCCTCGACCTCGCCACCCGCCTGTCCCAGCTTGACCACCGGGCCTGTGCCGAGATGCTGGAAGGGGGCCTGACGGTTTCGACCGCGCTGGCGGTCGCCGAAACCGCCGGGGACCTTTTCGAGCAGAACAACGCCTCGATGCTGCGACTTGCCAAGGCCGGCCGTGCGGCAGGCATCAAGCGCGCGCCGGCCACCGAGGTCGAAATCGCCGCCCTGGTCGATGCCTATCAGGCGGCCGGCGGCGATCTCCGTTGGCTGACCGGCCAGGCGAGCGGGGATTTCGCCGGTCTGTCGCCGGCAGGCCGCTGCGCCAGCGGCCTGATCTTCCAGAAAACGATCCTGAGACTGCCGCCCCCGCTTGCCGCCCGGATTGTCACGGCGGAATAGGAAGCATGATCCTCGCCATCCTCCAGGCCCGCATGAGTTCCTCCCGGCTGCCGGGCAAGGTGCTGATGCCGCTGGCCGGGGCGCCGATGATGGTGCGGCAGATCGAGCGGCTGTCCCGCTCGCGCAGGATCGACCGCATCGTCGTCGCCACCAGCGCCAACCCCGGCGACGACGTCATCGAAAAGACCGCCCGCCGCGAGGGCATCGACGTCCATCGCGGCCCGCTCGACGACGTCCTCGCCCGCTTCCTCGGCGCCGTCGCCGCATACCCGGCCGACACCGTCGTGCGCCTGACCGCCGACTGCCCGTTCGCCGATCCGGACATCATCGACGAGACCATCACCGTCTTCGGGGAAAGCGGCGCCGACTACGCCAGCAACACCCCGCCTCATCGCACCTTTCCCAAGGGCCTCGACGTCGAGGTGATGACCGCCGCCGCCCTGCGCCAGGCCGGCGCCCTGGCCGCCACCCAGGAAGAGCGCGAGCACGTCACCTGGGGCATCTACAATCGCCCCGACCAGTTCCGCCTCGCCTACCACAGCCAGCCGACCGACGAGGGCGAGGTGCGCTGGACCGTCGACCGGCCCGACGACTACGCCTTCACCGCCGCCGTCTATGACGCCCTCTACCCGAAGGACCGCGCCTTCACCTCGGACGCCATCCGCGCCTTCGTGCGCTCCCGGCCGGAGCTGCTGACCTACGGCGGCGACCGCCGGGCATGAGGGTCCTGTTCGTCTGCAACGCCGGCCCGGAGGTCGGCGGCGGCCATGTCATGCGGTCGCTGACCCTCGCCCGGGCGCTCGAGGCCCGGGGCGTGACGGTCAGCTTCCTCTGCCCGCCGGCGGTGACCGCCGTGCTGGAGGCCTTCGCGCCCGATATCCACCGCGTCTGGGCCGCCTCCACCGAAGGCCCCCGCATCGTTGCGGCCGTGCGGACCGCCGCCGCCGAGCTCGTCGTCTTCGACCACTACGGCCTCGACGCCGACGACCACCGCGCCGCCGCCGGCGCCCGCCCGGTGCTGGTCATCGACGACCTCGCCGACCGTCCGCTGGGCGCCGACCTGGTGCTCGACAGTGGCCCGGCCCGCGAACCGGCGGACTATGTCGGCCTGCTGCCGGCCCATGCCGAGCTGCTGCTCGGCCCGGCCCACGCTCCGGTCCGACCGGAGTTCGCGGCCCTTCGCCCCGCCGCCCTCGCCCGCCGCACGGCCGGAACGCCGCCGCGCCGGCTGCTGGTCTCGCTGGGTCTCGGTGACCATGGCGGAGTCACCGGCAGGGTGCTGGAGCTGCTCCTGCCCATGACCGGCGATCTGGCCATCGATGTGGTGATGGGCGCCGCCGGCCCCAGCCTGTCGAAGGTCCAGGCCCTGGCCCTGGTCTATCCGCAACTGACCCTGCACATCGACAGCCGCGACATGGCCGCCCTGACGGCCGCCGCCGATCTCGCCGTCGGCGGCGGCGGATCGAGCAGCTGGGAGCGCTGCGTGCTGGCCCTGCCGACCCTGCAGCTGATCCTTGCCGACAACCAGCGCCCCGCCGCCCGGGCCCTCGAAAGCGTCGGCGCGGTCATGGCCCTGGAGGTCGGCGCGACCGGTTTCGCCGGACTGTTCGAGGAAGATCTCGCCCGCCTGCTGGCCGACGACCGCCTGCGCACCGGCATGGCCCTGGCCGCGGCCGACGTCTGCGATGGCGACGGTGCGCGCCGGGTCGCCGAAGCGGTCTTGCGCCTGCTGGGAGGCTAACCCGCGAGGGCCTGCTGCTCGTCCGCCGGCTCCAGCGCCGCCTGCAGGGCGGCGAACAGCGCGGCCATCTGGATCGGCTTGGCGACGTGATCGTCCATGCCGGCGGCCAGGTACAGGGCGACCTGGTCGCTCATCACATCGGCGGTCAGGGCGATGATCGGCGTGCGGACCAGACCGCCGGCCGCCTCTGCGCTGCGGATCGCCCGCGCCGCCTCCAGCCCGCTCATGACCGGCATCTGGATGTCGGCCAGGATGACGTCGGCGCCGGACGCCGACCAGGCCTCGACCAGTTGCCGGCCGTCCTCGACCAGGGTCAGCTCCGCGCCCAGCGGCTCCAGCATGGCGGCCAGAACCCGGCGGTTGGCGGCGTTGTCCTCGGCCGCCAGGATGCGCACGGCGCCCTCCAGCGGGGCCGGCGCGGCCGGGATCTGCGCCGGCGCCTCCGCCGCCACCCGGGCCAGCGGAACCTCGAGCACGAAACAACTGCCTTCGCCCAGCCGGCTGGTGGCGGTCAGCCGACCATCCATCAGCTCGGCCAGTTCACGGCTGATCGCCAGGCCCAGCCCCGTGCCGCCATGCCGGCGGGTGATCGAGGCGTCGGCCTGGGCAAAGCGGGCGAACAGGCTGGCCAGGGTGTCGGGGGCGATGCCCGAACCGGTGTCCTCGACCGCAAAACGCAGGCCCTCCGCCGTGGTCTCGATGACCAGCCGGACGGCGCCGCCTTCGGTGAACTTGACGGCGTTGGAGACCAGGTTGCTGACGATCTGGCGAATGCGCTGGGCATCGCCCTTCCACCAGCCATCCACGCGCAGCTCGAGATCAAGCGCCAGCCCCTTGGCCGAGGCCTGCCCGTCGAAGCCGCCGAGCACGCCCCTCGCCAGGGTCTCGAGTTCAAACGGCGCTTCGGCAATGGCCAGCTGGCCGGCCTCGATGCGCGACAGGTCGAGCACGTCGTTGAGGACGCCCAGCAGGGTGTGACCCGCCTCGCGGATCAGCCCCAGGCGCTCGCGCTGGCGTGGCTGCAACTCGTCGCCTTCCATGACCTGCGCCATGCCGAGCACGGCGTTCAACGGCGTGCGGATCTCGTGGCTCATGTTGGCCACGAACACGCTCTTGGCATGGTCGGCGGCGCGGGCGGCGCGGGCGGCGGTCTTCAACGCTTCGGCGACGGCGCGAATCCGCAGCATGAGCAGGGTGATCAGCAGCGCCAGCATCGTCCCGATCGCCACGAAGGCGCCGCCGGCCTTGCCGAGCACCGCCTGACGCGGCGTGAGCGGCGTCCAGCCGAGGGCGGCGACGGGCGCGCCGTTGACGTCGTTCAGGACGATGCCGGTCCGGGCCGTCTGGCCGGGCGCCAGCAGGCGCAGGCCCTTCAGGTCGTAGTCCGCCTGCAGATCGCCCAGGAAGGCGGCGTCCATTTCGATGGCGGAAACGACGACCGGCTCGGGACCGGTCAAAAGCTTGCCGCGCCAGTCCTTCCGCGGCGCCACCGAGCCGGCGGCGACCAGCCAGGCCTTGCCGCCTTGCGAGACGATCGCCTCGGCATGGCGATAGCGCGCCCGGTCCAGAGCCTGGCCCTGGCGGCCGGTCTCTGCCCGGACCTTGTCGAACAGCGGCGCGGCCGCCCGGGCGAACCCCGCCAGCCGCGCGACCGGCACGACCCTGCCCTGCTCCGAAGCATAGGCCACCTTGCCGTCGGCCCCGACCATCAGGGTCAGGTCGTGCCGCATGTGGCCGGTGAAGTACGCGCCGTAGTTCTCGTGGACCCAGACAGGGTCGTATCGCAGGGCCGATCGCTCGTAGGCCTCGCCCGATATGGTGTTGTAGGCGATATCCTCGTTCAGCTGGACCAGCCGTCGGGCGATGCCCTGGGTCAGGACCTTCTGTTCCCGAACCTCGATGACCTCCTTGATCGTCATCGCGCTTTGTCGAAACACGAAGGCCGCGCACAGCACGATCACGACGGTGGTGATGATGGCCAGAGGCAGGATTCCCAACCCGCCCGCGCCATCGCGCCTGCCGTCAGACGGGGCTCCCGCCCTACGCTTTGCCATACCGACCATGGGTACAACGTAACGGCGATCGGTTAAGGAACCGGCGCCTTGCGTCGACCACCCGACTTGAGCCCTGTGATCAGCTTGGCCGTCACCTCCCGCCGCACCCGCGCCGCAACCGGATGCGCCTCAAGGAAGCCCGCGACCGCTACGGCGTCGCGCTTGCCGAGTTCCCGAAGAGCCCAGGACAGGGCCTTGACCACCATGTCGTCGCGGTCGGCGACCAGCCGTTCGCAGACGCCGAGCGTTCGCGCCGCACCCCCCGCCTTGACCGTCGAGACCAGCGCCAGCCGGCGCAGCCAGCGATCGTCGGAGCCCGCCCAGGCCTCGACCTGACCGTCCGTGATCCGCCCGGCCGCCCAGGCCGGGCCCGACAGGATCGTTCCGAAGGCGTCCACCGCCTGCCAGCTGGACAGCCCGCCGGCCATGCGCTCGGCCACAGGCCCGCCGTACGCCGCGAAGGCTTCGCGATGGAAGCGGATCAGCTCATGGGCCAACCAGCGCCGTTCCTGCGGCAGACGATCATGGAAGACATGGGCCAGCGCCAGCACCTCGGCCGCCGACGCGCCCTTCAGCATCGCCGACCAGCCCCGGCGCAGGTCGCGCAAGCCCGGCGTCATCGCCGGCTCGGCCCGGGCGATGTCGGCCAGCAGGCCGTCGACCATCAGTTTCAACCGACCATGTCCCGGCTGAGCGGCTCGCCCCGCGTCAGCGCCCGCCTCGCCGGCCGGCCCAGCACGCTGTCCAGCTCGCCCGGCGGCAGCCCGGCGCCCGGCCGCACCGAGCGGACATTGGCCCGGCTCAGCACCTCGCCGGCCGCCACATCGGCGGTGACGTACAGCGAGCGGCGGAACTGGATGTTGGCCTTCTCGGAACCCAGCACGTCGTAATGGGCCCGCCCCAGCGCCGCCCAGCCGTCCTTGCAGTCGCGCACCAGGGCGGCGAACTCGCCCGGCTCCAGGCTGAAGGCGGCGTCCGGCCCGCCGTCGGATCGGGCCAGGGTGAAGTGCTTTTCGATCACGCAGGCGCCCATGGCCACCGCCGCCACGCTCGCCGCCGTGCCCGGCGTGTGGTCCGACAGGCCGATGGGGCAGTCGAACCGTTCCGCCATGTCGGCGACCGTCCGCACATTGGCGTCGGCGAAGGTCGCCGGATAGCTGGAGACGCAGTGCAGCAGCACAACGCCGGCCGCCCCGGCCTCCAGCGCCGCATCCCGCGCCGCCGCCATCTCGGCCGCATTGGCCATGCCGGTCGAAATGATCAGCGGCTTGCCCTTCGCCGCCGCGTAGCGGATCAGCGGCAGGTCGACGGCCTCGAAGCTGGCGATCTTGTAGGCCGGCGCATCCAGGCCGGCGAGCAGGTCCACCGCCGTCTCATCGAACGGGCTGGAAAACAGGATCACCCCCCGCCTGGCCGCCCGCTCGAACAGGGCCGCGTGCCATTCGTAAGGCGTCTGGGCCTCGCGATAGAGCTCATGCAAGGACCGGCCATCCCACAGCCCGCCCTTGATCCTGAACTCCGGGCGGTCGACGTCGAGGGTGATGGTGTCGGCGGTATAGGTCTGGATCTTGATGGCGTCGGCGCCGGTCTCAGCCGCCGCGTCGATCATGGTCAGCGCCCGCTCCAGGCTGCCGTTGTGGTTGCCGGACAACTCGCAGATGACGAACGGCGGATGCTCGGGCCCGATGGGCCGTCCGGCGATCTCGATGGTGGGCGCCTTGCTCATGACGGCTGAGTCTCGGCCGGTCGGCTTAACAAGTCCAGAAGGACCGGCGGCTCAGAGACCGAAGCGGTCGTCGTTGCGGTGACGAGCACTGTCGAGCTCGAAACCCTCGTCGTGGTTGGCGTCAAAGTAGCGGGTATTGCTGCCGTCGAACGGACCTGGCTTGCGATTGCGGGCGCGGGACGCGGCGCTGAACCCCGACGCCAGAAAGGCGACATGGAAGACGCCGGGAAGCAGCACCAGACTGATCCCGATAGCGCCCCCGCCGATTTCCCGTGTCAGTCCCTCGCCGACAGCGTAGGCGACGCCTCCTGCCGCGCCGATGGCGACGACAAGCAGGAACAACAGAGGCCGCCAGGCCTCTCGCCATTTCGACGCCGGCTTGTCAGTCACCCCCGCCACCGCCGTCCCCGCCACCGCCGTCCCCGCCACCGTCGCCCGAGCCACCATCGTGGTCGTCGCTGTCGCTGTGATGGGCGCTGCCGCCGTCGCCGCCCGAGCGGTCCTTCTTGTCCTTGTTCTTCTGGCTGATGCTCATCGCGCCGCCGAACCCGGCGCCCATCGCCACGCCCACGCCCAGCCCCAGCGCCAGGTTGTCCAGCGCGATGCCCAGCGCCACGCCGATCGCGATGCCGACGCCCATGCCGAGCGGCAGGAAGGCCGCCGCCTTGTTCGAGTCCTTGCTCATGGTTTCCTTTCTCGCGCCCGCTCCTCGAGCGCCTGTTTGACCTTGGGAGCCACCTCCTCGGCCGCCGCCAGGGCGGCGCGGACCAGAGCCGCGTCGAGATTGTCGCCGCCGCCACCAAGGCGGAACGGCGGATCGGGCGGGAAATCAACCCAGCGGCCCTCTACGAAGCGGCCACCCTTGATCTCGGTTTTCTGTCTGGAAGCGGCGATGCGCCGACCGATGTCCACGGCAACGGCGACGATGATCCCCAGAAGGACCAGCACCGGCTCGCGGAAGATCACGCCAAGCGTCATCCCCGTCAGGATAGGGCCCGCATACAACAGAAGCGTGACAATCCGTCCGGACACCGCCGCCCCTTCTGCCCCATCGCGCGAAAGCGGAATCGACCCTATATCTGCCCCCATGTCGAGCCCCACACCCCGCACCACCCGCTGCCTGATCATCGGTTCCGGCCCCGCCGGCTACACCGCCGCCATCTACGCCGCCCGCGCCCTGCTGAAGCCCGTGCTGATCGCCGGCATCCAGCCAGGCGGCCAGCTGACCATCACCACGGATGTCGAGAACTATCCGGGCTTCGCCGACGTCATCCAGGGCCCCTGGCTGATGGACCAGATGAAGGCCCAGGCCGAACATGTCGGGACCGAGTTCGTCAGCGATATCGTGCTGTCCGCCGACCTCTCCAGACGCCCCTTCCACATCAAGTGCGACAGCGGCGAGGAATGGCTGGCCGAGACCCTGATCATCGCCACCGGCGCCCAGGCCAAATGGCTGGGTATCGAAAGCGAGGCGAAATACCAGGGCTTCGGCGTCAGCGCCTGCGCCACCTGCGACGGCTTCTTCTATCGGGGCAAGGCGGTGGTCGTGGTCGGCGGCGGCAACACCGCCGTCGAGGAGGCCCTGTTCCTCACCAACTTCGCCTCAAAGGTCACCCTCGTTCACCGCAAGGATGAACTGCGGGCCGAGAAGATCCTGCAGGAACGCCTCTTCGCCCATCCCAAGATCGAGGTGGTCTGGGACCATGTCATCGACGAGGTGACCGGCGACACTGACCCCATGGGCGTCACCGGCGTGCGCCTCAAGTCGGTGAAGACCGGCGAGACCCGCGATCTGGACGCCGACGGCGTCTTCATCGCCATCGGCCACGCCCCCTCCTCCGAACTGTTCGCCGGCCAGCTGGAGATGCATTCGGGCAGCTACCTGAAGGTCCAGCCCGGGACGGCCTCGACCGCCATCCCCGGCGTCTATGCGGCCGGCGACGTCACCGACGACATCTACCGCCAGGCGGTCACCGCCGCCGGCATGGGCTGCATGGCGGCGCTTGAGGCCGTGCGCTTCCTGGCCGAACAGGACCACGAAGCCGCCCACCATCCGATCAGCCAGGGCGAAGCCCGGAAGATCGGCGTCTGGTAGTGATCCGCGCCGCCGGGCCCGCCGATCATGCGTCCATCCACGCGGTGGTCGCGGCGGCGTTCGGACAACCTGATGAAGCAGACCTCGTGGACGCCCTGCGCGCCGACGGAGATGCCCTGCTGGAGCTGGTGGCGGTGGAAGACGGCGCGATCGTCGGCCACATCCTGTTCAGCCCCCTCGCCACCGACACCGGCCGCCGCCTGGCCGCCCTGGCGCCGCTGTCCGTCCAGCCCGGACGGCAGAAGGACGGCCTCGGCACGGCGCTGATGGAAGAAGGCCACCGCCGTCTGGCGACCGCCGGCATTGAGGCGGTGATCGTGCTGGGCCACCCCGCCTACTACCCTCGCGTCGGCTACAGCGCCGACCTGGCGAAGACGGTGAGCTCGCCGTTCCGGGGGCCAAGCTTCATGGCGTTGGAACTGGTCCCGGGGTCGTTGGCGCAGCCGGTGACAACTAGATACGCCAAGGCGTTTGGCCTCTGACCTCCCTCCCCGAATTGGGGAGGGCAGACGCGCGGTTACGCGCGTCGGGTGGGGAAGTGGGTTCGAGACCTTCGTGAGTTTGTGCTGAGACGCCTAACCGGCTCAGCCGGTGACCCACTGCCCCACCCGGCGCGCAACGCGCGCCTGCCCTCCCCAATTCGGGGAGGGACGGAGCAGCTGCTTCTCCCGCCCTACTCCGGCCGCCGCCCGATCGGCAGGTCTCCCGCCTGCGCCGCCCCCGGATCCGCCTTCGCCGGCGGCTGCGGCCTCGGCGCCGTCGTCATCGGCGCGTCCGGGTCTTCCTCGAGCGTCTTCAGCTTGGCGTTGATATCAGCCACCTCTTCCGGCGTCGGCGCCCGCCGCGCCGGCGTCAGCACCCCGGGCATCGGAACCATCTCCTGGCCCGGAGGCGGCGCGGCCACCGTGTAGGACTGATCGACCCCGTCGACCGACAGCACCACCGTGCGGGTCGTCGTCGAGGCCAGGTTGGAGATGAAGCCGGCGATGCTGTCGGGCGCCAGCCCCTCGCCCTGGATGCGGGAATCCAGCCCCTGCAGCACCGCCGCCGTCAGGTTGGCCTCGCCGCCGGCGTACTTGCCGTTGAAGGCCGGCGGCAGGCCCCAGGGCCCGGTCCAGCGGTAGAAGATATGCCGCCCGATCTGGACGATCTTGTAGAGGGTCGGCGCCCAGTAGGGCGACACATAGTCAGCGTGATAGTGCGTCGCCGTCCCCACCGCTTTTTCGACATGGCCGCCCAGCGCATCGATGGCCAGCCGCTCGGCCCGGCTCCAGATGACCGGATTGGGAACCCGCGCCAGAGACCCGTCGCAGGTGAAACTGAACTGGCAGCCGGTCGTGCGCAGCGCGCCCTGGTAGACCACCCCGCAGACGCTCTTGGGATAGCCCGGATGGCGAACCCGGTTCAGCACCGTCTGGGCCACCGCCCGCTGGCCCTCCAGCGGCTCAACGGCGGCCTCGTAGTAGATGGCCTGCGTCAGGCAGCGAATCGCCGCCGCCCGGTCCTCTCCGCTGGCCTTGAGAATGAAGGGCCTGGCCGGTGGCGGCGGCTCGGCCGAGGCCAGCTGCATGGCGTTGATCAGCCGCGCGTCGTCCTCGCTGATGGCGCCGACGTCCAGCACCGGCAGCCGGGACAGGTTGAAGCTCTCCCATCCGGGCGTGCGGCCCCAGAAGTCGGTGCTTGCCACGCCGTCATGCCGCCTGGCCAGGGCCATCATCGCCGTGTCCATGTCGGCGGTCAGCCGGCGAAAGGCGACCTCGCCATAGCCCCGCGTCAGGACCGAAAGGCCGCGCTCCCGGCCCGTGCCCTCACGCACCCGGTAATCGCTGGCGCAGGCGGCGGCCACCATCGCGACGACGGCGAGCACCGCTAGGGCCCAAGGCCTCGGTATCGAAAGGCGTTCGGATCTCAAGAGCTGTCAGCCGTCCCGTTGAAGGTCGCGCCGACACGGGGTCGGAACGCAAGCGCAGGGGTCGAAGGATGCGGCCATGATGAACCTCTCTTGCGCCCCATAGTTATGGTCGTCCATCATTGTGACAAGTCGTCGCGGCGTGTCGGGCGTATCGCGGCGGGCAACGGAGCGTCATGGGCCCTTTCGCCCTCAACCTGTTTGGACCGGACGCCGAGCCGATCCTTTGGCGCGTCATCCCGCAGCAGCCCCCCTCGGTCGCGCGCGCGGCGGCCGTCACGGCGCTGGCCTTCCTGATCGCTTTCGGGCTGCGACTGGTGCTGGTCGGCTCGCACAACGCCTTCAACGCCTCCTCCTCCTATTTCCCGGTCTTCGTCATCGCCACCCTTTATGCGGGGCATCGCTGGGGCTGGGGCGCGTTGATCCTGGCCCTGGGGATGGGCGTCATGGCCCCGTTCGGGGCGACTCGCGGCAGCGACGGCTTCCTGATCCTCTTCGCTATCTCGGGCGCGGTGACCATCCTGGTCGCCGCCGCCGCCCGCGCCGCCCTGGTGCGGATGCGCGCCGAGACTCTGGCCCGGGCCGAGGCCGAAGGTCGGCTCAAGCTGGCCGAGGCGGCGGGGGGCCTCGGTCTCTGGGACTGGAACCTGGAAACCAACACCGGAACCTGGTCCACCGGCGTCTTCCATAATCTCGGCATCGCCCCACGCACCGGCCCGCTGGTCTACGCAGACCTGATGGCCGCCATCCACCCTGACGACCGCGAGCGCGTGACCGCCGCCAACCGGGCCGCTTTCAAGAGCGCCCAGGCCTACGAGATCGAATACCGCACCATCGGCGACGATGGCCAGGAACGCTGGATCCACGCGCGCGGGCAGATCCATCGCAACGCCTCCGGCCGGGCCCGGCAGGTGGTCGGCTACAACCTCGATGTCACCGAGCGCCACCGCGCCGCCGAGCAGATCCGCGAGAGCGAGGCCCGCTTCCGCGCCCTGGCCGACAGCGCCCCGGCTCTCCTCTGGGTGTCGATGCCGACCGGCGGGCGCGAGTTCGTCAACGTCGCCTATGTCGACTTCATCGGCGAAGGCTATGAGGCCGCCTTGGGTCTCGACTGGCGCACCCGCCTGCACCCCGAAGACCTCAACCGCGTCCTGCGCGAGCAGATGGCCGGCGAGGCCAGCCGCAAGGCCTTCGAGCTGGAGGCCCGCTACCGACGCGCCGACGGCGAATACCGCTGGCTGCGCAGCTTCTCCCAGCCGCGCCTGTCGCCGCAGGGAGACTTCGCCGGTTTCGCCGGCATCGCCTTCGACGTCACCGAAGCCAAGCAGGTCGAGGCCGACCTGCAACGTCTCAACGACCTGCTGACCGAGCGGGTCGAGGCGGCCATGAGCGAGCGCGACATCGCCCAGGCCGCCCTGATGCAGTCACAGAAGCTGGAGGCGCTCGGCCAGCTGACCGGCGGCGTCGCCCACGATTTCAACAACCTGCTGACGGTGATCATCGGCGCCCTCGACATCGTCCAGCGGCATCCGGGTGACCAGACGCGCACCGAACGCCTGGCCAAGGCCGCCCTCGACGCCGCCCAGCGCGGCGAACGCCTGACCCGCCAGCTCCTCGCCTTCTCCCGCCGCCAGCCGCTGCGCACCGAGGTCCTGGTCATCGACGCGGCCATCAAGGACAGCGCCCAGCTCTACGGCCGGGCGCTCGGCGAGCGCTACATGCTCGACCTCGACCTGGCGGCTCCGGGCGCCCGGGTGCTCATCGATCCGGCCCAGCTCGACGCGGCCCTCATGAACCTGCTGGTCAACGCCCGCGACGCCATGGAGGGCGGCGGGGTCATCACCCTGTCCAGCCGCATCGCTGACCATTGTATCGGCGAGACCCTGCGCGGCCCCTGCCTGTGCATCAGCGTCCGCGACCAGGGCACCGGCATGGACGCGGCCACCGTGGCCCGGGTCTTCGAGCCCTTCTTCAGCACCAAGCCGGTCGGCAAGGGCACGGGGCTTGGCCTCAGCCAGGTCTACGGCTTCGCCAGCCAGAGCGGCGGCGGGGCCGAGATCGAAAGCGAGCCGGGCGCCGGCACCACGGTCTCCATCTTCCTGCCCCTGACGCAGGACGCCGAAACCCGCGCCGAGCCGCCGCGCGCGCCCGCTGAAGCCCGCCCGCTGCACATCCTCTTGGTCGAGGACGATCCGGAGGTGGCCGATCTCGCCCAGGCCATGCTCCGCGAGCTTGGCCACCGCATCACCTTCGCCGACACCGTCGAGACGGCGCTCATCGCCCTGAACACCACACCGGACCTCGACCTGCTGCTCACCGACGTGGTCATGCCCGGCCCCCGCAACGGCGTCGACCTCGCCCGCGCGGCCAGCGCGCTGCGACCGGACCTGCCGATCCTGCTGACCAGCGGCTACACGGGCGAGGCGCTCGACGACGCCGAGGCCGCCCCCTGGCCCCTGCTGCGCAAGCCCTACACCCTCGACGTCCTGGCCCACACCCTGGCCGCCCACGCCCGCCCGGCCGACGCCCCGGCGTAGTTTTGAACTTCGGGTATGCGCCCGACCTCCGGGCGGCGCTTTCCCCGCGGCGCCGTGCGGCGCCCCGCGCCCCACCTTGCCGCATGCGCCCGCCCCCACATCCCCACCGCACCCCCACCGGGCGCCCCCTCATTCCCCTCCCGTCCGCCCCCGCCAACCCGCCTCCAACCTCTTGAGCCGGCATGGATTTTTCCGGGGCGCCCGAAGACGGCGCCTGTTTGCCCTTCGGGTAGGTATAATGGGGGTCCCGCTTCGATAGCCGCCGCCCCGTCCGGGGTCCTGGAGCCCCGATGACCAAACGCCCCCTGCTCGTCCCGCTCGCCCTCGCCGTCAGCGCCCTGCTGCTGTCAGGCTGCATCGTCGGCTCGGTCGTCGGCGGCGTCACCAAGGCCGCGGTCAACACCACCGGCGCCGTGGCCAGCGCCATCATCCCCGGCGAAAGCAAGAAACAACGCCTCGCCCGCCTCGACCGCGAGGACAAGGCCCGCAAAAAGGCCGAGAAGAAGGCCCGCGAGGCCGAGAAACGCCGCCAGCGCGAAGCGCGTCGCCGCGACTAGCCGGACGGTGGGGGAGATCGGCGAAACTCACCTCCACCGCTCCCTGACGATTCCCCTTGTGCACAGATTGTCACAGGCCTATATGTGTCCCGTCACTTATGCTCACTTTCAGCAAAAGGTGACGGAACGGAATGGCCGGCGCTCCTACAGCCCGGCCTTTTACAGGC
>JAUMCZ010000280.1:0-20928 GCA_032122215.1 Caulobacter sp.
CGACGGTGCTCCAGGGCCCGCCATGGCCGAAGACGACATAGGCCGTCCCCGAATCAAGCCCGGCCAGGTCCGCCTTGCGGGCGCCGACGACGACATCGCCGAAGCCATCGCTGTTCAGGTCACCGGCCGCGAACACCGAGAACCCGGCCTCCTCGTTGCCGAACCGCCCCTCGATGATGAAGCCGCTGGTCCCGTCCAGACTCTCCAGAGCGACGCTGGCGCTCCAGCCGCTCGCCTTGCCGAACACCACATAGGCTGAGCCGGAATAGGCGCCGCCGGCGTCGTTGTAGGGGGCGCCGACGATCAGGTCGGCAAAGCCGTCGCCGTTGACGTCACCGGCCCAGCCGACCGAGAAGCCGGACTGGTCGCCGCCGAGCAGTCCATTGAACTGCACACCATTGGCGCCGTTCAGGCTGTCCAGGTTGAGCACCGCCGCAAACGCCATGAACCGTTCCCCCGGACAAGCGCCCCTCGGCCTGCGCCACACACGTTAACCATAGCCGCTGTCGCGACGTCGTCCCAAGTGGATTCGCCGGCCCTGAAGGTCGCGCTCCCCCGCGCCGGGGCTCTTGTTTCCAGACGCCGGGCCTTGCATGGTCCCCGCATGGCCCTGGACTTCATCCCGCGCGAAATCCACGAACTGGCGCGCGACCTCAGCAACATCGCCGACTTCAAACTGTTGATGGTCGGCAAGTCCTATCTGACGCCGGGCGGCATCGTCGCCTGCGTCCTGCTCATCCTGATCGCCCTGCTCGTCTCGCGCATCGCCGGCCGCCTGTTCCGACGGATCCGCGACCGGGCCCCGCAGTCAGCGCCATCGATCTACATCGCCGAGAAGTTGACCACCTATGGCGCCGTCGTCATCGGCTTCTACATGGGCGTCTCGGCGCTCGGCGTCGATCTCTCCGGGCTCAGCCTGTTTGCCGGCGCCCTCGGCGTCGGCCTGGGCTTCGGCCTGCAGGGGGTGGTCAAGGAGTTCATCTCCGGACTGGTGCTGATCTTCGACCGCCTGATCCGCATCGGCGACTATCTGGAACTGCAGACCGGCGAGCGCGGCGTCGTCGCCGAGATCGGCCCCCGCGCCGTGCGCCTGCGCAACAACGACGACCTCGATGTTCTGGTCCCCAACAGCCGGCTGATCGAACAGCCGGTGACCAACTGGACCCACCAGAACAGCCTGCGCCGCATGCACATCCCCTTCCGTGTCGCCTACGGCTCGGACAAGGCGGCCGTGCGCGATGCGGTGCTGAAGGCCGCCCACGACGTGCCCTTCACCATGGAAGACACTCCCAGGCGCAAGACCCAGGTCTGGCTGGTCGGCTTCGGCGAAAGCGCCATGTCGTTCGAGCTGGTGGTCTGGCCGACCCTGGAAGCGGTCAAACGCCCCAACGCCGCCCACGCCGCCTACACCTGGGCCATCGAGGACGCCCTGCGCCACGGCGGCTTCGAGATTCCCTTCCCGCAACAGGAGCTTCGCCTTCGCGGCCTGTTCGGCGAGGAGGGCGACGCCGCCCGCGATTCGCTGCGCCTCAAGGTTCCGCGCAAGGCGGCGGCTTCCGGCGCGGCCGCCGAGGCTGTCACCCCCAACGACGCCGCCGAGGACCTGGCCCGCGGGGCTGCGGAAGACGCGGAGAACCCGGTGCCGGGCCTCTCGACCCCCGAGGGGCCGAAGCAGGCCTGAAGCAGCCAGCCGCCAACGTCGCCGGTGACATCGCCGGCCGACGACATGGCTCAGCCGAGGAAGCTGGCATTGGGCAGCGTGACGATGACTCCGCTAGTCCCGTTCAGGCCCCCAGCTTGCTGACCGCCGCGAACGCCGTGCGCCTACACTTTGCCCCAAGGTTCACGCCTCGGTGCGGGGATAGAGCTGACAGAGCGTTGAGGCGGCGGTGGGAAACCGGAAAGGTCCTGGCCGCTTACGCGACCTGCGGAGCGCCCGGCCGCTCCGATCGGCGGCGCCGTCGCCGCCATTCACGCCGTCGGCCCGCTTCCCACCGCGCCCAAACCCTGCACAAATGTCAGGCAGCGGCGTTTTGCAGCCGCCGACTCGCACCGCATCCGCGCACCTTGGCGCCGGACCGGCTAGTGAAGCGTTGTTGTAAGGGACCGTCCGACGGCGGCCTGTCTTTGGGGATTTGAACTTCACGTGGCCGACAACCCGACGCAGCGCCAATCCCAGAGTCAATCATCGGGCCGGCAGAGCCAAAGCCAGTCTCAGGGCCTGCCGATGCCCCAACCCTTCTATACGCCGGGCGCCGCCTTCGACGAAATGTACGACGCATCGAGTGACGTGCGTGACCACTACGGGGTGATGCACGAGCGGCTGACCAGTCTGTCGGCCGAAGACCTCAACGCCCGCCAGTCGACGCTGGAACGCAGCTTCCTGCTGCAGGGCATCACCTTCACCGTCTACGGCGCGGAGGCGGCGACCGAGCGGATCATCCCCACCGACCTGATCCCGCGCATCATCCCCTCGGCCGAGTGGGATGTCATCGAGGCCGGCCTGACCCAGCGCCTGCGCGCCCTCAACATGTTCCTCGCCGACATCTATGGCGAGCAGAAGATCCTGATGGACGGCATCATCCCGCGCGATCTCGTGCTGGGCGCCCCCAGCTATCGACGCGAGATGCAGCACCTCTATGTGCCGCACAAGGCCTACGCCAACGTCTGCGGTTCCGACCTGATCCGCGGCCAGGACGGGGCCTTCTATGTGCTGGAAGACAACCTGCGCGTCCCCAGCGGCGTCTCCTACATGCTTGCCAACCGCGATGCCGCCCGCCGCACCTTCCCCGGCGCCTTTCGCGCCGCCAGTGTGCGGCCGGTGGAACGTTATCCGGACCTGCTGCTCGCGACCCTGAAGTCGATGGCCCAGGAATGGCGGCCCGACCCTCAGGTCGTGGTCCTGACCCCCGGGGTCTACAACAGCGCCTATTACGAGCACGCCTATCTCGCCCGCCTGATGGGTGTGCCGCTGGTCGAGGGCCGCGACCTCGTGATCCACGAGAACATGGTCTACATGCGGATGACCACGGGCCTTCAGCGGGTCGACGTCATCTACCGCCGCGTCGACGACGACTTCATCGACCCCCTGGCCTTCCGACGCGATTCCAGTCTGGGCGTCGGCGGCCTGTTCAACGCCTATCGCGCCGGCAATGTGATGATCTGCAACGCCCCCGGCACCGGGGTGGCTGACGACAAGGCCGTCTATGCCTACGTCCCCCAGATCATCCAGTACTACCTGGGCGAGGACGCCATCCTGCCCAACATCGAGACCTTCCTCTGCCGCGAACCGGCCCAGCTCAGCCATGTGCTCGCCAACCTCGACAAGTTCGTCGTCAAGGCGGTCGGGGCCTCGGGCGGCTACGGCATGCTGGTCGGCCCGCATGCGTCGAAGAAGGAGCGAGAGGACTTCGCCCTGGCCATCAAGGACGACCCCGACAACTACATCGCCCAGCCGACCATCCAGCTCTCTACCGCCCCCTGCCTGATCGACGGCCGGGTCGAGAGCCGCCACGTCGACCTGCGGCCCTTCATCCTGTCGGGCGAGAAGATCGTCGTCACCCCGGGCGCTCTGACCCGCGTGGCCCTGCGCAAGGGCAGCCTGGTGGTCAACTCCAGCCAGGGCGGGGGGTCCAAGGACACCTGGGTTCTGGGTCCGGGAGACATCGCGCCATGATGCTCGCCCGCGTTGCCGACAGCCTCTACTGGATGGGCCGCTATGTGGAGCGGGCCGAGCACGTCTGCCGTCTGGCCGACGTCACCCTCAACGCCACGCTCGACCGCTCGATGGCCGCCAACGAGACGGCCCGCATCGCCCTCTCGGCCCTGGGCGACGACCTCACCGCCGCCGACAGCAACCTGTTCACGACCGCCAAGGAACTGGCGCTTGGGAACGACGAGGCCAACTCGGTTCGTATGTCCCTCGCCAAGGCTCGCGAGAACGCCCGCCAGGTGCGTGACCAGATCACCACCGAGATGTGGGAGCGGCTGAATCTCCTCTATCTGCGCGTCAACGAGAAGGGCGCCGAACGCACCTTCGACCGCGAGCACACGGGCTTTCTGCACGACATCATCGCCGACCTGCACCAGTTCAAGGGCGCGGCCGACGCCACCATGAGCCACGGCGAGGGCTGGCGATTCCTGATGTTGGGCGTCTACATCGAGCGGGCCCAGCTCATCGCCCGCCTGCTGCGCGCCGCCTTCGGCGATGGGGCCGTCCCCAGCGGCGACCACGTCACCCTGATGAACGTCCTGCGCATGGGCTGCGCGCTCGAGCCCTATCTGCGCACCTACACCGCCGAGATCGAACCCAGGCACATCCTCGACTTCCTGCTGTTCGACGAGGACTTCCCGCGCTCGATCCGCTTCGCCACCGCCCGCATCGAGGAATCCATGGCAGACATCGCCAGCCACGTCGCCTTTGGCGGACGCGGTCGGCCTGAACGGCTGGCGGGCCGTCTCAGCTCGCGCCTGGAATTCACCGATCTGGAGGAGCTGGAGGCCAACGGGGCGGCCGCCCTGCTGGCCAGTGTGGTGGCCGACTGCGGCCGCATCCACGAGGCCCTCTACCAGACCTTTGTCGCCTATCCCCTCGAGATGAGGCTCCCGGCCTGATGCTGCTCGATATCCGCCACGTCACTCGCTACCACTACGAGCGCCCCATCCGGGAAAGCCTGATGGAGCTGCGGATGCAGCCCCAGAAGTCGATCCGTCAGCGGCTGATCAGCTTCGACCTGGAGCTTGATCCCCGGGCCCAGCTGTTCAGCTACATCGACCCCTTCGGCAACGCGGTGCACCATTTCGACGTGCCCCAGCCGCATGACGAGCTGACCATCGTCTCCCGCGCCTGTGTCGAGACACAGCCCCCGCCCGAGCTGCCTCAATCCCTGGATCTCGGCGAATGGGACCGGCTGAAGAGCAGCTTCACTCAGGCCGAATGTTTCGACTTTCTGCAGCCGCACGGCTTCACCCAGATCACCCCGGCCCTGCGCGCCTTCATGCAGGGCAAGGACCTCGAGGCCAGCCAGGTCCGTGATCCCTTGAGCCGGCTGCGTGACCTCAACCAGACCATCTACGACGCCTTCGCCTACGAGCCTGGTGTCACCCGCGCCGACAGCAAGGTCGACGAGGCGCTCAAGCGGGGTGGCGGTGTCTGTCAGGACTTCGCCCACATCATGATCACCATCGCCCGCGACTGGGGCCTGCCGGCCCGGTACGTCTCGGGTTATCTGTTTACCGATCGCAAGGGCGGGGACCGGTCCGACCCGGACGCGACCCACGCCTGGATCGAGGTTTTCCTGCCTTCCCAGCGCTGGGTCGGCTTTGACCCGACAAACAATATGCTGACCGGCGAGCGTCACGTGGGGGTGGCGATCGGGCGGGATTATGGGGACGTCCCCCCCAGTCGGGGCGTCTACAAGGGCGACAGCGACAGCCATGTCTCCGTTGATGTCGCCGTCACCAAGGCGAAGTCCGCTGTCTCCGAGCCTGAGTTCTTCCACCTGCCGAGGCCGACTTTCCGGGGTGGGCGGCGGCGGGGAGTCGACGCGCTGCGTGAGGAGCAGCAACAGCAGCAACAGCAGTGACGGCCTGACAAAGACCGGACCTTTTGAGGACAAAAACCCGACAAGCACACAACCGGGGCCGGCCATCATCCAGACCAGAGGCCAACAAAGGCCTTCGCTCGCTCAGCGACGGCCTGCCCACGCCGGTTGAACTTTGTGCTTGCATCGCTGATCGGCGGTATAATGGGTCTGCCGCTTCGATAGGGGCGCGGCGATGGGGGGCTTGCAGATCATGTTTGTCGGACACTACGCCGCCGCTCTGGCCGCAAAGGCGGTGGAGCCTCGCGCCCCGCTCTGGACCCTGATCGCCGGGGCGCAGCTCATCGACATCGGCTGGGCCGGGCTGGTCATGGCCGGCGTCGAGAAGATCCGCTTCAACCCGGACCTGCCGGGCAGCCCGCTTGAACTCTACCACATGCCCTGGACCCACAGCCTGCCGGCCGTGCTGATCTGGTCGCTGGCCGCCCTGGCCCTATGCCGCTGGGTGCTGCGCCTGCCCTGGGGCGCCTGCGTGGCTGTCGCCCTGGTGGTGTTCAGCCACTGGGCGCTCGATTTCCTGCTCCACCGCCCGGACCTCGAACTTTGGTTCGGCGGGCCAAAGGTCGGCCTTGGCTGGTGGGACTATCCGGACGCCGAGAAGACCCTCGAGATGGGGCTGATCGCCCTGACCGGCGGCGCCTGGCTGTGGAGCCGAGGGGCCTGGTCCCGCTCCCCCTGGCCGGCCCTGGCCTTCATCGCCTTCCTGGTCGTCCTGCAGATCGTCGCCGGCCTGACGGTGCCGACAGGCTCGACCGTCGCCTACGGCCGAACCGCCCTGATCGTCTTCCTGGTGGTCGTCGGCGTGGCCGCCCTGGCCGATCTCCAGAGGCGAAAGCCCGAGACCGCCTAGCCGGCGACCATCGCCAGCCACTCGTCCTCGGTCATCACCTGGATGCCCAGCTCGGTCGCCGTCTTCAGCTTGGAGCCGGCGCCGGGTCCGGCGACGACGAGGTCGGTCTTCTTCGACACCGAGGACGAAACCTTGGCGCCCAGCGCCTCGGCCTGGGCCTTGGCCTCATCGCGGGTCATGCGTTCCAGGGCGCCGGTGAACACCACGGTCTTGCCGGCCACGGCGGTGTCGGTCTTGGGCTTCTCGGCGTCCTGGACGGTCAGCTGGTCATGCAGCCGCTGGACCATGCCCCGGTTGTGATCCTCGGCAAAGAAGGCCGCCGCCGCCTCGATCACCGCATCGCCGATCTGGTCGAGAGCGTCGAGTTCGGCCACCGCCTCCTCGTCGCGCGCCGCCACCTTGTCCATGGCGGCCAGGAACTCTGCCGCCGTGCCGTATCCCCGCGCCATGACCAGCGCCGTCTGCTCACCGATGTGGCGGATGCCCAGTCCATAGATGAAGCGGTCCAGCGGAATGGTCCGCCGGCTCTCGATGGCCGCCAGCAGGTTGGCGACGCTGGTCTCACCGGCCCGCTCACGGTCCTTGAGCTTCTTGAGGGAGGTCTTGTCCCGTTCTTCCAGCAGGAAGATGTCGGCCGGTTCCCGGATCATCCCGTCGTCGAAAAAGCCCTGCAGCTGCTTCTCGCCCAGCCCCTCGATGTCGAAGGCCCGCCGGGAGACGAAATGCTTCAGATGCTCGATCCGCTGGAACGGACAGGCCAGTTCCCCTGTACAACGGCGCACCACCGTCTCGGCCCCGCTGGCCGTCGTCTCGCGCGCCAGCGGCGTCTTCAGCGGACAGGGGCAATGGGTCGGAAACAGATACGGCTCGGCGCCTTCGGGCCGCGCCTCGAGGATGGCCCCGACGATCTGCGGGATGACGTCGCCGGCCCGCTGGACGATCACCGTGTCGCCGACCCGCAGGTCCTTGCGGGCGATCTCGTCGCCGTTGTGGAGGGTGGCGTTGGTCACCGACACGCCGCCGACCGTCACGGGTTTGAGCCGGGCCACCGGCGTCACCGCGCCGGTGCGCCCGACCTGCAGATCGATGGCTTCCAGCACCGTCCGCGCCTGCTCGGCCGGGAACTTGCGGGCGATGCCCCAGCGCGGCGCGCGGGAGACGAAGCCCAGACGCCGCTGCCAGTCGAGATTGTCGACCTTGTAGACGACGCCGTCGATATCGTAGCCGAGGTTCGGCCGCGCCGCCTCCATGGCGGCGTAGGCGCTGAGCAGCCCTTCGGCGCCGTCGACACAGACCGACTGGGGCGTTGTCTGGAAGCCCCAGCTTTTCAGCTTTTCCAGCGCCTCCCACTGGCTGTCGGCGAACTTCTCGCTGAGCAGACCCCAGGCGTAGGCGAAGAACTTGAGCGGCCGCTTCGCGGTGATCGTGCTGTCGATCTGGCGCAGCGAGCCGGCCGCGGCGTTGCGCGGATTGGCGTAGGCCTTGTCTCCGGCCTCGGCCGCAGCGGCGTTGAGGGCGGCGAACTCCTCATGGCCCAGATAGACCTCGCCCCGCACCTCGATGACCTCGGGCCAGCCCGATCCGGCCAGCTTGTGGGGAATATCCCGGATGGTCCGCAGGTTGGCGGTGACGTCCTCCCCGACCCGCCCGTCGCCGCGCGTCGCCCCCTGGACCAGCACGCCCTTTTCATAGCGGATGGAGGCTGACAGCCCGTCGATCTTGGGCTCGGCGGTGTAGCGGATAGGCGTCTCGTCGAGCTTGAGGAATCGTCGGATCCGGGCGTCGAACTCCAGCGCGTCCTCGTCGGAAAAGGCGTTGTCGAGGCTCAGCATCGGCGTGCCGTGCGTCACCGGCGAAAACTGCTCGGCCCGCGGCGCACCGACCCGCGTCGAGGGCGAGTTCTCGCGGATCAGGTGCGGGAAGCGGTCCTCGATGTCGAGGTTGCGCCGCTTCAGGGCGTCGTAGTCGGCGTCGCTGATCGTGGGGGCGTCGTCGCGGTGATAGGCGAGGTCATGCCGCGTGATCTCATCGGCGAGCCGGGTTAGTTCTTCAACGGCTTGGGCTTCGGTCAGGTCGGCGACGGCGATCATGGTGGGATTTGTAGCGTCGCCCGGAACGGCGGCAACGACATTTGTCACAGCGCGTCTTCGCGCAGGCGCTGGGGACCCCATCCACACAGCAATCGTGTTGTCCCGTCCGGCCTTGCCTCAACCAGGAAGCGGGAGGTATCCGCGCGCTCGCTGATGTAAACGTCATAGTTGCCCAGCACCCCATCACGCGGCAGCGCCCGCAGATAGACGAGGATCCGGCCGTCGAGGCGCACCGGCTGAATCGCGTAGGGAAAGAGGGCCTGTCCCATCCCCCGGGAAACCCGTGTGGCCGGTAGGCCCAGCAGGTGGCTCCGCCAGCCCAGGCCCTTCAGCTGCAGGGTCACCGCATCGACCTCGCCGTCATTGTCGATGTCGAAGGCCGCCGACTTCGAGTCGCCGAAGGACTGCCCGTCGTTGACGACCCGCCAGCCACGGGCCTGAGGAACCTCGTCGGCAACAAAGCTGCGGTCCTCGCCGTCACGCACCAGAGTCAGCTTTGCCGCCCAGCGCCCGCAGGCGGCATCCCGATCGGCCGTCAGCTGAAGCCTGATGGGCGGGCGCGGCCGCGGCGGCGCATAGGCAGGGTCGCGCCTCCCCGCCGTGGACACAGCCCGGCAACGCCGCGGCCCTGAAATCTCGGCTGGACGCGAAAGGACGCGGCAGACCGTCACGCCCCTGGCCGTCAAGGAAACGCGCACAACGGTCTCGACCGGCTGGCCTTGGAAGCAGGCGTCGTACTCGCCGACCGCCGCGCGTGAGAGCACCTTGACGCCATCGACCCAGGCGCTGACCAGGGCCCGGGTCGACGCGCTGCATGGACCAAATCCCGCCGGCTCAACCCGGTGACGGACCACCAGCAACCGTCCGGCCAACTGGCAACTGTAGGTGTAGGTCGCCCAGGCATCGACCGCGTACTGCGGTTGTCCTCCCAACCCGCCGTCTCCCGGGACGCGCCAGGCGCCGCCTGCCGCACCGCAGCTGACGCGGGATATATGACTTGGAGCCCGCTCGGTCCGCGCCATCGCCGGTGTGGCCAGGACAGCCAGCGCCAGAGCGACGAGGGCCAGCCTGATCATGCGCTGATCAGCGCCCGCGCCGCCGCCCGGGCTTCCGGCGTCACCGCCGCGCCCGACAGCATGCGGGCGATCTCTTCCTCACGGGCGTCCGGGGACAAGGTTTCGACCGAAGTGCGGGTCTTCTCGCTGTCGCCGGCCTTGGCGATGCGCCAATGGGCGTCTCCACGGGCGGCCACCTGGGGACTGTGGGTGACGACCAGCACCTGGGCGCCCGCGGCCAGACGCTTGAGGCGCAGGCCGACGGCGTCGGCCACGGCGCCGCCGACCCCCTGATCAACCTCGTCGAAGATCATCAGCGGTTGCGCATCGTCGCGGCCGGCCAGGGCCGCCTTCAGGGCCAGGGCGAAACGGGCCAGTTCGCCGCCCGAGGCGATGGCCTCCAGCGGTCCGAAGGGGGCGCCGGGGTTGGTGCTGATCTCGAAGGCGACGCGGTCGAGGCCCAGCGGGCCGGCGCGCTCGATGGCCATTTCGTCTACGGCGACCTGGAAGCGGGCCTTCTCCAGTTTCAGCGGACTGAGTTCCGACATGACGGCCGCGGCCAGCCGGTCACCGGCGGCGCGGCGTTCAGCCGACAGCCGGCGGGCGGCCGTGAAGTAGGCGTCGCGGGCCCAGTCCTCGGCGGCCTCGGCTTCCTTGAGGGCGTCGGCGTTGCTCTCGATGGCGGCGAGGTCCTTGGCGAAACGGACCCTCAGGTCCGGCAGGTCCTCGACGGCGCAGGACAGCTTGCGGGCCATTGCGCGCAGGGCGAACAATCGCTCTTCGGCCTGTTCCAGCCGCTGGGGGTCGAGCTCGAACGCATCGGCGGCGGCGTCGATGGCGGCGGACGCCTCCTGCGCCTCGTTGACCGCCCGGTCGATGATCTCCTGCGCCGCGGTCAGACGGGTCAGGGCCAGGCCGCCGTCGCCCGCCCCGGCCTGAACGGCGCGCTCCCGCGCCCGCTCCAGGGCCCGGAAGGCCGTGGCCAGGCGGTTGCCGATCTGGCCGGCCTCGATGGCTTCTCGCGCCGTGGAGATATCGGCCAGAGCCTTCTCGGCGGCGCCCAGCAGGGCCCGTTCCTCGGCCAGTTCCGTCTCTTCGCCCAGGCGAGGCGCGAGCTGGTCCAGCTCCGACAGGCGCAGGGTGATTTCCTCGACCTCGGCGGCCGCACGGTCGGCCTTCTCCCGCAGGACCTTCAGCGCTTCGCGGGCCGAACGCCAGCCGCTCCAGGCGGCGGTGACGGCTTCCACCGAAACCTGGCCATAGGCGTCGAGCAGGCGGCCGTGGGTGCGGGCGTCGAGCAGGCCGACGGTCTCATGCTGGCCATGCACCTCGAGCAGCAGGCCGCCGATCTCCTTGAGGGTGGCGACGCTGGTCGCCTGGTCGTTGACGAAGGCGCGGGACCGGCCGTCGGCCGACAGCTGGCGGCGCAGCACCAGGTCCTCAAAGGGGGAGTAGTCGAGGCCCTTTTCCTCGAGCAGGCCCCAGACGGCATGATCCGCGGCCAGGGCGAACATGGCGGTCGCCGCCGCCTGGGTCGCCCCGCGCCGCACCAGGCCGGCGTCGGCGCGCGCGCCGGTGGCCAGGCCCAGGGCGTCAAGGATGATCGACTTGCCGGCCCCGGTCTCGCCGGTCAGTGCGGTCAGGCCCGGCCCGAAATTGAGGTCGAGCTGTTCGATCAGCACGACATCGCGAATGGTGAGGCCGATCAGCATGCGGTCAGCTTCGTCTCGAATCGAGTTCGTTCAAAGCCCCGCACGTGGCGAAGCAGGCTCTTTCCTACCATGAGAACGAGACGAGAACAAACCACAGATCAGTCCATCACCGTCTTCAGCGGCAGAGGCGCAAAGGGGATGAGCCCCAGTCCGGTCAAGCGGGTCCGGGTTTCATCGGCATAGCGGTGGGCGAAAGCTTCGCGTTCGTGGCGCGGCCGGGCGAAATAGGCGTCGTGAAGCAGATCGAACGACTCCCCGGCGGCGGACGGTTCCTCGACCCGGCTGCGATAGTCGATCCAGTGGCCGATCTCGTGCAGCAGCGTCCGGTAGAGCTGGGTCGCCCGCGTCGCCTGCAGGGTCGGGCGGATCACCCAGCGCCGGCCTTCGCGGACCATGGGATGGCCGTCTTCCCGCAGACGGTCCAGCTCGGCCTGGTCGTCAGGCGACAGTCCTGTCCCCCAGACCAGCGCGGCGCCCTCCTGCTGGGCTTCCAGAATGATCACCGGCCCTTCGTACAGGGACTTGCGGCCCGGGTAGCCGAGGTCGGCCAGGTAGAACATCCGCCCCCAGGCCGGCCGAAGCGTGCGTTGCTTCACTGTCGACTGCCGAAGGAGAAAGGTGTCGAGGCCGGCCCAGTCGCCGGGGGGCAGGCAGGCCAGAAGCCGGCAGATGTCTTCGATGGAACAGGCGTGGGCGTAGTCGGCCGTCGTCGTCTCGACGAAGAAACGGACGGACTTGCCACCAACGTTGCGCTGGAACTGCTGGTGAGGGCCAAGGCGCTGGCCCCAGCCCCGCCAGTCGGCACGGTCCTCCGGGATGGTCAGACGGTTGTCCTGACCATGCCCCTGGCGTGCCGTGCCGATATTGCGGCTGCGGCGGGTGGCGTTGAAGCCGGGCCCAGCCATGGCGTGCCTAGTTGGCGGTCGGCGGGGTCGTGGTTTCGGCGATCGGGTCAGCCGTCGGCGGCGGCGGCTCGGTGCCCGGCGGGGTCACCGGCGGCTGCGGCTCAGGCGTCTGCATCGGCGCGCCGGGCGCCGAGTTGGAGGGCGCGGGCGCATTGGTATCCGCCGGCGGAGCGATCGTCTGGCTCTTGTTCTTGCCGGTGCCGGTCATGCGCTGGAGGATGCTGCGCTTGGCGCCGGGGGTCAGGGGGGCGACGGCCGGTTGCAGACCCTTGTCGGTCAGCAGCTTGTAGCCTTCGCCGTACCAGGGATCGTCCCGGAAGTTGTAGCCGAGCATGCCGCCGGTGCGCTGCGCTTCGCCGACCAGACCAACGGTCAGGTAGGCCTCGATCAGGCGGTAGAGGGCTTCCGGCGCGTGGCTGGTGGTCTGGTACTTGTCGATCACCGTGCGGAAGCGGCCGATGGCGGCGATGGTCTGGCCCTCGCGCAGGTACCAGCGCCCGACTTCCATCTCCTTGCCGGCCAGCTGGTCGTAGACCATGTCCAGCTTGTACTGGGCGTCGATGGCGTACTCGCTCTTGGGGAAGCGCAGTTGCACGTCGCGCAGGGCCACCAGGGCCTGTTCGGTGGCGGCCTGGTCGCGACCGACGTCGACGATCTGTTCGAAGTAGCAGATGGCCTTCAGGTAGTAGGCGTACGGCGTCGAGGGGTTGCCCGGGTACAGGTTGATGAACCGGTCGGCGTTCTCGATGGCGTCGGCGTAGTTATTGGCCTGGTAGTTGGCGTAGGCCGTCATCAGAATCGCCCGGCGGGACCATTCCGAATAGGGGTGCTGACGCTCCACTTCCTCGAAGTAGGAGATGGCGTCGGCCCAGCGCTTGTTGTCCAGGCGGTCAGCGCCGGTCGCGTAGAGCAGCTCGACCGGACGCTCGATGTAGGCCAGGCGCGGCTTGGGCTTTTGGCCCGCGCAGCCGGTAACGACCAGGGCCCCCGCGACGGCGGCGGCGAAGATGGCCTTACGGCTCCAGGGAAGAGGCAGCACGAACCCTCACAATCGAAATCCAACGCGGGCGCCCCCGCGCCGTTGGAAGAGGTATCTACACCACGCAGGGGCGGGCGCAAATGTGGCGTTCTCAGAAGAAACACCCTTCGCCGGCTTGCCGGGAGACGGTGGGCCGGGAAGCGGCGCGGATGAGGGCCGTCCGGAGGGTTCAGGGAAGGGGGAGTTCGGGCGGCGGCCGGTGTCGCGCCGAGCCGTATTTCAATCTGAAAGGCTTGTGCTGCTCTCATCCGCCCCCCTGCGGGGGCCACCTTCTCCCGACAAGCGGGAGAAGGACCTAGACGGCCTGGGCCAGTTCCTGGGTCCAGGAGCGGACGCGCCAGGCGTCCGGGTTGGCCAGAAGGGCGCGGACGACCAGGTTGTTCAGGCCGTGACCGGCGTAGAGGCCGTCGAAACGGCCCAGGATCGGCATTCCCAGAACATAGAGGTCACCCACCGCGTCCAGCGCCTTGTGGCGCACGAACTCGTCCGGGCGGCGCAGGCCTTCCGGGTTGAGGATGCGGTCGCCGTCGAGGACCACGGCGTTTTCGATCGAACCGCCACGGGCCAGACCGATGGCGCGCAGGGCTTCGACTTCGCGCACGAAGCCGAAGGTGCGGCAGTCGGCCAGTTCCTCGCGGAACGACTCTTCGTCGACGACCAGATCAACGCGTTGGGTGCCGATCGGGGCGGCGTCGAACTTGATCTCGAAGGCGACTTCGAACTGATCGGCCGGGGACAGGCTGGCGCGCTTGTCGCCTTCGATGACCTCGACGGTGTCGAGCATCTCGATGTAGCGGCGGGCCGCTTCCTGGCGGCGACGGCCGACCCGGTCGAGGATCTCGATGAAAGGCTGCGAGGAACCGTCGAGGATCGGCAGTTCCGGGCCGTCGAGCTCGACGACGGCGTTGTCGATGCTGAGGGCGGCCATGGCGGCCATCAGGTGTTCGATGGTCGAGACGGTGACGCCGGCGTCGTTGCCGATGACGGTGCCCAGCTGGGTCTTCACAACGGCTTGCGGCGACACGCGCACGGCGTTGTCGCGGTCGCGCACATCGGTGCGGACGAAGACGATGCCGGCGTCCGGCGCGGCCGGGCGGATCGAGACGCGAACGTGCTCACCGGTGTGCAGGCCCAGGCCCGCGAAGATCGCGGGGCCGCCGACGGTGTGCTGATGGTATGCCGAAACGGACAAGACCGATCCTTGAACTGTTGCTGCGCGATCGAACTGACCGCATCACGCCCCGTCGTCTTTGTAGGCGTCTCTTCGCAATGCAGCAAAGCAAGAGCTGTTTCGAATTGTTACGTGGTTAACCGTTTGAATTTGTTGATCTTTCATCGGTCGCGCGAACCCTGGAAATTGGTCAGCAAAGGGCCGTTTTCAAGGCCGGCAGGGTCGCTTTCACGGCCATCGACAGCGGCGTCGGCAGGGCGTCGAGCGCGAACCAGTCCATCCCCTCGTGCTTATGCGGCTCGAGATTGACCGGCTCGCCGGTAAAGCCTTCGGCCAGATAGGTCGGGGCGACCCAGTGCTCCGGCGTGTCAGAATGTATCTGGTCGGTGACGCAGAGCAGGCGCAGCGAACCCAGGATCAGGCCGGTCTCTTCAGCCACCTCGCGGCGCAGCGCGTCCTCGATGGGCTCAAGGAAATCGATCTTGCCGCCCGGAATGCTCCAATGTCCCGCCTCGGGGTGGCGCAACCGGCGCAGGAGCAGCAGCTTGCCGTCCCTGACGATACAGGCGCCTACACCCAGCCTCGGTTCAGCCATGTCTTGCCTCCTGCCCATCTCCTTAGGAGGAGCGCGGTTGATCCGATAGCCGGCTCTCGCTTGCAGGAGCGCGTTCTAGACGGCCAACACCAGCGACTTCACAAGCAGGATCGTCGTCAGGCCGCTGCCCCACTCTTCATCGGGATACCGGGCCGTCTCGCGATAGCCCCGGCCGGCATAGAAGGCCCTGCTCCTGGCATTGAAGGTGTCTGTTTCGAGCCGCGCCGTCGGGAAGCCCGCTTCGGCGATCTCATGCTCGGCCTTGTCCATCAGCAGAGCGCCGATGCCCGTTCGGGCGTGATCCGCCCGGACGTGCAGGGCGTTGACGAAGTCGGCTTCCCAATCGACGAAGCCAACGACCTCGCCATCGCGCTCGACAAGCCAGAATTCGAGGCCGCGCCGGGCGACATAGTCGGCCGGACGGTTCTCGGCCCGGAACGCCTGGGCCGCCTGCTCCGTGATGTTCGGCCGCCAGGTGCTTTCAAAGGTATCGTACAGGATGGCCTCAAGGTCCGGACCGTCAGCGGCAACTGCCGGGCGCAGGACAACGGTGGGATTGGCATCCATCGAGAAAGCTTAAGTCCAGCGCGGGCGTGACCGCAAAAGGAAAAGGCCCCGACGAACGCCGGGGCCTCTCCAGTCTTTATCGTTCGCCGGCTAGTTGGCCAGGCGGCGGAGGAAAGAGGGGATTTCCAGATCGTCCCCCTCTTCTTCCTGGTGGACGTCCTCGACCGGCTGCGGGGCCGGACGGGCGCCGCCACCGAAGGCCGCGCGGGCCTGGGGCGGCGGGGCCTGTTCGTAGGCCGCCGGCTGACGGCGACCGCCGAAGAGGCTCATCCAGCCGGTCTTGCGCTCCTCGCGGGGCTCGAAGTGCGGGTCCATGGCGAAACCGTCGTCGGCCGGCCGGTCATCGACCAGGGGATCGACGATCAGGGTGCGCTGCTGCGGCTGGACCACCGCGGCGGTGCGGACCTCGGGCTGGCGGGTGGGCTCGTCGAACAGGCCATAGTCGGGGGCCTGCGGGGCGGGGGCCGGCGCGGCTTCGACGGCCGGGCCGGCGATGGTCACCGGCTCGGGACGAAAGGTTTCCGGTTCAGGCGCCACGGCGGCGGGCTGACCCCAGTACTGCGGGGCCGGCTCGGGCACGGAGGCGACGACGGGCTCGGGACGGGCGACGGGGGCCGGTTCCGGGGGCCGCATGTCGCCGGCGATGAGCGGCTTGGCGCCGGTGTTGCGGGTGCGGCTGGGCTCGATGGCGGCCATCGAGGCGCCGTCCATGCCGGTGGCGACCACGGAGACGCGGATGACGCCTTCCAGCGAGGGATCGAAGGCGGCGCCGAAGATGACGTTGGCGTCGGCATCAACCTGTTCGGTGATGGCGTTGGCGGCCTCGTCGACTTCCAGCAGGGTCATGTCCAGACCGCCGGTGACGTTGACCAGCACGGCCTTGGCGCCCTTGAGCGAGACTTCGTCGAGCAGCGGATTGGCGATGGCGTTCTGGGCGGCCATCAGGGCGCGGTCCTCGCCGGTCGCCTCGCCAGTGCCCATCATCGCCTTGCCCATCTCGGTCATCACCGTGCGGACGTCGGCGAAGTCGAGGTTGATCAGGCCGGGCAGGACCATCAGGTCGGTGATCGAGCGGACGCCCGAGTGCAGGACCTGGTCGGCCATGCCGAAGGCTTCGGCGAAGGTGGTCTTCTCGTTGGCGATCCGGAACAGGTTCTGGTTCGGGATGACGATCAGGGTGTCGACGTAGCGTTGCAGCTCGGCGATGCCGGCGTCGGCCAGACGCATGCGGTGGCGGCCTTCGAAGTGGAAGGGCTTGGTCACCACGCCGACCGTCAGGATGCCGCGCTCACGGGCGCACTTGGCGATGATGGGGGCTGCCCCGGTGCCGGTGCCGCCGCCCATGCCGGCGGTGATGAAGACCATGTGGGCGCCGTCGAGGTGCTCGCCGATCTCGACGGTGCTCTCTTCGGCGGCGCTCATGCCGACTTCAGGGTGGGCCCCGGCGCCGAGACCCTGCGTGACCTGCACGCCGAGCTGGATGCGCAGCGGCGTCTTCGAGAAGGCCAGCTGTTGCGCGTCGGTGTTCGCCACGACGAACTCAACGCCCTCGAGGCCGGCCTCGATCATGTTGTTGACGGCATTGCCGCCGGCTCCGCCGACGCCGAAGACCACGATACGCGGCTTCAATTCGGTGGTTTGAGGAGCGTAAAGCTTCATAGTCTTGGACCCCGCGTCCTGGTGAAGTCGTTGGCCTTGGCCATCAGCGACCCACCCGCTGATATGCCTTACGACCCGTTAACTAGACGACCTGCATCGTTAATCGGCAGTTAATTCGATTACCGTGAGTCGGCCCGAGGGCCAGCCGTGAACTGAGGATTTTTGTTACGACATAAGGGCTTGCGCGAATCGCGTCGGCGCGTCGCAGCGATCAACAGTTGTGGGTTAAGCCGCGTTTTCGGGGATAGTTGAGTCAGAAGTGAGTCATCTCGACGCAAAACGGCCGCCCGTTGAAGGGCGGCCGATTCACTTGTGGCGATGCTTCACGGCCTAGAGATTATCGCGCAGCCAGCTCAGCGTCTTGACCAGGCCGTTGGCGTTCGGATCGACCGGGACCCGCGGCTTCTTGATGGTGGCCAGCATCTTCGGCGACACCGCCTCGCGCGGGCCGAAAGCGGCGCGGTGCAGGATGCCGGCGGCGGCGCAGAAGGCCGGGCCGGTGACGGCGTCGGCCAGATGCGGCACCCGGCGGGGCCGGCCCAGGCGCACCGGGCGGTCGAACACCCGGACGGCGACTTCGCGGACGCCGGCCAGCTGGCTGGCGCCGCCGGTCAGGATGACGCTGGCGCCCGGTTCGATCATGACGCCGGCGTTCTTCAGGCGGTCGCGGAGGAGTTCGAGGGTTTCCTCGACGCGGGGGGCGATGATGCCTTTGAGGAGGCTGCGGGGGGCGATGACAGGGCCGGCGCCGGGGTCGTCGCCGCGGGGCGGGGCCTCGATCATTTCGCGGTCCTCGTTGGCCGAGGCGATGGCGCTGCCGTGCAGGGTCTTGATGCGCTCGGCGCCGGCCCGGCTGGTCGACAGGCCGCGGGCGATGTCCTGGGTGACGTGCTCGCCGCCGACCGGCAGGCTGTCGATGTGGACGAGGCTGCCGTTGGCGAAGACGGCGGCGCTTGTCGAGCCGCCGCCCATGTCGATGCAGACGCAGCCCAGCTCCATCTCGTCCTCTTCGAGGGCGGCCAGGGCGGAGACGAAGGGGGCGGCGACGACGCCCTCGAACTCGAGGTGGGCGCGCTCGACGCAGTGGCTGAGGGTCTGGAAGGTGTTCTCGGCGATCGAGACGACCAGCAGTTCAAGGCCGAGGCTCTTGCCGAACATGGCGCGCGGGTCGCGGACGCCGCGCTGATTGTCGACCTGCCAGGCGATGGGCAGCAGGTGGATGGGCTTGCGGCCCGGCAGCCGGATCTCCGCCAGGGCGGCGGCCAGGGCGCGCGAGCAGTCGTTGTCGCTGATCGGCCGGGCGCCGAGCGAGACCCGGGCGGACACGCGGCAGGACGCAAGCTGGCCGCCGGCGGTGGCGATCGTGACGCCCTGCACGGCGGCGCCGGCGACGCCCTCGGCCCGCTCGACGGCCAGGGCGATGACTTCGGCGGCGTCGTCCATGCTGGCGATGGCGGCGCCCTTGACGCCGCGCGACTGGACGTAGCCGACACCGGCGGCGGTGAGGGTGCGGTCGGCCTTGCGGACGCCCTCGGGCTTCATCACGAAGCAGGCGACCTTGCTGGCCCCAAGGTCCACGGCGGCGATAAGAGGCTGTCGGCTGAGCGCCGCCTTCAGGGTGTCCTGGGCCTTGCGGCTCTTGGGTTCGTTTCGTTGCGCGGTCTTCAGCACGGGCGGGACACCTTGAACATCATCAGACGCCACCATCGACGGGAGCGGAAATCAGCGCCGTCTGGCGACGGCGGAATGCGGGAGCGCCGGGCTCGCGCAGGTCGATACGCTCGAGGCCGGCCTCGAGGATCGCATCGCGGCGGTCCAGCAGATCCAGCTCGATCAGGGCGCTCTCTTCGTCGACCGCCGGGAGCAGGATGATCGAGCCGTCCTTCAGGTGAATATCCCAGCGGCGCTCGTCGACCCGGACCAGGGCCTCGACGCGGGACTTCAGGCGCGGCCGGCTGGCCACGGACTTGAGGATGTCGGCGGCGACCGTCTCGGCCCCCTGCCCCACGACCAGTGGCAGTTCGGGGAAGGCGGCCGGGTCGGCCTCGGGGATGGTGCGGCCGGTTCCGTCGATGACCAGCAGCCGGCCGTTCTTCTGCCAGACGGCAAGGGCGCCACGCTCCTGCACCTGAACCATCAGGGTGTTGGGCAGCAGCCGGACAACCTTGGCCTTCTCGACCCAGCCGACGTTCTCGACGCCCTGGCGCACCAGGTCGAGGTCGAGGCCGAGGATGGCCTGGCCCTTGGCGGGGGCGAGGACGGCGCGGATGGCTTCCTCGCCGGCCGGGGTTGCGCCGGCGACGTGGATCTCCTGAACCGTGAAGCCGAGGCTCGTGGTCTTGCTGGCCAGCGCCTGGGTGGTCGAGTCCGCGAGGTTCTGGCCGCGATGACCTGTCGACAGGGCCACGACCAGGCCGAGCAGCAGGATGCCGCCCGCGGCGCCGACCGCGATTCTCGGGGAAAGACCGACGCCGCGCGCCGCGCGCAGCTTCATGGCCGCCTGCCCCCCTTTGGGAGCAGCGGGCCGGGACTTCGGACTACTGGGGCTTTTGCCCCGAGGGTTGACGATTTTGCGTCCGCCCCCCCGCACCGCCGCGGGCATACGCGTCCTCCACGATCCAGAACACCAGGTCATCAAACGACACACCCTGGTGTGCCGCCTGCTCCGGTGCGAGGGAGGTGGGCGTCATTCCGGGCTGCGTGTTGACCTCCAAGAGAACCAAATCACGCTTAACAGGGTCATAACGAAGATCACTTCTGGTAACCCCGCGACAACCAAGCGCGGCGTGAGCCCGCTCCGCGAGGCGCAAAGCGGCGTCATAATCTTCCTGTGGCATGCGGGCGGGGATCAGGTGCTGGGAGCCGCCCTCGCCGTATTTGGCCTCGAAATCGTAGAAGCCACTGGTCGGAACGATCTCGGTGACCGCCTGGGCGACCCCGTCCATGACCGCCACCGCCAGCTCGAGTCCGGCGATGAAAGGCTCGACCATCACGTCTTCGCCATGAGTCCAGGTTTCGACCCCGACCTCCTGCGGCGGACGGTTGGCGCCCTCCATGACGATGAAGACGCCGACCGAGCTGCCCTCGGCGTTCGGCTTGACGACATAGGGCGGCGGGATGACGTGGTCGCGGGCGACATCATGGCGGTTGAACAGGCCGCCGCCGGGAACGGTGACGCCTGCCGCCGCCAGCACGGCCTTGGCCTTGGCCTTGTCCATGGCGAGGGCGGAGGCGAGGACTCCGCAGTGGGTGTAGGGGATGGCCAGGGTTTCCAGGATGCCCTGGACGCAGCCGTCCTCGCCCCATTCGCCGTGCAGGGCGTTGAAGCAGACGTCGGGCTTCAGGCTGCTGAGCACCTGGGCCAGATCGCGGCCGGCGTCGACGCGGGTGACTTTCGCGCCCAGGCGTTCGAGGGCGTCGGCGCAGGCCTTGCCTGAAACCAGGCTGACCTCGCGCTCGGAGGACAGCCCGCCCAGCAGGACGGCGACGTGATGACCGGCGAGCTTGCTCATTTGGCGGCGCCAACGGTGCGCAGGTCGATGTCGCTGTCGGCGATGAGCCACAGGATGGAGACCCAGACCGCGACGTTCTGCTTCAGCTGTGCGGGGTCGACCTTGTCCAGCGTGTCGTCCGGCGAGTGGTGCAGGTCGAAGTAGCGCAGGGCGCTCTGGCTGAGCTGCAT
>JAUMCZ010000281.1:0-5782 GCA_032122215.1 Caulobacter sp.
AGCGCGCGGCGGTGGCCGAAACGCTTCATCCCCTCGATCAGATGGTCGCGGTCGACGCCTTCGATGGGCTGCTCGCCGGCGGTGTAGACGTCGGCGACGATCACGGTGTCGGCGTCGTTGAAGCAGGCGGAGAACTCGCTCATCAGGTCGCGCAGGCGCGTGTAGCGGTGCGGCTGGACCACGGCGATGACCCGGCCCTCAGGGGTCACGGCCCGGGCCGCCTTGAGCACCGAGGAGATTTCCACCGGGTGGTGGCCGTAGTCGTCGACGATGCGGATGCCGTTCACGACGCCGGTGGTGGTGAAGCGGCGCTTCACCCCGCCAAAGCCCTTCAGACCTTTCAGGATCGAGGCGTCATCCACCCCCAGTTCGCGGGCCACGGCGATGGCCGCAAGCGCGTTGGCGACGTTGTGATCGCCGGCCATGGGCAGGTGCAGCCCCTGCAGCGTGCGGGGCTCGGCGTTGTGGGGGGAGAAGATGACGTCGAACTTCGCCCCCTCCGGCCCCATGGTGACGTTGACGCCGCGGACCTCGGCCTGCGGGTTGACGCCGTAGGTGACCAGACGCCGGTTCTCGACCTTGGCGGCCAGGGCCTGGACCTCGGGGTGGTCGAGGCAGACGGCGGCGAAGCCGTAGAAGGGGATGTTCTCGACGAAGTCCTTGAAGGCTTTGCGGGCGGTGTCGAAGTCGCCGTAGAAATCGAGGTGCTCCGGGTCGATGTTGGTGACGATGGCGCAGGTCGACTTGAGCTTGAGGAAGGTGCCGTCGCTCTCGTCGGCCTCGACGACAATCCACTCGCCCTCGCCGACCTTCGCATTGGTGCCATAGGCGTTGATGATGCCGCCGTTGACCACCGTCGGGTCGAGGCCGCCGGCGTCGAGCAGGGCGGCAACCATGGAGGTGGTGGTGGTCTTGCCGTGGGTGCCGGCCACCCCGATGGAGAACTGCAGCCGCATCAGCTCGGCCAGCATCTCAGCCCGGCGGACCAGGGGCAGGCGCAGTTCGCGGGCGGCGACCATCTCCGGGTTGTCGCCCTTGACGGCGGTCGAATAGACGATGGCCGAGGCGCCCTCGACATGCTCAGGCGCATGGCCGATGAAGATGCGGGCGCCGAGTTGTTCCAGGCGCTCGGTATTGGCGCTGGGCTTCATGTCGGAGCCCTGCACGGTGTAGCCGATGCGGATCATGATCTCGGCGATGCCGCTCATGCCGATGCCACCGATACCGATGAAGTGGACGGGACCGAGTTCGAACGGGACGGGGCGGCGACGGGCGATCATGAGACGCGGATTAGAGGATTTGGCGCCGTGGGGGAATGGCCTCGCTTTGGTGGCGTTGCTGGCGGGCGGCGCAGCGGTGGCGGCGGAGGGGCCGACCCTGCGGCCGACGCAGCTGGGCGCCTTCGCCATGTTCACCGATCTGGACAGTGTCGAGCGGGCCGGGACGACGGCGAAGTTCCGTGTGCTGCAGGTGACGGAGACCGGGTTCACGGCCGGCGGCGTGGCCTATGTCGGCGGCTGGCGCTGGTTCGAGGTCGATTGCTCAGGCCGGACGGCGCGAGGGCTGGGGTTCGCGAGCGTGCGGGCCGATGGCGTTGAGGGGCCGGTGACGGGCGGCGCTGGCGAGATGGCGAAGATCGCACCGGGCGGGATCGAGGACGAGGCGGCGAAGGTCGTGTGTGAGGGGGCCTCGCCGTTGGAGGCGGCGGATCTTGAGGGGGTTGATGCGGCGGTGGCGGCCGGGCGGCGGTGGATCCCGACGGGGGACGTCGACTGATTGGGTCCTTCTCCCGCTTGTCGGGAGAAGGTGGCAGCCGCAGGCTGACGGATGAGGGCAGCGCCGGCCCGTCATGGATTGGCTGGTTCCAGCCTCCTCAACGCCAAAATTCTCAAGCTGGTGCTGCCCTCATCTGACCCCTTCGGGGCCACCTTCTCCCGACAAGCGGGAGAAGGAACGCAGCTCTACGGTCAGCTGTAGGCGGTGCGCTCGACCAGGTCCGCCAGGTCTTCGGCGGCGTCCGGCTTGGCCACACCGTGCGCGCCGGCGGCCATGTTGGCGAGCCAGGCGGGGTCGTTGAGCAACGCCTTGAGGGCGCCGGCCAGACTGTCCACCGTCAGTTCCTCTTCCAGGCAGACGGCGGCGGCGTTGGCGTCTTCCAGCAGCCTCGCGTTGAAGCGCTGGTGGTTGTCGGTGGCGATCTTCAGGGGGATGAGGATCGAGGGTTTGCCGGCGACCGCCAACTCACAGACCGTGCTGGCCCCGGCCCGGCCGATCACCAGGTGGGCGGCGCCGAGGCGGCCGGCCATGTCGCGGAAGAACGGCGCGACCTCGGCCTTGACCATGGCATTGAGGTAGGTCGAGCGGGCGATGTCCATCGACTCCTTGCGGGTCTGCTGCTGGACCTCGAGGCGCAGGCGGGTCTCTTCCGGCAGGCGCAGGATGGCTTCCGGCACCAGTTCGCTGAGAAGGCGCGCGCCCTGACTGCCGCCGGTGACCAGGATCTTGATCGGCTGGCCGTCGACGGGGGCTTCGTAGGGCTTGTCGAACAGGGCGGCGATCTCGGGACGCACCGGGTTGCCGACGACGCGGGCGCGGGCCTTCACCTTGGCCGTCGCCTTTTCCAGGGTCGGGAAGGCGCAGGCGACTTCGGTGACCCGGGGCGCCAGGAAGCGGTTGACGCGGCCGAGGACGGCGTTCTGTTCGTGGATGACGGTGGGGCGCTTCTGGCCGAGCGCCGCCAGCACGCTGGGCAGGCTGGGGTAGCCGCCGAAGCCGACAACGACGGCCGGGTCCATGCGCTTGAAGGCGGCGCCGGCCTGCATGACGCCCTGCAGCACGGCGAAGCCCGCCTTGATCATGCCGATCGGGTCGCTGGACCTGGCGGTGGCGGCCGACAGCGTCAGGCGGACGTCGGCCGGAAATTTGTCGGCGTACATCGCGCCGCGCTCGTCAGTGGCCAGCACGATGCGCCAGCCGCGACGGGTCAGGGCTTCGGCGAGCGCCTGTGCGGGGAACATATGGCCCCCGGTGCCTCCAGCGGCGATGACGGCCAGACGGGCGGCCATGGCGGGACCTTTCTAACGAACTCGGCGTGGCCGGGCTTTTGGCATGGATGGGGGATGAGGGCTACGGGGCGAAGGCGCCGACGCGGTTGCTCTCCGGCTCGAAGGCGCCCGGCCGCTTGCGGGTCAGGCTGAGCGCCATGCCCATGGTCAGGCCCATGGCCAGCATGGAAGAGCCGCCATAGCTGATGAAGGGCAGGGTCATGCCCTTGGTCGGGGCGAGGTTCAGGTTGACCGCCATGTTGATGATCGCCTGCTGGCCGACCAGCACGAACAGGGCGGCGGCGGCGATCTGCTCGAAGCTGTCCTGCAGGCGCATCGCCTTGTAGAGGCCGCGCACCATCAGGAAGGCGAAACAGCCGATCAGGGCCAGGGAGAAGACAAGGCCGTATTCCTCGGCGGCCACCGAATAGATGAAGTCGGTCTGCAGGTCGGGGACGCCCTGTTTCATCACGCCTTCGCCCGGGCCGCGCCCGAACAGACCGCCATTCGCAATCGCCTGGGCGGCCTTGTCGACCTGGTGAGTGTCAGCGCCCTCGGGGCTGAGGAAGCGGTCGACGCGGCTGCGGGCGTGGGGAAGGAGGACGTAGATGAGGCCCAGCCCCCCGGCCGCGGCGCCGCCCATGATCGGGATCCAGCTGATCGGCACCCCGGCCATCCAGAAGGCGGCCCCGAAGGCGATGGTGATGAGAATGGTCTGGCCGACATCCGGCTGGATGATCAGCAGCACCACGGCGATGAAATAAAGGGCGAAGGCGATGGAGACGCCCGGCACCCCCTGCCCTTTCTGGCCCTCCGAGAACATCCAGGCGACCAGGACGATCAGGGCCGGCTTGAGGAATTCGGACGGCTGCAGGGTGAAGCCGGCGAAGGTCACCCAGCGGGTGGCGCCCTTGGCCTCGTGGCCGAGGAACGGCAGGGCCGCCATGCAGAGGATGGCCCCGATGTAGATGAAGAAGGCGGCCCGCTTCACGCCTTTCGGCGAGAGGATGGAGATGGCCAGCACCAGGCCGCAGGCGCCGAGACCGAAGATAGCCTGGCGGATGGCGAAGTGCAGCGGATCGTCCAGCCGCAGGCGAATGGCGGCGGCCGGGCTGGAGGTGAAGCTGAGCAGCACCCCGATGGCGATGAGGATGCCCGTCGCGGCCAGCAGGGCGTGATCAACCGTCCACCACCAGTTGGCCAGGGCGCCGCGGTTGGCGCGACTGATCAGGTGCTGGTTGTTGCTGGCCGGGAACTCGGTGGTGGTCATGCGCGGGCCTCGCGGGCGGCGGGCTGACTCAAGGCCTGGACAGCGGCGCGGAATGCCTCGCCCCGGGCCTCGAAGTCGGCGTACTGATCGAAGGAGGCCGTGGCCGGCGAAAGCAGGACGATGGCCTCATCGTCGCCGTCCCGGGCGTCGGCATAGGCAGAGGCGACGGCCGCTTCCATGGTGCCGCAGCGGACGACCCTGGCCTTGCCCTCGAGAGTGGCGGCGAAAGCCTCTTCAGCCTCGCCGATCAGGTAGGCGGTCTCGACGCGAGGGAAGAGGTCGGCCAGGGCTTCGATGCCGCCGTCCTTGGCCCGGCCGCCGGCGATCCAGAAGACCTTCGGATAGCTGGAAAGGGCCTGGCGGGCGGCGTCGGCGTTGGTGGCCTTGCTGTCGTTGACGAAGCGGACGCGGCCGAGCTTGCCGACCGTCTCCATCCTGTGCGCCAGGCCAGGGAAAGTCATCAGGCCGTTCGAGGCGTCCTCGCTGCTCAGGCCCAGCGCCAGACAGGCGGCGTAGGCGGCGGCCGCGTTCTGCCAGTTGTGCTTGCCGGGCAGCGAGCGGGCCATCGTCAGGTCGGCGACTTCCACCGTGCGCTCGCCCGTGGCGTCATAGAGGACGCCGGAGAGCACATAGACCCCGCGGCCCATGGCCTTGCCGGCGCTGATCGGTCGGATGGTGCGGCGGTTGGCGGCGGTGATCTCTGTGCAGAGGCGCTGGCACCAGGGATCATCGACGCCGATGACGGCAGTGTCGCCCTTGCCCTGGTTCAGCAGGATCCGCTTCTTGGCGGCGACATAGCCTTCCATGCCGCCGTGACGGTCGAGATGGTCGGGCGACAGGTTCAGGAAGACCGAGGCGTCGGCCTTGAGGCTGCTGGTCAGGTCAAGCTGGTAGCTGGAGAGTTCGAGGACGTAGACCGCGCCGCCGTGCATGTCGGGCAGGCCAAGGACGCCGAAGCCGATGTTGCCGCCGATGCGGGCGTCGCGGCCGGCGCTGCGCAGCATGTGGCCGATCAGGGCGGTGGTGGTCGACTTGCCGTTGGTGCCGGTGATGGCGACGATCTTGGGCCGCTTGTGGGCCGGCGCGGCGTTGACCGCCCGGGCGAAGAGTTCGACGTCGCCCAGCACCTCGACGCCGTTGGCCTGGGCCCGGGTCACGGTCCAATGCGGCACGGGATGGGTCAGCGGCACGCCCGGCGACAGCATCAGGGCGGCGAACGCGCTCCAGTCGGCTTTTTCGAGATCAACCAGCGGCAGGCCCTCGGCCTCTGCGGCTTCGCGGCCCTTGGGGTTCTCATCCCAGAGCGCGACGCTGGCCCCACCGGCGATCAGGGCGCGCGCCGCCGACAGCCCGGTCCGGCCCAGGCCGAACACGGCGACGGTGCGCCCTTCAAAACCGGGAACCGGGATCATGCGCCTGGCCTCTCCCTACCTGAGCTTGAGTGTTGCGAGGCCGATGAAGGCCAGGA
>JAUMCZ010000282.1:0-6498 GCA_032122215.1 Caulobacter sp.
TTTCCGCGTCCGCCCCGGCCGCCACCCTGGCGATGTTCCGGCCCAGGAACCGGATGCCCTTCACCCCGATGATCGGCAGCGGCGCCCCGACCATGATCCGCCGGTTCATCCGCACCGCCTTGGGCACGGCCCTGGCGTAGTCGATCTCGCCGGGCGTCCCTTCCGGGTAGTACATCATCCCCTTGGCGAACCGGGCCTTCTGCAGGGAGGCGGAGTCACAGCGCACCGTCTGTTCGAAGATCGGGTCGCTGATCAGGTAGTCGTCGCCGTCCCGGCCGAAGACCACCAGGTTGTGGGCGTTGAAGTGGAAGCGCATGTCTTCCGGAAAATAGGGCAGCCAGTAGACGCAGGTCTGCAGGCCGACCGCATGGCCCTTGTCCAGCTGCGCATCCAGCGCCGCCTTGCCGGCCGCCGGATCACTGAACGTCTGGCGTTTCCACGACATGCCCAGCTGCTTGGCCACGCCCTTGATGATGTGGCCGGGCGGCATGCGGTAGGCGATCAGCGGCATGCCGGCCATCTTGATCATCGGCATGTAGGCGAAGGTCAAAGCCGAGGAGAGGCCAAAGGCCATCGGCTCGTTCATGGCCAGGCCGCCGTGGCTGACCATGTTGGCGACCACGCCGCTCTCGCAGTGGGCCGACTGGCGGTGGGCGAAGTCGGTCATTCAGGCGTCCGGAAGGGTGCGCAGGGTGGCGAGGGGAATGTCCATGACCTCGGCGTAGCGGGCCAGGATCCTGTCCGGGAGGCCGGCGAACACCTTCGGCTGGAAGTGGCGGTTCACCCGCCAGGCCCACAGGCCGGTGGTGGCGGCCAGCGTCGCCGGCTCCATGCGCCGCTGGTACATCCAGTAGACCAGGGGGCTCACCTTGCCGGCCTTCGCATCGGCCAGGGCCTCGTCGCGCAGCCGGTTCAGCTCGTCCACCGCCTGGACGGTGGCGAAGGTCTCGGGCTCCCAGCCGGCCGAGTTGACCTCGGTGTATTCGCCGCTGTCATCGACCGCATAGAGCAGCTTCTTGGTGCCGCCGTAGGTGCGGGCCGTCTCCTGGGGAACCTCGTCGGTCTTCATCAGGCCACCGTCAGGTGCATGAACCCGCTGGAGAACCGGCCGCTCTCCGGGATCCAGCACAGCAGCCGCTGGCCGGGCTCCAGGTCGCCGCTCTGGGCCAGCTCGTCGATCATGATGAACATCGAGGCCGCGCCCGTGTTGCCCCGCGTCGTCAGGTTGGTGAACCAGCGGTCCTGCGGCACGTCGAAGCCCGCCACCTGCATGCCGGCGTGGACCTTGTCGCGGAAGTACTCGCTCGAATAGTGCGGCAGGAACCAGTCGATGTCGTCGGGCCGCAGCTGGTACTTCTGGACGATGCCGGGCAGGGGCTTTTCGACCGTGTAGTGGATGACGTTCTCGTTCAGCAGGCGCACGTCCTGCTTGATCGACATCACCGAGTCGGTCTCGCGTTCCTTCGGGCTCATCGCCGACCAGCCGGTGATGCTGCCGTCCTCGTTCTTGCTGGCGCCCGCATACATGCAGGTCTCCATGTCGCCGGCGTAGGAGAAGGTCTCGATCCAGTCGATGCGCAGGTTGGTCGCCCCCTCGCGGGGCTTGTCCTGCAAGAGGAAGGCGCCGGCCCCGTCGCTGAGCATCCAGCGCAGGAAGTCCTTCTCGAAGGCGATCTCGGGGGCCTTCTCCAGCGCCTCGACCTTGCTCTCGATCTCGGCGCTGAAGTTGCCGGCGCTGAGCACCGGCGAGGGGCAGTCCGAACCCGTGGCGACGGCGTTGTTGTGCAGGCCGCCGGCGACGGTGACATAGGCGTACTTCAGCGCCGTGATGCCCGACAGGCAGACGCCGCTGGTGGCGATCACCTCACAGGCCGGCAGGCCAAGCTCGCCCTGCACCATGGCCGCATGGTTGGGCATCACCTGGTCGGGGATCGAGGTGCCGCAGGCCAGGATGTCGACGGCGGGCAGGCCGACCGTCTGGTCCAGCCGGCGCACGGCCGCCGCGGTCAGCTGGGCGTTGTTGTGGGTCGCCTTGCCGGTTGCCGGGTCGATCGCATAGTGGCGGCTCTTGATGCCGTTGCTGCGCAGGATGGTGCGGCGGGCGCGGCTGGGGCGCCCCCCGGCCTGGCCCAGCACGCTCTCCATCTCGTCGTTGAGCACGGGCTCGTTCGGCAGGAACGACGCCGTTCCGGTGATGTAGACGCTGCGGATGGTCATCGGGCGGCTCCCAGCAGGGCGCGGCCCTCTCCAGAGGGTTCAGCGTAATAGGCGCGCTGGCGGGCGATGCTCGCCTTGGCCAACGGCTTGATCAGGCTCTTGATGATGGCCAACAGCGGCACGACCGTGCAGATCAGGGTGAAAAGGAAGGCGACGTAGAGCACCAGCACCGCGCCCCGCAGCGGGGTCCCCGGCTTGCCGCAGGCGCGCAGCAGGCGGCCCCAGATCAGGAAGCTCTTGCGGGCCACTTTTTCCGAACTCATCAGCCCCTCGAAGATCGACACGGCCCCAAGCTCGCTCAGCATCGGGGCGGTGTCGCCCTTCGAACGGGTGGGCAGTTTCGCGGCGATGGCCTCGCCGAACCGCGCGCAGCCGGCGATGTCCTCCTGGCTGACCCCCGCCTCCGGCACCACGCCGCCCATGAAGGGTCCCTTCTTGCCGGTCAGCATCCAGGCCGGGGTGGAGATGAAGGTGAAGGCGCTGTGGGCGCTGTCGGTCAGCACCACGTTGTCGATCAGATGGGCGCCCAGGGCGCTCAGCTGCTGCTTCATCCGCTCCTGCGCCGACAGCCACATGTTGCGGCAGCCGATGACGGTGATGACCGGCTTGCCGGCCAGCAGGACCTTCGCCTCGGCGCTCTGCAGGAAGGCGGTGATCGGCTTGGAGGGCGACAGGAACCACACCGAATAGCCCAGGATCACCAGATCAAAATCGGTGTCGGCGGGCATTGCCGGCGGCAGAATGGGGTCTACATCCTCGTAGACCGTTTCAGGGAAGGTGTTGAAGAAGAAGCCTGTCGGCCACGGAAAAGGGTAGGGCGTGACTGGCTCGATCGGCAGCCAGGTGACCTCGATATCGGGCGCGGCTTCGAGCGGCGCCACGGTCGAGCGAAGAATCTCGCTCAACTGCCCCGTCTGCGAATAGTGAACGACCAGCACCCGCTTCATCAAACCGCCCCGACTTCCCCCAAAAGCACTGCTTCGATCCATAGGCGAAAGCGCGCCGGTCTGGCAACGAAACGGCGAGTGAATTTCGTCGGTTAGCAGAGGGATTCGGCGAGCCGGGTCTCCGGCGCCGCATCGCTGTGCGTCAAAGCGCCTTGTCCTGAGCCAGGGTCAGTCGCCCATCGATCAGCGGCTCGCCGCCGACGCTGGCCTTGACGGTGATGCCGTCGGCCTTGGCCTCGCCGAAACGGACTTCCACAGATTCGCCGGGCCGCAGCAGGCGCAGGAACTTCATCCGCCGCACGCCGGTGCAGGTGCGGCCGGGATGGACAGCCGCCAGGGCGTCGATCAGATGCTCCAGCACCACCACGCCGGGAACCACCGGATTGCCCGGAAAATGGCCGGGCAGGGCGGGATGGTCGGGGTTGATCGTGAAGGCGGAAGTCATCAGGGTTCGCGCAGAATCATTTGGTCCCTTTTCGCCCGTGACGCCCCCGATGTCGAACCTCCCGCCGATGGACAAGGCCGCGATCGCCCGGGCCATTCCCCATGCGGGAGCCATGAACCTGCTGGAGTCCGTCACCGCCGGCGGTCCTGACTGGATCAGCTGCACGGCCGTCAGCCACCGCGATCCCGCCAACCCCCTGCGCCACGACGGCCGCCTGCCGGCCAGCGCCGCCGCCGAATACGCCTCCCAGGCCATCGCCCTGCATGCCCAGCTGACCGGCATCGAAAAGGAACCACGCCGCGGCTTCCTGGCGGTGATCAACAACCTGACCTGGACCCGCGACCGGCTGGACGACGTCGAGAGCGATCTGGAAGTCCGCGCCGAACAGCTCGCGGCCACCGGCGCGGCGCTGCAATACGCCATCACCGTCATCGGCGACGGCCGGATCCTGGTGATGGGCGAGCTCATGGTGGCCCTGGAGCGGGCCTAGGGACGCTGGGGAAAGGTTCGGCGCGAAAGCGCCGTACCTGTCCCCGGTTTGCGCAATCGGTTGGATCGCGCTCGCTCCAGCCGCCGGATGCTGACCGGGGACAGGCACGCCGCAAGGCGGCGAACCAGTCCCCTACTTGTTCACAATGTCCCGCTTCATCGGGGCCAGCTTGGCCAGGAAGCGGTTCTGCATGCCGAACGGCACGCCTTCCTTGTCCATGGCCTTCTGCAGGAGTTCGACCAGGGCCCCCATGTCGCCGGGCTTCACGCCCATGTCCTTGTGCGCCGTGGCCATGTCGCGGCCGGTGTAGGCGCAGCCGCCGCCCAGCACGTAGCAGAAGTGCTCGTTCAGCGTCCGCTCGATCCGCGGCCGCTCGAACGGCTTGAAGATCGGCCCCAGCTTTTCGTCGGCGTAGGACAGATCCAGCATGGTCGAGACGATCCGCGCCACCCCGTCCTTGCCGTTGAACGCCGCGAACACTTTCGGATCGGTGATCGGCCCGGTTCCGGCGTTGGCCTCGGCAACGGTGTAGGGGTCGACCTTTTCCTCCCCGGGCATGGCCCAGGCTTGAGGAGCAGTCGGTTCCTGCGCCAGGGCGGAGCCGGCGGTCAGGGTCAGTGCGGCGGTGAGCAGAAGAGCTTTCATCGGCTTAGAACCCGGCCTGGAGGGAGATGTAGAACCCGCGCTGGTCCTTGAAGGTGGCGATGTCGCCCAGGTCCACATAGGCGGCGGTCACCGACAGGTTCTTGTTGAAGGCGTAGGCGACGAAGACATCGGCCCAGTCGTCTTCCTTCGCGAAGCCCAGGTTCTCCGGCTTGCTGCGGTACTCGGCCCCGAAGGCCAGCCGCCTGGTCGCCAGCCAGGCGACGCTGCCCTCGAACTGCGGCGTGTAGCCGTCTTCCTTCGGCCCGCCGAAGCCCAGCAGTCCCGTCTGGTTGGCCTTGGTCATGCGCACCGTGCCGCTCACCACCAGGCTCTTGTCCAGCAGCACCCTGGTGGCGGCGACATAGTAGTCGACCCCCTGGTCATCATCGCCGCCGACCGCGCCAATGATGGCGCCCTGGTCGTTCTGCTTGTACTGCGCCCCGACCGCGACCTGCGGATACCAGCGGTCCTGGTCATAGACGGCGTCGCCCAGCACCACGACCTTCAGGCCCACCACGTCCTGGCCGAAGGTGAAGCCGTTGCCGAGACCCAGCTTGCCGCCGGTGGATCCGGTGTCGAATTCCTGCCGGGCGTAGGAAATCTCGACCCGGTCGAACACGCCGACCGCCACGCCATAGGTGCGGAACTCGAAGTCGGGCAGGCTGACCAGGGTGGCGTGCGCATTGCCGCCGACGCCGTCCTCCGAGCCGTAGCCGGTCGTTGTCGCCCAGGTGGCCAGGCCGCCGCCGCCGGAGCCCTCGATGGTGCTCACCCCGCCGGTCAGCAGCAGCTTGCCGCCGGTCTCGATGTCCTGGGCGCTCGCCGCGCCGACGGCCAGGCCCAGCGCCGCCATGGCGCCCGCCAAGGTCTTGATCATCTGCCCCACGCCCTACCCATTTCAAGGAATACTGTCGAAGACTCGACACAGGATGCTTAAGGGAGTGTTGGCCGTCCTCTGACTGCACAATACGGGTGCAAAGACTTATGGTAGAAAAGCGGCTCGATGCAGGCCTTTGAGTTTACTGAGTTTTCATGCGCGTGCCGTAGGCAGATGCCATGCGCACGCTTCTGCTTTTTCTCCTGGTTGTGTTTGCGCCGGCCTGGGCCTGGGCCGGTGATCTGGCCCTCACCGTGCGGGATTCCGCCGGAAAGCCGGTGCCGAACGCGGTCGTAACCGTACATCCGGCCAGCGGAACACCCAAGGGACCGATCAGGTTCGCCTGGCCGCTCACCGTCGCCCAGCAGAACATCCAGTTTGATCCCTTTGTCCTTGTCGCCCCGGTCGGGGCCTCCGTGTCCTTTCCCAATCGCGACAAGGTTCAGCACCACGTCTACTCGTTCTCGGCCGGCAACAAGTTCGAGCTGAAGCTGTTCGGCAAGGACGAAAGCCGCAGCGTGGTCTTCAAGGCCGTCGGCGTCGCCGCCATCGGCTGCAACATCCACGACCAGATGGTCGGCTATGTGAAGGTCGTCGATACGCCGTTCGCGATCCGGACGGGCCCCGATGGCGTCGCCAACCTGCGCGGCCTGCCGGCGGGCCAGGCGACGATCCGCGTCTGGCACCCCTGGCTCCGCGCCCCCAAGAACGAGTCCAGCATGGCCTTCGCCCTGCCGGCCGCCGGGGTCGCCCGCCCCTCAATCGCCGTCGAGATCCGTCGGCCGGCCGGCGGGCACAGGCACTGATGTTCCGCTTCTCCAGCCTTCGTGGACGGCTGACCGTCCTCTACGCTGGGCTGTTCGGCGTGACCCTGCTG
>JAUMCZ010000283.1:0-32278 GCA_032122215.1 Caulobacter sp.
ATGACCGAACCGACCGTCACCGTCTTCCATAACCCCGCCTGCGGCACCTCGCGCAAGACCATCGACCTTCTGCGCGAACGCGGCATCGAGCCGACCGTCGTCGAGTATCTGAAGGCCGGCTGGACAACACCTCAGCTGAGGACCCTGCTGACCACCATGGGCGCGTCGGCGCGGGACATTCTGCGGGAGCGCGGGACCGATGCGGAAGCGCTGGGCCTTACCGCGCCGGACACCGCGGAGGCCGCCATTCTTGAGGCCATGGTCCGCGACCCGATTCTGGTGAACCGTCCAATCGTCGTTACGCCCAAGGGGGCGGCGCTCTGCCGGCCGCAGGAGCGGGTGCTCGACCTCCTCTGAAAAGGCCCGGCCTTTCGCCGCTTTGTTAACCCCCGACGTGACAAATGGACCGAAGCATCGAATATTGCTTGCCTCTTACGGGGCGGGTCGGCAGAAACCGGCCCTAGAATTGCTGGGGGGCGTCCCAGCCGTACCATTCTGAAGCGACTGACCGGTCCCACCCATGGAGCGCCGGTCCGCGACGGGGGAATGAATGCAAGAATTCGATCCGCGACGCCCGACCACCCGCATCGCGCCCAAACTGTTTGTCGGCATCGCCGGCTTCGCGGTTCTGGCGCTGGCCTGGCGGATGGGCGAGCCCGCGCAGACCTCCATCACCCCACCGATGGATCCCGCCGCCTTCGCGGCCCTGCAGCACATGGCCTTTGCCCAGGCCGAGGCCCTGCCCGGCTTCAATCGCGGTGAAAGCATCGCCGTCGAGGTTCGCCCCGGCGAAACCCTGGAAGACGCCGTGCAGCGCACCGGGGTCGGCGAGGCCGACGCCCGCGCCGTGATCAAGACGCTGTCGGGCGTCGTCGACACCGTCAACATCCGCGCCGGCATGGACTTCATCGCCTCGGTCGCCCAGCCGCGGAACCAGCGTGGTCCCGCCCGCCTGGTCGGCCTCAGCATGCGCACCGGCCAGGCCAAGACCATCACCGTCTCGCGCACCTTCGACGGCGCCCTGCGCCTGCGCGAAATGGCCGAGGAGGTCCGCGAAGAGACCACGGTCGCCTGCGGCGAGATGCAGGGCAGCTTCCATGAGAGCGCCAGCGTCGTCGGCGCCAACTCGGCCATCGTCAGCCAGGCCGCCAAGCTGTTCAGCCACAAGATCGACTTCAGCCGCGACATCAAGGAAGGCGACGAGTTCTGCCTGGTGTTCGACCGCAAGGTCACTGACAGCGGCCGCACCATCGAGGCCGGCGACCTGCAGTACGCCCAGGTGAAGGGCATGAAGTTCTACGGCTTCACCCGCACCGACGGTAAGGTCCAGTTCTTCGACGACCTCGGCAAGAACATCAAATCCGCCCTGCTGCGCACGCCCGTCGACGGCGCCCGCATCACCAGCAAGTTCGGCATGCGCCGCCACCCGATCCTCGGCTACAGCCGCATGCACCAGGGCATCGACTTCGGAGCCGGCACCGGCACCCCGATCCTGGCGGCCGGCGATGGCGTTATCGAGATGGCCGGCCGCTACGGCGGCTACGGCAACTGGGTGAAGATCAAGCACGCCGGCGGCTACGCCACCGGCTATGGCCACATGTCGCGCTACGCCAAGGGTATTCGCCCCGGCGTTCACGTCAGCCAGGGCCAGGTGATCGGTTACGTCGGCTCGACCGGCGCCTCGACCGGCCCTCACCTGCACTACGAGATCTTCTTCAAGGGCGGCCGGGTCAATCCGATCGGCGCCAAGGTGCCGACCGGCTCGATCCTCAGCGGCGCCGACGTCGCCCGCTTCAAGGCTTCGAAGGCGCGTCTCGACGGCCTGCTGGCCGCGCAGGGACGTGACACCGCCCCGGCGACCAAGAAGCTGGCCTCAGCCGACTTCACCGACGCCAGGTCGGCCGGCCTGCGCCGGGCCCAGGGTCAGAACTGATCCTGCCTGTGGATGGCGGGCGAATAGCTCTGCAAATTCATTCGTATGCGGGCTGGCCCGCCCCTTGACTCATGGGGACGGGACAGCCATTTGCCCCCTGTGGATCAAAACAGGTAGTGACCGACATCGACCGGGCCGCCGTAGCGCGCGCCCCCAGCTCGAAAATGATGTCTTCAGTCGCCGCCCGTCTGGTCCCTGGGAACGCTGACACCTCGGCCTGAAAAGCCGTCGCGAAGCGCCCGGAACGCCATCGACTCCGATGAGGGTGACCTCGCGGAGCGCTTTCGCATGGTGGGTCTGGCGTGAAAATTGCGACGTTTTGACACGGTCTTGTGCGCGGTTTTCAGGAACCATTCGGCCCGGTCGGACCCTGAATGATCGACGCACAGGAATTTCTTAAGCGGCGCGGCCCACTGCCCGGGTCGAGCGACGCTATCGGAGACATTGATGAGCAACACCACCGCCGAGCCGCAAGAACCCGCCGAAGCCCCCACCGCTGACGGCCCGCTGCTCGACCTGACCGATGCCGGGGTCAAGAAGTTCATCAAGCAGGCCAAGGCCCGCGGCTACGTCACCATGGACGAGCTGAACAAGGTTCTGCCCAGCGAAGAGGTCAGCCCGGACGCCATCGAAGACACGCTGGCCATGCTGTCGGAGATGGGCGTCAACGTCGTTGAAGCCGAGGAAGACGCCGGAGAGGGCGAAGGCGGCGCCGTCGCCAACCGCGAAGAAACCTCGATCACCACCGAGGCCGAGACCAAGGCCGCCTACGACCGCACCGATGACCCGGTGCGGATGTACTTGCGCGAGATGGGTAGCGTCGAGCTCCTGAGCCGCGAGGGCGAGATCGCCATCGCCAAGCGCATCGAGGCCGGCCGCGACGCCATGATCCGCGGTCTGTGCGAAAGCGCCCTGACCTTCGAAGCCATCATGGTGTGGCGCGAGGAGCTGGGCAGCGGCCGTATCCTGCTGCGCGAGGTCATCGACCTCGAAGGCACCTACGGCGTCATGTTCCCCGCCGCTCCGCCGATCGTCCCGTCCGAGGACGGCGAAGAAGCCGAGCCGGCCGAAAAGGTCGAGGGCGAAGAAAAGCCCGAGGGTGAGGACGACGACGACGATTTCGACGACGGCGCCGGCCCGACCGTCAGCGCCATGGAAGGCGAACTGCGCGAAAGCGTCATGGAGACCCTCGACGGCATCGCCAGCGAGTTCGAGGGCTTCCGTCCGCTGCAGGAAAAGCTGGTCGAGCGCCGGCTGCGCGGTGAGGATCTCACTGACGCCGACCGCAAGTCCTACCTCGAAGCCTCGAGCGCCATCGTCGGCAAGCTGAAGACCCTGAAGCTGAACAACAACCGCATCGAGGCGCTGGTCGAGCAGCTCTATGCGATCAACAAGCGCCTGATGGCCCTGGAAGGCCGCCTGCTGCGCCTGGCCGACAGCTACGGCATCAGCCGCGGCGAGTTCCTCAAAGCCTACTTCGGCCAGGAACTGAATCCGAAGTGGCAGGAAACCGTCAAGCAGCTGGGCGTGCGCTGGACCAAGTTCGTCGAGAACGACGTCAACTCGGTGTCTGACATCCGCCAGGAAGTAGCGGCCCTCGCCACCGAAACCGGCGTGCCGATCGACGACTACCGCCGGATCGTCCAGACCGTGCAGAAGGGCGAGCGCGAGGCCCGTCAGGCCAAGAAGGAAATGGTCGAGGCCAACCTGCGCCTCGTGATCTCCATCGCCAAGAAGTACACCAACCGCGGCCTGCAGTTCCTGGACCTGATCCAGGAGGGTAACATCGGTCTGATGAAGGCGGTCGACAAGTTCGAGTACCGCCGCGGCTACAAGTTCTCGACCTACGCCACCTGGTGGATCCGCCAGGCCATCACCCGCTCGATCGCCGACCAGGCGCGGACCATCCGTATCCCGGTCCACATGATCGAGACGATCAACAAGATCGTCCGCACCAGCCGCCAGATGCTGCACGAGATCGGCCGCGAGCCGACCCCGGAAGAGCTGGCCGAAAAGCTGGCCATGCCGCTGGAGAAGGTGCGCAAGGTTCTGAAGATCGCCAAGGAGCCGATCTCGCTCGAAACCCCGATCGGCGACGAGGAAGACAGCCACCTGGGCGACTTCATCGAGGACAAGAACGCCATCCTGCCCATCGACGCGGCCATTCAGTCGAACCTGCGCGAGACTACCACCCGCGTGCTGGCGTCCCTGACGCCGCGCGAGGAACGCGTCCTGCGCATGCGCTTCGGCATCGGCATGAACACCGACCACACGCTTGAAGAGGTCGGTCAGCAGTTCTCGGTTACCCGCGAACGGATCCGTCAGATCGAAGCCAAGGCGCTTCGCAAGCTGAAGCACCCCAGCCGGTCGCGGAAGCTGCGCAGCTTCCTGGACAGCTAGAACGACAAACGCCCCGGATGACCTCCGGGGCGTTTTTCTTGACGGGTGATGAAGGCTGGATCAGGCTTCGAGTATGGCAGACGGCTTCGACATTCATTTCGACAAGGATCGCGCCAAAAAGGTGGAGGAAGCGGCTAGATCCGCGGGCCTCACGCCAGAGGCATTTGTCCTTAACCTGGTCGACCAGATCATTGCGTCTGATGATGACGGCTGGGACGAGGATATGGCGCGGCTCGCCGAGTATGACCGCACCGGCATCGCCTATTCGATTGAAGAGGTTTTCGACCCCCTACGGGCGAAAATTCAGTCGCGGATGGCAGAGCGTCGTTGATCTATCGCGTTCGAACTCTGCCAGCAGCTGATGAGGACATCCATCGACTGGTCGATTTCCTGCTCGAACGCGACGTAGCCGCCGCATCAAAGGCCTACGATCTCATCCTGGACGGCATAAGCTCACTGGATCAACTGCCCGCTCGGGGCCGCCCTACCCGTCGCCCGGATGTTCGGGAGCTTGTTCTGTGGTTTGGCCGCTCAGCTTACGTGGTGCGTTACCGCATCGGCGACGATGAGGTCGCCGTGATGTCGGTTCGCCACAGCCTCGAAAAGCCGCTGGCCTAGATCACGCCGCCTTTACATGCCCCCGCACCCAGTCCGCCGCCTCGTCCGAGGGCGTGCGGATCTCGGCGCCGGTCAGCGCGCAACGCAGCTCGGCGCCGGCTTTCAGGGTCTCGGGGAGCTCCTCGAAGAGCGCCTTGGCGTCGGCGGCTTCGGCCAGCCGGAACACCCAGGTATCCATCATGTGCAGCTCGGTGGCGGACGCGGTCATCGGACAGACGCTTCTTGCTGTTTCTGTTGCCCGCCCATTCATAGCCACCAAATCTGAACGTAGGCTGAGCGTTCCGTGCAGGTCCGGCACAGAGGTTGCGGCCATTTCTTGACCAGCGCCCTCGCCCGGACGATGATTCCGCCATGGCCAGACCTCCCGCCCCCAAGCTTCATGCCAACGAGCGCTATCGCACCTTCCATGACTTCTACCCCTTCTACATGACCGAGCACGCCAACCCGGTCAGCCGGCGGCTGCATGTCATCGGCACGGGGCTCGTGATCCTGGCCCTGGTGGCCGGAGCGCTGGTCAATCCCTGGTTCTTCGCCGCCGCGCCCATCGTCGGCTACGGCTTTGCCTGGGTCGGCCACTATGTGTTCGAGAAGAACCAGCCGGCGACGTTCAAGTATCCACTGTTCAGCCTGATGGGCGACTTCCGGCTGTTCTTCGAGACCGTCAGCGGCAAGCGGAAATTCTAGCGCGGAGCGAATTGACGCCCGGACGTGTTACACTGCGAAGAAGTGGAGGACCGCCCCATGCGCACCCTGTTTATCGCCGCCGCCGCCCTGCTGGCTTTCGGCGCCAGCTCTACTGTCAATGCCTCGCCTGATTCAGCAACCCATCCGAAGATGGGCATCATGTGCCTCGACGTCGGTGGCGAGTCCCGACCGCCGGTCTGCCGCGGGTCCTCCAGCCGCATCGACCAGGGCTACGACATCTGCCAGTGCGAGACCGCCCAGCGGGTCGAGGTTCCGGTCTGCGGCAAGGGCGAGCGGCCGATCACTGAAAACCGCGCCTATGAGCTGGCTCGCAAGGAGGCCGCCCGCGACGGCAGCCTGGTCGGCGACCGCTACGAAGGCCGCCAGATGTGCGTGCGGCCCCGCAACGGCTAGGCTGCGAGGCCGTCTGACGCGCGGCCATAACCGCTAGTTGGCCCAGGTGGTGTAGCCCATCTCCAGGTTCTTCACGGCCAGGCCGGTGATGGCGTTCATCCGGAACTGGCTGGTGCGGCCCTGGTTGGTCTTCATGCAGATGTAGCTGCCGACCGGCACGGCCGCGAGCGGGACGCGGGCGGTGGAGTAGCTGGCCACGCGGCAGCCGTCACGGCCCCGGTTCGAGCGGTCGCCGAGGGCGATCTTCGCGCCGTTGATCGGGGTCAGATAGCGCTCCGTCGACGTCACCGCCTGGAACCACAGGTCGGCCCCGCCGCCGCCGCCCACCTGGCCGTTGTCGAAATTGACCTGGTAGGTCTGCGGCACGACGACGATATCGGTCGAGAAGGTGATCGGCGGCGCGGGCGGCGGCATCGGCGGCAGGAGGATGATCGGCGGGGTGCATCTGAAGCCGGTCGGCCTGGTGGAGCACAGCTGGCCGACCGGCGCGTTGCGCTGGATCGAGCCGCTGGCGCCATAGACGCACATCAGCGCCTTCTGGCCGCCGATGGTGACGATCTTGGTTTCCGACAGGGTGTTGACCTGCGGCGTGGTCCACCAGCCTCCCGGCAGCGGGTCGACGATTGTGCGCCTGGCCTGACTGAGCGGACAGTCGATATCGGCGGCCGAGGCGCTGCCGGCGGCGGCGCAGACGAGGGCCGCGATGGCGGACCCGGCGAGGTAGGTGATGGTCTTCGTCTTGGTCATGGTAGCCTCCCAAACGGAGCGGTGTTGCTCCATGGGCCCACCATGAATCAGCCAAGCTGAACGCGATCTCGGACGACGGTGTTATCCGGCGTTCAGAATTTCTTGTTGGAAGCCCGTCCGGGCGGCGAACCGGCTTCCACTTCGCCTGACGGGCTTCACCGCCAGCCGTAGTTGAAGCTGATCGACACCCGCTCGGTCCTGCCCAGGTTCACGGGCACCTCGTGGCGCAACCAGCTCTCCCACATCAGCACTGTGCCAGGCTGCGGCGTCACATAGACGAAGGGCTGCTGGTCGGCGGGGGCGTCGGCCAGCCGCATCGGCGCGGCCATCATCATCGCCAGCCGCGGATCCTCCAGCTTCAGCCCGGAGGCGCCGGGCGGGATCTCCACGTAGGTGGTGCCGCTGATCACGCTGTGCGGGTGGATATGGCCGCTGTGGCCGCCGCCGGGCTTGAGAACGTTCACCCACAGACTGTCGAGCCGCAGCTTGCCGCCGTCCAGATCGAGGCCCAGTTCGCCTGCGAAGGCCTTCGCGTGACGATCCAGCTTCGTCTTCAGATCGGCAAAGGCGCTGGCCCGGGTCCACAGCGGCCCCGGCGAGGAATAGGAGGTGTAGCCCGGATAGCGGTTGGCCTTCGACCAGGCCCGGCCGGCCTCGTCCTCCTCGGCCATCATGGCGCAGGCGTCGGCGAGGTCCTCGAGCAAGGGCTCGAAGCCCCGCTCGTCGGACAGTTCGGCGCGGTAGAGGCGGGTGGCGAACAGGCTCTGGGTCGGCATACGGCCCGGTTAAGCCCCTATGCCCGTTGCTTCAAGGCCGTCCGGCGTCAGGTCACAGCCCGGCGCGTCGCCGAGAAGGGATCCTCGACCACCCGGCTGGTCTGGTTGAACATCATGGTCGCGCGCTTGCCCGGCTCATAGGCCGGCCATTTGGGCAGGACAGCTGTGTTCGGATCGCCGGTCCGGGCGAAAGCCAACCAGGCGGCGCTCATCTGCCTGGCCATGACCTGCGGCTCCGGCCCGGGGCCGAGGAAGGGCCGGCTGGTCTCGACATTATCGAACACCAGCGGGATTTCCAGGGTGTGGGCGCTGCGGAACGGCCCCACGGGCGTGCCCCATTCCAGCAGGTAGAACCAGGCCTTGCCCCGGCCCTGCGCGGCCTTGCGCTCGGCGATCTGAACACTGCCCGCGAACATCCGGCCATAGGTGGTCAGGTGCGTGGCCAGGTAGGTCGGCGTGTCGCTCGGGAAGTCGGTCTTCAGGGCGGCCAGCACCGTCTCGGCCCTGTCCTTGAAAATCAGGCTCGCCATGCCCTTCAGCCCGGCCTCGTCGAGCCGGCCGAACCAGGGGGCGGAGGCCATGAACAGGGTCATCTCGTCCTTGTTGATGCCGATCATCAGGGGAATGTCGGCCGACAGCTCAGGGGCTTTCGGATCCCAGGGCTGACCCGGCAACACCTTGCCGTCGACCACCGGCGCAAAGCCCGCCCGGTCGAAGCCGACGCCCGGCATCTTCTTCTCGGCCGCCGCCGCCGCCAGCACCAGCCGATCAGCCGCCGTGGCCCGCAGGCCCGCCACATCGCCGTCTGCCAGGCCCAGCTCCGCGTACAGCGCCTTGCGAAGGGCGTCGCTCCGCTCGGCCGGCACAGCCTTCACCCCGGGCCCGCTCTGCACGACGGCGCGGTGGAACAGGCCCTTGGCGCCGGGCATGGCCATCAGGTAGCTGACCTTGGCCCCGCCGCCGCTCTCGCCAAAGATGGTCACGTTGTCCGGATCGCCGCCGAAGGCCGCGATATTGGCCCTCACCCATTTCAGCGCCTGGACGATGTCCAACATGCCGGCGTTGCCGCTGCCCTCGACCTCCGGCAGGTGCGTATAGCCGAAGACATTGAGGCGGTGGTTGATACCGACCACGACCACGTCGCCGTCCCGGGCCAGATGGCCGCCGTCATACATCGGCCAGGACGCCGAGCCGTAGGCGAAGCCGCCGCCGTGCAGCCAGACCATGACCGGCCGCTTCTTCTTGTCGGCCTGGCGCGTCCAGATGTTGAGATAGAGGCAATCCTCGCTCTGGCTCTCGACGTCCTTGTTCGACGGGAACACCGCCTGCAGCGCCCGGCCCAGCTCGGTATCGGAGGACGCCGGGGTCGAGGCCTGCATCGCCGCGTGGCCAAAGGCGCGAGCCGTCAGCAGCGCCGTTCGTTTGGCCGGCGGCTCGGGCGGCGCGAAGCGCAGCGGTCCGACCGGCGGACTGGCATAGGGGATGCCCTTGAACCACAGGCAGCCTTCCGAATAGCTGCCATGAACGGGACCTTCGGTCGTCTCGGCGCGCAGGATCACCTTGGCCGACGCCGTTCCGGCCCCGGCCAGCGCCGCGACCGACGCCCCCAGCGCCAGCAGTCCCCGACGGTTCAGGATGGATGTAACGGCACTCATGGCGCTTCCCCGATGTTTTTCGAAACTACGGTATCTTCAGCCGAGCCCTTCGTCGAGATTTCCCGACAACGCCCCTTCCGCTCATCGGGTGAACAGCGATAACGTGCGCTCAAACAATCGTTCGGGAGAAGCATTATGAAGGCGGCGGTATTTCGCGAGGTCGGCAAACCCTTGCAGATCGAGAACGTGTCCATCAGCAAGCCCGGCCCGCATGAGGTGCTGATCCGCACCAAGGCCGCCGGCGTCTGCCACTCCGACCTGCACTTCGTCGAAGGCAAGTACCCCCACCCCGCGCCCGCCGTCCTGGGCCATGAGAGCGCCGGCATCGTCGAGGCGGTCGGCAGCGAAGTGCGCACGGTGAAGCCGGGCGATCACGTCATCACCTGCCTGTCGGCCTTCTGCGGCCACTGCAATCACTGCGTCACCGGCCACCTGTCGCGCTGCATCAGCGGCGACGTGCGCCGCGAAAAGGGCGACTCGCCCCGCCTGTTCCGTGAGGACGCGGCCGCCCCGGCCATGAACCAGTTCCTCAACCTCAGCTCGTTCGCCGAGCAGATGCTGATCCACGAACACGCCTGCGTCGCCATCCGCAAGGACATGCCCTTCGACGTCGCCGCCCTCATCGGCTGCAGCGTCACCACCGGCGTCGGCGCCGTGATCCACACCTCCAACGTCCGTCCGGGCGAGACCGTGGCCGTCATCGGCTGCGGCGGCGTCGGCCTGGCGGCGGTCAACGGCGCGGCCATCGCCGGCGCCGGCCGCATCATCGCCATCGACATGCATGGATCCAAGCTGAACCTGGCAAAGGAATTCGGCGCCACCGACGTCGTCGACGCCAGCCAGGGCAACCCCGTCGCCCAGGTTCTGGAAATGACCGGCGGCGGCGTCGATCACAGCTTCGAGGCCATCGGCCTGAAGGCGACCACCGAACAGGCCTTCAAGATGCTGGCCCGCGGCGGCACCGCCAACGTCATCGGCATGATCCCGATCGGCGTGAACATCGAACTGCACGGCGCCGACTTCCTGGCCGAAAAGCGCATCCAGGGCAGCCTGATGGGCTCCAACCGCTTCCCGGTCGACATGCCCCGCTTCGTCGACTTCTACATGTCCGGCAAGCTGAAGCTCGACCAGATGATCAGCCGCCGCATCAAGCTGGACCAGGTCAACGAGGCCTTCGAGGAACTCAAGCGCGGCGAACTGGCCCGCTCGGTCATCGTCTTCGACTGATCATGATGAACGGCTGCGCCGGCGGAGAAGTTTTCGCCGGCGCAAGCCTCTCAAAACAAACGACTACAACGCCAAGTTATTGTTAATTCAGAACTTCTCTCCCACCTTGGGAGAAACCGTCGTGGCCGCCCCGCCGTTGGGAAGACTTGTTCGAGTCCCCAGGAGCCGCCCATGTCCCGTCGCCATCGCAAGCTTGCCATGATCGAACGCCGCTGGCGCGACCGCTTCGGCGAGCCCCCGAGCCTGCGGACGGACCCCGACCTGATGCTGCGTATTCTCGAGGCGGACGAGCGCAAATATCCCGGTACAACGACCAAGGCCGTCAGTTAAGCCAGGGCGCCGCCTCAGCCTCATCGCTCCAGGCCCCGCTGTCGACCAGCCGCTTCAACAGGTCGCGCTCGGTCTTCAGGCGGATCAGGGTCGAGCTGTCGTTGTCCCGCTCCAGGTCCTGCTTGGCCCCCTCGACCGCCCGCTCCAGCGTTTCCAGCTTGACGAGCAGGTCGAAGGCCAGCGACCACAGCCGCCGGGCCGTCACCGGATCCATGTCGACGGTCAGGAACGCCGCCCCGGCCGCCTTGGCCGTGCGGGCCAACTGCTGGAACACATCCTCGCCAAAGCCCCGCGCTTCCAGCCGGCGACGCACCGACACGGCATCGACCGCGTCGCTCTCGAACCGGAATTCGACCAGTTCGTCGGCCAGGGCGCTCAGCCGGTCATCCAGGAACCCGCGCGCCGACAACTGCTCAACCTTGTCGTCCAGCACATGCGGGTCCTGCAGCGCCGCATAGGCCAGGGCCGCCGACAGCGGACGGGGTTGGGTACGCATGCGGCGCACCTGCTCCGTCGTCTCGGCGTTCGGCCCGATCGGTCCGCCGCCGAACCTGCCGCCCTTCTTGCCGTCCCAGCGCTGCCGGGCCATCACCCGCGCCGCCGCCCCGACTTCGAACTTCTGCGCCCCGCCGGGCATCAACTGCTCGTACCGGCCCAGCAGATCCTCGCGATAGGCCTGCGCCAGGTCCGGATCAGCAATCGTCGCCGCCAGCTTGCGCAGCCGCACCTTCAACCCCGCCTTGCGCTCGGGCGTATCCAGCGGCTCCAGGTCGCGCTCGCGGTGGAACAGCTGCTCCACAAACGGCGTCGTATCGGTCAGCTGCGCCTTCAGCGCCGCCGGCCCCTGTTCGCGCAGCACGTCGTCGGGGTCCTTGCCGCCGACCACGATGGCGAAGCGGAAGCTCTTGCCCGGCTTGATCAGCGGCAGCGCGCGATCCATGGCGCTGTTGGCCGCCCGCCGCCCGGCGGCGTCGCCGTCGAAGCTCAGGGTCGGCTCGGGGTGCAGCCGCCACAGCACCTCCATCTGGTCCTCGGTCAGCGCCGTGCCCAGCGGCGCCACGGCCGCGATCCCGGCCCGCTGGCAGGCGATGGCGTCCATATAGCCCTCGACCACCACCAGCGGCGCATCGGCCCCGCCGCTGTGCATCAGCTTGCGCGCCTCGGGCAGGCCGTACAGCAGCTTGCCCTTGTGGAAGAGGCTGGTCTCCGGACCGTTCAGATACTTGGCCCGGGCGTTGGGATCGAGCGCCCGGCCACCGAACGACACCACCCGTCCGCGGGCATCGGCGATGGGGAAGATGATCCGGTTGCGGAACCGGTCGTAAGGCGCCCCGCCCTCCTCCGGCGCGATCAGCAGGCCGGCATCGACCAGCTCGCCCGGCTTGGCGCCCTTGGCGATCAGATAGTCCTTCAGCGCCGTGCGGCTCTCCGGCGCGAAGCCCAGCCCGAACCGCTTCCACTCGGTGTCGGGCAGCCCCCGGCGCTCCAGATAGGCCCGCGCCTCACGGCCCGGCGGGCGGCGAAGTTCGCCCTCGTACCAGGCGGCGGCCAGGTCCATCCAGTCGGTCAGCCCCTGGCGCTTCTTCTCCTGCTCGGCGGCCTGCGGGTCCGGCGCCGGCAGGGGCACCCCGGCCTCCGACGCCAACCGCTCGACCGCCTCCATGAAGCTGAGCCGCTCGGTCTCCTGGAAGAAGCTGATCAGGTCGCCATGCTTGCCCGAGCTGAAGTCATGGTAAAAACCCTTGTCATCGTTGACGAAGAAGCTGGGCGACCGCTCCTTGGTGAACGGCGACAGGCCGACGAATTCCCGGCCCTGACGCTTCAGCTTCACGGTCTTGCCGATCACGTCCGACAGCCGGACGCGCGACTTGATCTCTTCCAGGAAGCGGTCGTCGAAACGCATGGGTCCAATAGCGCTCCATCCGGAGCCAATTCAACCGTGGAGCCTTCCCCGCTGGCGTGCATTGGAGACCTGTGGTCTTGTTAACCTTCGGGCGTCCCGTCCGGGGGCAAGGGAGTTCGTCTCATGGTTTGGTGGTGGTGGATTTTGCCGGCGGCCTCGGCGCTGCTGGGCTCGATCGTGCTGTTGCGCGGCCTCGGCGGCTTCTTCGGCGGTCGCCTTGTCGGCGGCTTCTTCGGGACAGCGGTCGGCGGCGCCCTGCTGGCGGCCGGCGCCGTGGTCGCCCTGGCCGGGCTGGATGTGCAGACCTACCAGCGCCTGACCTACGAGCGCCCCGTCGCCACCATCGAGACCCGCCAGCTGGGCCCCCAGCTGTTCGAGGCCACCCTGACCACACCGGCCACCGCCACGGAGCCGGGCGGCCTGGTCAAGCGCTACCAGGTCCATGGCGACCAGTGGCGCATCGAGGCCCGCCTCCTGAAGTGGAAACCCTGGGCCAACGTGCTCGGCCTCGACACCCAGTACCGCCTCGACCGCCTGTCCGGCCGCTACGAAAGCACCGCCGACGAGCTCACAGCCCCGCGCAGCGTCTATGACCTTGGTCCCGAGCCCGGCAACATCGACATGTGGACCATGGCCCGCAAGTCGAAGCGCTACGCCCCGATGGTCGACAGCTTCTACGGCGGCGGCGCCTTCATGCCGATGGCCAACGGCGCCCGCTACGAGGTCTGGCTGACCCAGACGGGCCTCGTCGCCCGCCCGATGAACCCGGCGGCGCTTGAGGCCGGCGGCCAGGGCTGGCACTAGGGGCGCCTGGAACTTTCGGGGTTGGGGGTCTCATGGTTCGCACGGTGTTCGCGGCGTTCGGCCTGGCGCTGATGGCGTCCACAGCGCAGGCTCAGACAGCAGACCTGACCAAACCCGCCGACGGACATGTCTATTTCCATCGTCCAGGCGCCGACATGGCCGCGCATGATTCCGCCGTCCGGTTCTGCTTCGACCAGGCCGCGATGACCCAGCAGCCGGACATCACGCCGTCCACGCCTGGCCGGTACGACCCGCAATACGGACTCATCGGCGCCCTGGTTGAAACCCTGGTCGAGTCGGCGATCGACGGCGTAGGGGCGCGGCGCGGGTTCGCTTCCAATCTGGAAAACTGCATGGTGGCAACCGGCTGGCAGGTGGTTCGGCTGCCGGAGGCGGAGGGCAAGCGAATCGCAGCCCTGCCCCGTGCCGGCAAGTACGAGGCGCTGAGCGCCCTGATCGGCCAGCCGATGCCGAGCGGAACCGTCGTCCGCCGCTTTGAGAACGATATCCAGAACCACAAGACGCGGTGGCTTCAGACGACCGGCGACATGGACCGCTACTCGCTGAGCATTCTGGCCTACGACCGTGACCCCTGGGAGCGGGCGCACAACACGGCCGTCTCGAAGGCCGCGGATGCCGCAAACGAAGCCAGGAAGTCCAAGGTCCCGCCGCCGTTTCCGCAGCCGGTGGGAACGGCCCCTGTGCCCCAGGATCAATGGGGCAAACTGCCGACCGATCGCTCCTACATCCTGATCCGCACCCTGCGTACCGAAGGCTGGCCGACCGGTCGGCTGCTCTTCCAGCGCCTCGGCCCCGATCCGACACGCCCCGCCTGGCAGCAGGACGGCAAGATCGACCTCTTCTTCGCGGAGTTTCCCGTGAACAAGAAGGTCAAGAAGGGCGGGCTGGTCGAGGCCTCTTTCGTTCTTGAACTGCCGCCGGGGCGTTGGACATACATGGGCGTCTACGGCCTGCCGTCTGTGGGCATGAGGATGCCGATCATCACCAGCTTCTGCCTCGGAGCCCCTGTGTTCGACCTGGGCGAAGGCGAGGTCCTCTATGCTGGCACCTTCGGCATCGGCATCCTGGAAGGCCAGATCGCGCCCGACACCAACCTCGACGGCATCCGGCACTTGACCGATGCAGCGCCGGGCTTGCTCGACCGTCTCAAGCCCGCCCCCTGGATGAATGGCGGGCAGTTTTCCTGTGACGGGACTTACATCTACGCACTTGAAACGCCGGGACGGCCCTTCCTGCCCGGCTACCGTTTCGGGTCCGAGGCCTGGCGGACTCCCCCCGAGCCTTCAATCACCGCCCCCGACACGCCCTCGCCAGGCCCGCCGGACCCCATACCCACACCCTGAGTGCTTGCAGCCCACGCCCCCGGGCTCTATTGCCGCCGCCATGGACGTACGCGACAGCAACGGAACCCTCCTGGCCGACGGAGACAACGTCATCCTGGTCAAGGATCTCAAGGTCAAAGGCTCGGGCGGGGTGACGCTCAAGCGCGGCACGCTGATCAAGGGCATCCGCCTGACCGACGACCCGGCCGAGATCGAATGCCGCGCCGAAAAGGTCCGCGACCTCGTGCTCCGCACCGAGTTCGTCAAGAAGGCCTAGCCGAAGAGGCGGGACCAACCTCCCTCCCCGAATTGGGGAGGGCAGACGCGCGGTTACGCGCGTCGGGTGGGGAAGTCGGTCCCTGACCCCAACGAGCAAGCCATGAGAAGACGAACCGGCCGGTGGCCGGTGACCCACTGCCCCACCCGGCGCGCAACGCGCGCCTGCCCTCCCCATTCGGGGAGGGAGGCTACTCCGCGCTCGCCATCGTCGCCCGCACCTGCGCCAGGCTGACATCCCGCAACAGCTGCCCATCGCGGAACACCGAAGCCAGCAGGTTCTCCCCGCCCTCCAGCGGCGCGAACCGCTCGCCATCGACGGCAACCGTCTTCCACCCGGCCTCGCCCCGCGCCAGACCCAGCAGACCCTTCTTCGACCGCTTGCCCGTATCCGTCACCGGATCCTTGAACACATCCCGCCACACCCCGCCGACCTGCGCCGCCGAGGTCTTGTAGGCGAACTTCTGGGTATCGCGGTTGAGCTGCTGCAACAGCGCCCCGCCCATGCCGAAAGCGATGTTGCTGGCGCTGAACCCATCGCCCGTGATCCGCTCCAGGATCGCCGCGATGCTGACCGGGTTGACCCCGTCCCCCTGGATCACCCGCACGGTGTTCAAGACCTTGAACCCCTTCGAATTCACCGTCGTCCCGAACCGCTCGGCCAGCAGGGCGATCGTCTTCGCCACCACCGTCACCGGATCGCCGCTGTCCGGCCGCACGACCAGGGTGGCGCCGCTGTCGATCACCTGCTGCTTCAGGGCCTCGCCCCACAGATGCTCGATGGCCGCATAGAGGTCATAGCTGTCCGATACGACGGCGTATATTCCGCCGGGCTTGCCGAACGAAGCCACCATGTTGGCATAGGCGTCGGCCTCGTGCTCGCGGCCCCAGCTGGTGATGGTGCTGTGCTCGGCCGCCGGGATCGAGAAGCCGGCCATCGGCTCGTGGTACCAGCGCCGCGCCCCGACAATGGCCGACAGGGTGTCGCTGCCCTGGAAGCTGACCAGATGCGCCAGCCCACCGATCGCCGCCGACTGCTCGCTCGACACCCCGCGCGCCCCGAAGTCGTGCAGCTTGAAGGGCAGCTCGCCCATCGGATCATCGGCGGTCCGTTCCAGCGCCGCCTTGATGATCTGGCGCACATGATAGCTGATCGTCGCGACCGTGATCGGGTACCAGACCCGCAACAAAGCGGTCTCCGCGTAGCTCGTCACCCAGGGCAGCGACGGGTCGGTATTGACCACCGTCATCAGCGGCTGATGCACCGGCACGACCGAGCCCTCGGCCACCGCCCGCACCTCCAGCGGCAGGAAACCGCCGTGAACATCGACGATCCGCTCCCAGCCGGCCCGGTTGAACGGCATGCCGTGGGCGCCGAGCAGTTCCTCCGCCTCGTCGATATCCGCCCGCGTGACCGGCGTCTGGAACTCGGCTTTCAGGATCGCCTGCAGGCCGAAGAAGACGGTGCTCGGATAGTCGCCGCCGCGGCTCTCGACATAGGAAAACACCCGCTCGGTCCCGGGCGGATACTGCAGGAAGTGGCTGGTCTTGTAGCTGTCGGTGTTGAGGATGGGATTGATCATGACGGGAAGCTCCTTCGCGTCGGTGGAAGCCTCGGGGTCTGTCCCCTGGGCGGGCCAAGCGTGACAGCCGAAGGCGGCCGTCACGCGACAAACTAGGACTCCCTCAGCTGGCGCCGAGAAAGCGTTCGAGGATGAAGTAGTGGTCCTCGAAGAGGTGACCGCGCATGCCCATGACCTCGGCGACCGGCAGCCATTTGGCCCGCGCCGCATCGTCCGAGCCGCGCACCGGCGGCAACGGCCCGGTCGGGAAGTCGAAATGGAAGGCGTGGGTGATGGTCCGTCCCCGCATCGAGCGGTCGGGATAGTCGAACACCGCCTGGTCCTTCAAACCGCCGCGCAGCACGGGCTCGGGCAGTTTCAGCCGCGTCTCCTCGCGCAGCTCGCGGATGGCGGCGGCCAGCAGGGTCTCGTCCTGGTTCACGAACCCGCCGGGCAGCGCCCACAGCCCCTTGCCGGGCTGCGAGCGACGCTTGATCAGCAGCACATGGCCCGAATGCACGACCACGGCGTCGGCGGTGACGAAGGTCGGCGGATAGGGGGCGGCGGCCCAGATCTTCCTGTAGTCGACGACGTGCCGCCACTCGTCCGCCGTCTGGCTGAAGGCGGCGGTGCGGCGAAAGGCCTGCAGGGTCTCGAACACCGCCTTGGGCACATTGGCTTCCAGCAGGTTGGCCCCGCCGGCGTCATCGGCGAAGAAATGTTGCCGCAGCTCGGTCGCCGACAGCATGGCCACCTGGTCGACATCAACCAGGTCCCACTGCGGGAAGGCGCGCAGGTAATAGCTGGACGCGTCCTTCTCATGCCCGATCAGGCCCACAGTCGCCGGCCCCTCATGGCCGCTCTCGGCAATGGCGGCGGCGACCTGCGCCTGCACCTCACCGACCCAGGCGGTCTCGTTGTAGAGGTGGTCGATCAGCGGCCGGATGGTCAGCCGGGCGGCGTCCTCGCCCATAGCTGCGCGGATCATCACCGCCCGCTCCGGGAAGGTCCAGGGATTGCGGGCGCTGCGCGGCGCATCGGCCGAGCCGATCAGCACGATGGCGCGGTCGGCCAGGGCCAGGGCCCGGCGCAGGACGGCATAGTGACCAAGATGGAAGGGTTCGAACCGCCCGATGTAGGCGATGAAATCGTGGCGCGGCATGAGGCTCCCTCAGCGCTGATGTGGGTGTCCGGTCTCCCCGGACACCTTGACGCTAGACCCGTTTCGACGATCGAACAATGAATAGTGAGCGGAAAAAGTTTGGCCTCAGAGTTTCCTTCTCCCCTTGCGGGAGAAGGATGATCTGAGCCGGCGCCAGCACCCTTCGAAACCTCAAAGACAGACCATCCTCGCCCGCGTTCGCGGCTTGGGAAGATTTGGCCGCTAGCCTTGCCGATATGACTGCCATCGACGCCGCCGTCAGCGATCGCCGCCCCGCCCTCGCCGCCCTGGCGCTGGGCTCGCTGGCGATGATCGTCACCGGCCTCCAGCCGCTGTTGCTCAGCGCGTTAGCCGATACCGGGCGGCTCTCAAGCGCGCTGGTCCACCCGGTCGCCATCGTCGAACTCCTGGCCATGGCGCTCAGCGTCGCCCTCTGCGCCCTCCTGCTGAAACCCCTGCGGCTGAACCTCTGGGCCGCCAGCGCGGCGGCGGTCTGCGTCCTCGCCGGTCTCGCCGCCCTGTTCGCCCGCGACGCCCAGGTCTTCGCCCTGCGCGGCGTCGGCGGCCTGGCCGGCGGGGTGCTGGTCTGGATCACCGTCGGGATGATCGCCCGCCAGGCCAGGCCCGAACCGTGGGCGGCCGCCTTCTTCCTCATCCAGTCGGCGGGGCAGGTCTTCGCCGCCGCCCTCGCCAACGGCCTGGGGTCGGTGGGCGGCGTGGTGTTCGCCGCCGGCCTCTCCGGCCTCTGCCTGCTGGTCGCCCCCCTCCTCGCCCCCGTCATGGAGGACCTCGCCCAGGCCGGAAGGCGCGCGCCTGACCGGCGCGGCCTGCTCGGCCTTGCCGCCCTCTTCCTCTACTTCGCCGCCAACGCCGCCCTGTGGTTCAGGATGAGCGACCTCGCCACCGCCCAGGGGCTGGGAGCGGTCAGCGGCCTGGTCGTGCTGACCACCCTCGGCGCCCAGATGCTCGGCGCCATGGCGGCGGTCTCCCTGGCCGGCGTCCTCAGCCTGCGCCGGCTGTTCGCCCTCGTCGTCGCCAGCCTCATCCTCGCCTGCGCCGTCATCGCCGCCCGGCCGCCAGCGCCCCTGTTCGTCGCCGCCTTCGGCCTGCTGGCCTTCGCCGCCCTGCTGCTCGGCGCCAGCCTGTTCGGGGTCCTGCACGGCGCCGACCCCAGCCGCCGGGCCGGCGCCGTCAGTCCCGCAGCCCAGTTCCTGGCGGCGGCGCTCGGCCCCCTCGCCGCCATGGCTGTCACCAGCCTGATCGGGCTTTCCGCCGTGCTGGCGCTCAGCCCCTTGCTCGCCCTCGCCGCCCTGGCCTGCGCCCACCTCAGCCTGCCGAAAGGTGGCCCAGCTTCTCCGGATTGCGCATGATGTAGATGGCGGCGATCCGCCCCTCGCCGTCCGGTTCGAAGGCCATGGTCGTCACCCCGTCGCCGCCCCGCAGGATCACCCCGGGCAGGCCGTTGATCCGCGCCGGCCGCATGGCCTGCAGATCGCCCGCCCACGGCCCGCGCCAGGCCAGCCCCTTGAGCAGGGCGATGACGTCCTCGCGCCCGACCAGCGGCCTCAGCGCCGCCTTGCGCTTGCCGCCGCCGTCGCTGATCAGCACCGCGTCCCTGGCCAGCAGCTGTTCCAGCGCCGCGAAATCCTGGCTGGCCGAGGCGGTCATGAAGGCCGCCGCCAGCTGCAACGCCTCGTCATGCGGCACGCTGTAGCGCGGCCGGGCGTCCTTCAGGTGGCCCCGCGCGCGGCTGGCCAGCTGGCGACAGGCGGCCTCGTCCCGGCCCAGCGCGCCCGCCACCTGGCCATAGTCCTGCTCGAAAACGTCGTGCAGCAGGAAGACGGCCCGCTCCAGCGGGCTCAGGCGCTCCAGCGCCAGCAGGAAGGCGACCGAGACATCCTCCGCCCGCTCCAGCGGATCGACCGGCTCCTCCTCGATCAATGGTTCAGGCAGCCAGGGCCCGACATAGGTCTCGCGCCGGACCCGTGCTGATTTCAGACGGTCGAGGCACAGACGGGTCGTCGTCTGCGCCAGCCACGCCCCGGCATCGAGGGCGCCCTCCCCGGCCCGGTCCCACCGCAACCAGGCGTCCTGCACCACATCCTCCGCCTCGCTGACCGAACCCAGCATGCGGTAGGCCAGCCGCTTCAGGCGCGGACGCTGGGCTTCGAAGGCGGCGGTGTCGCTCATACTGCGAGAGGTTCCGGACGGTGGAACGGGGCGGGCGTCCCGGCGACGGTGACCCGCGAGCAGGTTTTCGCATGTCCCAGCCCGAACTTCACGGTCGGATAGATCCGCCCCACCGTGATGGCCAGCGACAGGTCGACGACCGCCTTCCGGCCCCACATTGAGACGATGGTCTCGCGCGCCTCATCGGCGGCCGGTCCGTCCTGGTCGAGCACGGCGCGGGCGAAGCGATAGCCGAGCACGGCGGCATCGCTCATGCCGGCGCAATCCCCGGCCAGGATGGCCCGCAGCACGGCCGGATCGACGCCGCTCTTCTCGGCGATATCGACGCCGATCTGCGTGCAGGGCCCGCAGTCCTCGCGCAGGGTCGCCAGGATGCCGGCGGCGCTGATGGCGTCGCGCGGGGCGGCGTCGCCGTGGCCCAGGCTGGCCACGAAGCCGAAGCGCATGAACCGCCAGGACCCGGCGTCCAGCAGCTCCCGCATATAGCTGCCGTCATAGCCCCACTGCCTTTCGAAGCGGGAAATGTAGCGGGAGAACCAGGCCTTGAGCATGGATCAGACTCCTTTCGGGCGGTTGAGGAAGGCAATTGCCCCGGCGATCAGCGGCGGCAGATAGACGCCCGGAAAATCACGCAAGGCCGTCTGCAGCGGGCCGGGCCCACAGGCGCTGTCGACCACATGGATCGAGGCGTGCAGGGCCAGGAAAGCCGCGCCGAGCACCAGCGCCGGCCAGCCCTGAACCGGCCGCCACGCGAACCAGGCCAGCCCGCCGGCCACGGTCAGATAGGCCATGCCGATGTCCCGGACAAAGTGCGGGTTGAACAGCCCGGTCAGCGGCACGCCCGGCACGGCGTCGTACCAGGCCTGCGGGAGGCCGAGCATGAACAGCCCGTTGGCGGCCATCAGCAGGGCCAGAATTGCAGCGATCCAGCGGGTCATCATCGGCTCCGTTTCGATGAAGACGAACCGGTCGCGCCGTCCGTGACATCCCCAGGAGCGAAAGATCCAAACTCTCCCCCCGCGTCGCGGGGGGAGAGCTAGGCCGAGCTCTCCTTCAGATGAATATGTCTAGACATATAGGTTTCCACCACTTCGGGCGGACCGTGACCCGTCCGCTGTCGTGTAGGTCGCCGAAGGCGCAAACCGACCCACGTTCGATGACAGTCGACCTACAGCCCGACCTACGCCCCGGGCTACATTCACTGACCTTCGAGCAACGCCGAAGGCACATGAAATCAACGGGATAACCCCTGCCTTCCGACTTGCCCCCCGAACATCGGGTATAATCGTAGCCCGCTTCGATAGAGCCCCGCCCGCAGGCCAGCCCTGTTGACCGCCGTCACGCCCCATGCGGAACTCGCCCCATGACCCCCGCACGCCGAATGGGCCCCGCCCTCGCCGCCCTGCTCGTCGCCGGCAACATGATCGGCTCGGGACTCTACCTGCTGCCCGCCTCGCTGGCCGATGTCGGTAGCTCCAGCCTTCTGGCCTGGATCATCGCCGCCGGCGGCGCCCTCGCCATCACCGGGGTCTTCGCCATCCTCGGCCGCTTGCGCCCCGACGCCGACGGCGTGCTCGACTACCCCCGCCTGGCCCTGCACAGGTCCACCGGACCGGTCGCCTGGGCCGCCTACTGGGTCTCCGGGTGGGCCGGCAACGTGGCCATCGCCCTGGCGGCGCTCGGCTATCTGGCCAGCCTGTTTCCGGTGCTGGGCGGTATGACGCTGGTTGCCCTGCTGGTCATCATGTGGCTGTTCGTGGGCCTCAATATGTTGGGTGCGCGCGGGGTCGCCGGGTTCGGCGGCGTCAGCCTGGCGCTGGGCCTGATCCCGGTTCTGGCCGCCACGGTGCTGGGCCTGCTGCACTTCAATCCCGAGCTCTTCACGGCGGCCTGGAACCCCTCCGCCAAGCCCTTGACCCAGACCCTGCCGCCCACCGTAGTGCTGGTCTTCTGGGCCTTCCTGGGCCTCGAAAGCGCCAACGCCGTCGCCGCCAAGGTGCGCGACCCGGCCCGCGACCTGCCCCGCGCCGCCCTGCTCGGCGTCGGCCTCGCCGCCCTCGTCTACATCCTGGCCTGCGTCGCCGTGCAGGGGGTGCTGACCCCGGCCGAACTCAAGGTCTCCTCGGCGCCCTTCGCCGATGTCGTCACCCGACTGGCCGGACCCATCGCCGGGGCCGTCATCGCCGGCTGCGCGGCGGTAAAGGCCCTGGGCACGCTCGGCGGCTGGATCCTGGTCACCGCCGAGACCGGCCGGGCCGGCGCGGCGGCAGGCTACCTGCCCAAATTCCTCTCCGAGTCCGACCCGGAGGTCACCCCCCGTCGGGGCCTGATCCTGACCGGCGTTTTGATGAGCCTGACGGCCTTCGTGACCATCTCCCCGGCGCTCGGCGCCCAGTTTAACTTCATCATCGGCCTGTCGGTGGCCCTGTTCATGCTGGTCTACGGCCTCGCCGCGCTGGCGCTCATCCGTGAGGCCAGGGCGATCACCAGCCCCGGCAAACGGCTCGCGGCCCGCGCCATCGCCGTCCTCGCCCTGGTCTTCAGCGCCTGGATCGTCGTGGTCTGGACCGGGACACTCTGACTACCAGCGCCAGTCCTTCGCTGACGCCCGGCAGCCGCCGTCCGACCAACCGGTCCAGGCCCGTCCCCGCACGAACTGGCCGCCCAGCTGGCCGGTCGGCTCGCCCTTCTCGATCGACAGCACACCGTTGACGATCACCTCGCTGACGCCGGTCGCGAACTGCTTGGGGTTATCGTAGGTGGCGTGGTCGCCGATGGTCGCCGGGTCGAAGACCACGACGTCGGCGTGATAGGTTTTTGCGATCCGGCCCCGGTCCCGCAGGCCGAGAGTCTCCGCCGGCATGGCGCTGAGGCGGCGGATGGCGTCCGGCAGGCTGGCCGCCTTCTCGTCGCGCACATACTTGCCCAGCACCCGTGCGAAGTTCCCGTAGGCGCGGGGATGGGTCGAGGACTTCAGGAACACGCCCTCGGGCGCCAGGGCGGCGGCGTCGGAGCCGAAACTCATCCACGGCAGACCGACCTGCCGCTTCACATTGGCCTCGCTCATCAGGAAGTAAACCACCTGCACCCGGCTGCCGTCGGCGATCACCAGGTCGATCATGGCGTCCTCGGGCGAGACGCCCTTCTCCTTCGCATAGTCGGCCAGGGTACGGCCCGTCAGGGATTTGAGCGCCTCGGTGCGGAAGCCGACCATGATCGTCCCCTCAGCCCCGGCGTGGCGATAGAGGTTCTCATAGCCGCCCTTCGGATCGCGGATCTCGGCGATCACCCTGGCCCGGGTGGCCGGATCCTTCAGCCGGGCGATCCAGGCCTCGCGCCCGCCGGCCTGCACCCAGGGCGGCATGGCGGCGTCGAAGCCGGTCGAGCCGGCCGTGTAGGTGTACATGTTGGCGCTGATCCGCAGGCCCGAGGCGCGGGCCGCCTCGATGCGGGCAATGGCGTCGTCCAGCTTGCCCCAGTTGTCCTTGCCGGCCGCCTTCAGATGCCAGATCTCGCCCGGCGCGCCGGAGCGCCGCGAGATCTCGATCAGCTCGTCCACACCGTCGAGCAGCCGGTCGCTCTCATAGCGCATGTGGCTGACATAGATGCCGCCGCAACGGCCGGCCTCGGTGGCCAGCCCGACCAGCTCATCGGTCTCGGCATAGCCGCCGGGGGCATAGATCAGCGAGGTCCCGACGCCCAGCGCCCCCTCCTCCATGGCCTGGACGACGAGGCCCCGCATGGCGACCAGCTGCGCCGGCGTCGGATCGACGTCGCCCTCGCCCAGCACATAGGTCCGCGCCGTCTCGGCCCCGATCATCGAGGCGACGTTGGGCCCGACCCCCTTCTTCTCCAGGGTCTCGAGGTAGCCGCCGAGGGTGGTCCAGGTGATCGGGTATTTGACGTCGCCCTGACGCGCCGTCTCCTGGGCGATCATCTCCGCGTTCCAGGGCCCCATGGACGAGCCCTCGCCCATGACTTCCAGGGTGACGCCCTGCTTCAGGTCCGACAGGCCGCGCCCGTCGGCCATCAGGCTTTCGTTGGCCCAGCTGAGCATGTTGATGAAGCCCGGCGCCACCGCCTTGCCGGCGACATCGATCTCCCGGGTCCCTTTCCCCGGGAACTTGCCGACGTTGACGATCCGCCCGCGCAGGATGGCCACGTCACCCTTGAACGGCTGCCCGCCCGAGCCGTCGTAGATGGTCCCGCCGCGCAGGACGATATCGTAGGCCGTGCTGGTCGCCGGCGGCGGCGGAAGTTGCGGCGAGGCGCAGGACAGCAGCAGCAGGGCGGCAAAGGGGATCAGGCGTTTCACGTCAGGCCTCCAACGAACAGAGGCCAGCTTACAGCCCTAGCCGATCTCCGCCAGCCAGCCTGGCAACTCGGCCAGACTGGCCAGTTCGCGGTAGCGGGAATGCTCATGCGGCGCCATCGCCGCCTCATGCGCCCAGACCAGCGGATAGGGAATCAGCGCCGCCCAGGCGCCGGCCTCCAGCGCCGGGATGATGTCGGACTTCACCGAGTTGCCGGCCATGCATGACTTTTCCGCGCCGGCGCCATGCCGCGCGAACACCCGTTCATAGGTGCCGCGATCCTTCTCGCTGACGATCTCGACAGCCGCGAACAGGTCGCCCAGCCCGGAGGCCGCCAGCTTCTGTTCCTGGTGCAGCAGGTCGCCCTTGGTGATCAGCACCAGCCGGTGTGTCTCCGACAGCTGCGCCAGGGCGATCTCCACCCCCGGCAACGGCTCGACCGGCTCGCTCAGCATCTCGCGGCCGGCGGCGAGGATCTCGCGGATCACCCGGGTCGGCACATCGCCGTCGGTTATCTCGATCGCCGTCTCGATCATCGACAGGGTGAAGCCCTTCACCCCGTAGCCATAGAGCCGCAGGTTCCGCTGCTCGGCCTCGGCCAGCCGGCTCTCCAGCGTCGCCTCATCGGCGTGCGGTTCGAGCAGGGCCACGAACCGCGCGTGAGTCAGGCGGAACAGGGTCTCGTTGTGCCAGAGGGTGTCGTCGGCATCGAGGCCGACCGTGGTGATGCGCATGGCCGGGGTTCTAGCGACGAGGCGGCGCTCAGGAAAGCCGGTCGCGGAAATCCGTGTAGTCGAACCGCCGGACGATCCTCAGGGCGTCGGTGTCGCTGTTCCACAGGGCGATGGAGGGCAGCGGCACGCCGTTGAAGGTGTTGGTCTTGACCATCGAATAGTGGGCCTGATCGAGGAAGGCGATCCGGGTCCCGGCCTCCGGGCGCACCGCGAACCGGTAGTCGCCGATGACGTCGCCGGCCAGGCAGGAGGGGCCGCCGATGCGCACCGTGACCCCGCCCTCGACCTCACCGAGCAGGGCCGGCCTGTAGGGCGCCTCGATGACGTCCGGCATATGACAGGTGGCCGAGATGTCCATGACGGCGACCGGCATGCCGTTATCGAAGGTGTCGAGGATCTCCCCGACCAGAATGCCGGCGTCCAGGGCGATGGCCTCGCCCGGCTCGATCAGCACCTGCAGGTCGTGGCGTTCGGCGATCTGGCGCAGCAGGGCGATCAGCTCCTCGCGCTGGTAGTCGGCCCGGGTGATGTGATGGCCGCCGCCGAGGTTGAGCCATTTCAGACCCGCGGTCAGGCCCGCCAGCCGCGGCTCGACCGCCTCCCAGATCCGGCGCAGCGGCTCGAAGTCCTGTTCGCACAGGGCATGGATATGCAAGCCATCGACGCCGACCAGATGTTCGGGGCGAAGCTGCGAAACCGGAAAGCCCAGGCGGGAGCCCGCCTGGCACGGGTCATACTTGGCGACCTCGCCCTGGCTGCATTCGGGGTTCAACCGCAGACCGATGTCGAACACCTCGCCCCCGGCGCGGGCGGCGGCGATCAGGTCGGCAAAGCGGGCGATCTGGTCGGGCGAGTTGAAGATCACCGCATCCGACAGCCGCAGGATCTCGGGCAGGTCCTCACGGCGGTAGGCCGGCGAATAGGTGGTCAGTTCGCCGTGATAGTGCTCGCGCGCCAGCCGCGCCTCCCACAGGCCGGACGCACAGGTTCCGTCCAGATACTCGCCCACCACTCCGGCCAGCGACCACATCGAAAAGGCCTTCAGGGCCAGCAGCACCTGCGCGCCGGACCGGTCACGCACATCCTTGAGGATGGCGAGATTGCGCCGCACCGCCACCTCGTCGACGACGAAGCAGGGCGACGGCGTCCTGCCCAGATCAAAGCCGGCGAAGGCGCCGGGACCACCGGCCCTGGTTTCCATCTGTGGTCGCTCGATCAGAAGGCCAGGGGGGCGTCGAGGTCGCGGACCTTCCACGGCAGGCCATGCCGGTTCAGCATGTCCATGAAGGGATCGGGATCGAGCTGCTCCATGTTGAACACCCCCTCGCCCTTCCACTGACCGGTCAGCATCAGGGCCGCGCCGATCATCGCCGGAACGCCGGTGGTGTAGCTGACCGCCTGGTTGCCGGTCTCGGCGTAGGCTTCCTCGTGGTCGCAGACGTTGTTGACGTAGACCGTCCGGGCCGCGCCATCCTTCGACCCGGTCGCGATCGTGCCGATGTTGGTCTTGCCCTTGGTCAGCGGACCCAGCGAGGCGGGCTCGGGCAGCAAGGCTTTCAGGAACTGGATCGGAATGATCTCACGCCCCTCGAACATCACCGGGTCGATACGGGTCATGCCGACGTTCTCCAGCACGTCCAGGTGCTTGAGGTAGGAGTCGCCGAAGGTCATCCAGAACCGGATGCGTTTGATTTCGGGGAGGAATTTGACCAGGGATTCCAGTTCCTCATGGTACATGAGGTACATGTTCTTCGGACCGACCTGATCGAAATCGAAGACCTGCTTGTGGGCCAGGGCGGGACCCTCGACCCAGGCGCCGTTCTCCCAGTGCCGCGACGGCGCGGTCACTTCACGCAGGTTGATCTCGGGATTGAAGTTGGTCGCGAAGGGCAGCCCGGTGTCGCCGCCGTTGCAGTCCAGGATGTCGAGCGTGTCGATCCGGTCCAGCAAATGCTTTTTGGTGTAGGTGGTGAAAACCGAGGTCACGCCCGGGTCGAAGCCTGAGCCCAGCAGCGCCATCAAGCCGGCCTTCCGGAAGCGGTCCTGATAGGCCCACTGCCAGCTGTACTCGAACTTCGCCTCATCCCGCGGCTCGTAGTTGGCGGTGTCGAGGTAGTTGGTCCCGGCCGCCAGGCAGGCGTCCATGATGTTGAGATCCTGGTAGGGCAGCGCCAGATTGACCACCAGCGCGGGCTGGACGGCCTTGATCAGGGCGGTCGTCGCGGCGACATCGTCGGCATCGATCTGTGCGGTGTCGATGGTCACGCCGGTGCGCTGCTTCACCGAATCGGCGATCGCTTCGCACTTGGCCTTGGTCCGGCTGGCCAGGGTAATATGAGAGAAGATGTCGCTGTTCATCGCCATCTTGTGGACCGCTACCGAGCCCACGCCGCCTGCGCCGATCACCAGAACCTTGCTCATCGTCACCTCTATTCAACGCTACGTCGTCATCTGCGGCCTCGCCGCCGCCTTGGGAGCGGGGTCTTACCATGGGGCAGGCCGATGGGCTAACCGCTGTCGCCGTAGCGCTTGAGAACGCGCTCGGTTGATCCCGGATACTTCGCCAGCAAGGCCGTCGGCCTCGACGGACGCGCTACCAGGCCGCCCCCGCAATTGGGGCAGACACCGCCGAACCGGTCCGCCCCGCATCCCTCACAGAAGGTGCATTCAAACGTGCAGATCATCGCCCCGGCCACATCCGGGGCCAGATCACGATCACAGCATTCGCAGTTTGGCCGAAGTTGGAGCATACCGCCCTCCGATAGCGTTTGACCCAGCGGGTTCGACTCACTACCAACGCGCCCGTTTGTCCACCCACCCGAAAGAGCCCTCGCCATGACCGACCTTCTTCCCGGCGTCACCGGCGTTCTGGTTCTGGCCGACGGCACGGTCCTGCAGGGGCTCGGCGTCGGGGCGGTCGGTGACGCGGTCGGCGAGGTCTGTTTCAACACCGCCATGACCGGCTACCAGGAGATCCTCACCGATCCCTCCTACATGGCCCAGATCATCGCCTTCACCTTCCCCCACATGGGCAACACCGGGACCAACAGCGAAGACCTCGAACAGATCAGCGGCGCGTCCGAGACCGCCGCCCGCGGGGCCATCTTCCGAGACGCGCCGACCGACCCGGCCAACTGGCGCTCCAACGCCACGCTGAACGACTGGATGGCCCGGCGCGGCGTCATCGGCCTGGCCGGGGTCGACACCCGCAGCCTGACCAAGCTGATCCGCGAAAAGGGCATGCCCCACGCCGTCATCGCCCATAGCCCGACCGGCGACTTCGACCTTCCCGCGCTGCAGGCCAAGGCCGCCGCCTGGTCCGGCCTCGAAGGCCTGGACCTCGCCAAGGACGCCACCACCCGCCAGACCTTCACCTGGGACGAGACCCGCTGGGACTGGGAAGGCGGCTACGACAGGCTCGAGACCCCGAAGTACGAGGTCGTGGTCATCGACTACGGCGTCAAGCGCAACATCCTGCGCTCCCTCGCTTCCATCGGCGCCCGCGCCACCGTGGTGCCGGCCGACACCAGCGCCGAGGACATCCTGGCCCGCAAGCCGGACGGCGTCCTGCTGTCCAACGGCCCCGGCGACCCGGCCGCCACCGGCCTCTACGCCGTGCCCGAGATCCAGAAGCTGGTGAACAGCGGCACGCCGGTGTTCGGCATCTGCCTCGGCCACCAGATGCTGGCCCGGGCGCTGGGCGCCAGCACGGTGAAGATGGAACAGGGCCACCACGGGGCCAACCACCCGGTCAAGGACCTGACCACCGGCAAGGTCGAGATCGTCTCGATGAACCACGGCTTCACCGTCGACCGCGACAGCCTGCCCGCCGCCGTCACCGAGACCCACGTCTCCCTGTTCGACGGCACCAATGCGGGCCTCGCCCTCACCGGCAAGCCGGTCTTCAGCGTCCAGCACCACCCGGAAGCCTCCCCCGGCCCGACCGACAGCCTATACCTGTTCGAGCGGTTTGCGGGGCTGATGGACCAGGCGAAATAGTCCCCGATCAGCGGCGTGCGAGGCGCGCCAAAGCGGCGCCGCTGCGACTAGCGGATCAGCCAACTTCAATCCGTGCTGGCAAAACACCGAAGCCATAGTACACCGGTAGTATGGACAGAAGGCAGCTTCTCGCGCTTCCCCTCGTCGCAATCGGAGTGTCCATCGCCGATAGCGCCTCAGCATGCGTGATCACGCACCCGCTGTATCACCAGATCAATCAACCGGCTGACGTCATCGTGGCCGGCGCGGTGGCGTGGACCCGCACCGACGGACAGCGCGGCCAGGCGCATCGACTTTGGACCGGCAGGATTTGGGTCCAAGGCGTCGCACTTGGCAATCCGGACGCGAAGGCATACCCCATCCAGGCTGGCGGATTCTGCGGCGCCCACTTCGCCCAGCCCCAGGTCGGCGACCTGTGGGTCGCATATCTTCGTCGCGGTGGAAACGGAAAGGGCGGGCTCGTCGTAAACTACAGCGCCCCGTTGCTGGGCGCCCGGCAACTCGACCCGCGCCTCAAGGCACTGAAATGGCGATGACGTTAGATAGGCAGACTGGCGAACTGCGGCGACGTTGAGCTCCTCGATCATGAAATTGAAACTTGGCGTCATGTCCAAGCCCGGCCCGATGGGTAGCCTCGGGGCGAGTAGAGGATCCCGCCTTGACCATTGCGCCGCCTGTTCCGCGTAAACGCCTGACCCCCGACCAGATCCTCGTCCGCACCGCCGGCGCCTGGCTGGCCGTCGCCCTGATCGGCCAATGGCTGTTCCTGGCCTACATCGCCGGCTTCTACGGCCCCTCGACCCTGACCGGCGACTTCGAGGCCTGGTCCCGCAACAAGATGCTCCACAACGCCTACAAGGCCGGCGATCTGATCGGCAACCTGACCTTCGGGGCCCACGCCCTGCTGGCCGGGATCATCGCCTTCGGCGGGGCGTTGCAGGTCATGCCGCAGGTCCGCGCCCGCTGGCCGAGGTTCCACCGGTGGAACGGCCGGGTGTTCCTGATCACGGCCGTGTCGCTCAGCCTGACGGGCCTCAGCCTGATCTGGCTGCGCAAGCCGGAGCCGCAGGAGCTTTCGAGCTGGGCCATCACCGGCAACGCCGTCCTGATCCTGACCTTCGCGGCCCTGGCCTGGCGCACGGCGCGCGGACGGGACTTCGTCGCCCACCGCCGCTGGGCCCTGCGGCTCTACCTGGTCTCCAACGCCCAGTGGTTCACCCGGGTCGGCTTCGTCGTCTGGATGCTGTTCAGCCGGGGCCTCGGCCTGAAGGGTGTCAACGGCACGGCCTTCCTGATCTGGACCTTCGGCTGCTACCTGCTGCCGCTGGCCGTGCTGGAACTCTACCTGCGGGCCCGCGACAGCAAGAGCGGCGGCTTTAAGCTGACGGCGGCCTGGGTGCTGGGCGTGTTCACCCTGCTGATGCTGGTCGGGACGGTGATCTTCTCATTCGTGTCGATCACGATCGCCAGCGGCGGGACGATATAGAGCTGATCGACCGGCTTGCGCGGCGCCAGGGCCCGGTAGCTGACCTCGATCAGCCCGGCGACCTCGTCCCAGGCGGCGGTGTCGGTGCGGCTGGTCGGACTCATGGGATGTATACAAAGCCAGCTGTCGCGCGGACCGACTGCAAGAGCGGGCCGTTTCGACCTGACTGACCTGACTGATAGGCGACGATGAGGGTCAGGAACCGCCCGGCATCGTCCGGCTCGGAGAAATACATCACCAGGCATCGGCCAGGGGTGGGTTGGAAAAGGTCGCACTCACGCGCCTTGACGAGTCCCATGCCTGCCAGCCGCATTCGGGCCAGCAGCGGCTGAATGGCGGGGTCTACGGCGTCATCCGGCGCCGGAGCTTCGCCGCCGCGCTCGAGCGGCAGCAGCCTTCGGGCGAAATTGACGGCCAGCCCGGCCACGCCCGCGTCGTCCGCAGCAAACCAGCCCGGCTCGTTGTCCGGCGGGAGCCTGCCGCACGAGACCTGCGCCTCGCTGAAGGAAGCGCCGGCGTCCAGGCCGTTCAGCCGGTAGAGTTCCTCGGTATGGGGTTTGTCCACCACCAGCTTGCGCACCTTGCGCCAGCCTTCTGGCGCACGCTCCAGCGCCTCCTGACCAGGCGCGGTCCCGGTAAAGAAGACCGTCGTCGAGCGCATGTGGCAGAGCGTCTCGCTGGCGGCCTTTGGCTGGGTGAAGAAGCGGACGCCGGTGAGCGGTGAGCGGGCCTCCGGCCTGGGCAGGATCGCGGCGACATACTGACGGCCGGACTCGCCCAGGGCCCTGACCGCGAGGTCGTTGGCCGGCAACGCAGCCGCCTCGTCGTAGGTGAGGCCAATCGGCGAGGCGGCCTGCAGAATTGCGGCGGCGAGAAGGGCGATCACGGCTCCCTCCGCTCCGTGTTCGCCTTCCCCGGCGGCGTCTGGTCGATGACCAGCAGGACGACCGGCCCGGCGGTCGAGGCCGTGCCGGTGTGCCATTGGTCCCGGGCCTCGACGATGGTGTCGCCGGGCTTGAAATCCACCGAGCCGCCGGTGTCGAGGTTGCGGACCGTCAGGGCGCCGGACTCGACATAGGCCAGGCGCTGATACGGATGCCTGTGCACCGGCAGGCTGGCGCCGGCGGGAATCGTCACCCGGCTGACGGTCAGGGCCAGCGGGCCCTCGGGGCTGAGAATCGGCTGGCCGCTGTTGGTCGTCTCATAGGTCCCCAGCACATGCGCCTCAGGCGCCTGGGCCACCGCTGGCAAGGCTGCGCAAAGCGTCAGGACGGCGGCGAAGGCGGCGGTTTTCATGGTGATGTCTCCCTTCCGACAAAGTGAGCGATCCCGGCGGGCGGATCAACGCTTGCCCTCCCCCCGTCCCCCCTCTAAACGGGCGCCTTAGCCTGAATGAAGAACCAAGGGGGCCGGGCGCGCATTGGCGCGACCGCCCTCTGACGCGCGAGTAGCCGATGCCCAAACGTACCGACATCAAGTCCATCCTGATCATCGGCGCCGGCCCTATCGTCATCGGCCAGGCCTGCGAGTTCGACTATTCGGGTGTCCAGGCCTGCAAGGCGCTGCGGGCCGAGGGCTACCGGATCATCCTGGTCAACTCCAACCCGGCCACCATCATGACCGACCCGGAGGTGGCCGACGCCACCTACATCGAGCCGATCACCCCGGAGATGGTCGCCAAGATCATCGAAAAGGAACGCCCCGACGCCCTGCTGCCGACCA
>JAUMCZ010000284.1:0-6852 GCA_032122215.1 Caulobacter sp.
CCATCTCGGTGCGGGTCGGGTAGTATTCCGGCAGGCGGGTGATCTCGCCAAACAGGGCCGAACCGGCGGCGTCGTAGAACCATTTGGGCGGCGTCGCCTTGGGGCTCTTTGACAGGCCGGCGATCATGTCCTCCGCGAACAGGGCTCGCTCGAGGTCGGGATGCAGGCGGGTGAGCTGGTTCATGCGCGGTCTTTCGCAAGGCGCAGCCCGGAGAACATCCAGCGCTGGTGAGGTTCGAAGAAATTCCGGTAGCTGGCCCGCATGTGGGCCGCCGGCGTCACGCAGGCCCCGCCGCGCAGAACCTGGCGGCCGGACATGAACTTGCCGTTGTACTCGCCGACCGCGCCGGGGGCGGGGGCGAAGCCGCGGTAGGGGCTGTAGGCGCTGGACGTCCATTCCCAGACGTCGCCGTAGAGCTGGTCGCCCGCGGAGGCGGCGGTGCGCAGGACGTCGCTTTCCAGGAAGTTGCCGGCGATGGGGCGGCCCTCCGCGACGGCCTCCCATTCGGCTTCGCCGGGCAGGCGGGCGCCGGCCCAGCGGGCGTAGGCGTCGGCCTCGTAGAAGCTGACATGGCAGACGGAGGCGGCCGGGTCGACGACCTCGCGACCCGCGAGCGTGCGCCGGGTCCAGACGCCGTCGTCCAGGTCCCAGTAGGCGGGGCTGCGCCAGCCTTCGGCCCGGGCCCGGTCCCAGCCGTCGGACAGCCAGTGGGCCGGCGTGTCGTAGCCGCCATCGGCGATGAAGGCGAGCCAGTCGCCGCAGGTCACCAGCCGGTCGGCGAGCGCAAAGGGCTCCAGCCAGACCCTCTGGCGCGGACGCTCGCAATCGAAGGCGAAACCGCCCTGTCCTGCCCCGATCTCGACCAGGCCGCCCTCGTGGGTAATCCAGCCGACAGGTTTTAGCGCCGGACCGGCGGCGGGCTTCAGGTCGGTGCGGTAGGCAGGCGCGCCCGGGTGCAGGGCGAAGAGGCTGAGGATATCCATCAGGAGGAGCTCCTGGTGCTGCTCCTCATGGTTCAGGCCCAGCTCCAGAAGCGGCGCGAGATCATCGATCAGGTTGGAAGGCGCTTCAGCAAACATCCGCGCCAGGGCGTCATCGACGCGCAGGCGCCAGTCGATGACCGCCTGCACGCCGGGCCGGGTGACGAGGCCGCGATCGGGACGCGGGTGGCGCTCGCCGACGGCTTCGTAATAGCTGTTGAACAGGAAGCGGGCGTTCTCAGGAGCCACCGGCGCATAGCCGTGCGGCCGCAGGATGAACTCGTCGAAGAACCAGGTCGTATGAGCCAGATGCCACTTGGTCGGGCTGGCGTCAGGCATGGCCTGGGGCTGCATGTCTTCGGCCGACAGGGGCGCGGCAAGGTCCAGGGTTCGTTGTCGAACCCCTGCCAGCGACAGAGCCAGCGTCTCGCGATCGTCGGTGTCGAATGCCATCCCGCCTCTCCCAACGCGCAAGACGGCGCAAAGCTCCGCCAGGACTGCGTGAGAACATATAGAGATCAAACGCCATTCGGCTAGAGGCTGGTAGCCAAAGAAAACGGCCGGCCGCCTTTCAGCGACCGGCCGCATCTTTCAGTGTGTCGGCGCCTAGAGCAGGAAGCGCGCCGCCGTCAGGGTATGGGCGCCGTTGATCAGCACCTCGAAGTCGGCCGCGCCGTCGCCGTTCACGTCGCCGAAGACGTGGGTGTCGACGCCATCGAACTCATAGCGCAGCTGGCCGGCGACGCTGGTGAAGGCGCCTGTGCCGATGAAGCTGAACACCTGGTCGGCAGCGACGCCGGTATTGGCGTCGATCGGACGAAGGTCGATCTGGTCGGTCCCGTCGAAGTCGGTGATGACATCGCGCAGGCCCGCGCCGACGCCGCTGTCGGACAGCGCCTGCAGGACGAAGAAGTCCTTGCCCGCGCCGCCGGTCAGGGTGTCGGACCCGGCGCCGCCGTAGAGGTAGTCATTGCCGTCACCGCCCAGCAGGAAGTCGTCGCCGGCCTCGCCGTACAGCTTGTCGTTGTCGGCGCCGCCGTCGAGGGTGTCGCCGCTCAGGCCGCCCCGCAGGGTGTCAGCCCCGGCCACGCCGAAGATCGTATCGGCCCCGGCTCCCCCATTGATGGAGTTGTTGAGGGCGTTGCCCGTGCCGGTGAACGAACCGGCGCCGGTGAAGAGCATGATCTCGACATTGTCGGCGAGGGTCAGGCTGGACAGCGCGGTCTTGACCGTGTCGGTCGTGCCCTCGCCTACGGCTTCGACGACGACGTCCCCGACACTGTCGACGATGTAGGTGTCGTTGCCGATGCCGCCGGTCATGGTGTCGTCGCCGCCCTGGCCGTCGAGGGTGTCATTGCCCTCGTTGCCGAACAGGCTGTCGGCGCCGGCGCCGCCGAACAGCTTGTCATCGCCAAGCCGTCCTTCCAGCACATCGGCGTCCGAACCGCCGGTGATGCTGTTGGCCAGGTCGTTGCCGATCCCGGTCACGCCACCCGCGAAGGTGAAGCTCAGGTTCTCGACATTGCTGGTCAGGGTGTAGCTGTTCAGCAGGCTGATAACGTTGTCGGTCCCGGCGTTGAGCACCTCGGTGACCACGTCGCCCGCGTCGGCGACGAAGTAGGTGTCATTGCCCGCCTCGCCCTGCATGGTGTCGACCCCTTCACCGCCGCGGAGGGTATCGTTGCCCTGGCCGCCCAGCAGCAGATCGTCGCCGAGGCCGCCGTTGAGCTGGTCGTCGCCGGCCAGACCGTTGAGGGTGTCGGCGCCGGCCCCGCCGGTGATGACGTTGGCCAGCGACGTGCCCGTGCCCACGAAATCGCCCGTGCCATTAAAGGTCAGGTTCTCGAAGACGCTGGAGAGGATGGTGAAGCTGTTCAGGCTGGTGACGATGGTGTCGATCCCACCGCCCACATCGCTGATCACATCGCCCGCGCTGTCGACATAGTAGGTGTCGTTGCCGGCGCCGCCCTTGAGGTTGTCGTCGCCGCCGCCGCCGATCAGCTCATCGTTGCCGTCGTTGCCGTTCAGCACATCGTCACCCGTGCCGCCGATCAGGACGTTGGCGAGGGTGTTGCCGTGGGCCGTGAAGCTGGTCGAGCCAGAGAAGGTCATGTTCTCGACCATCGCCGCCAGGGTGTAGGCGCTGATCCCGCTGACAATGGCGGTGTCGACGCCGACCCCGGACTCGGTGATCACGTCGCCGCTGTTGTCGACGTAGTAGGTATCGGCGCCCAGGCCGCCCTGCAGGGTGTCGGCCCCGCCGGCGCCGTCCAGGATGTTGTCCAGGGCATTGCCGACGATGGTGTTGGCAATAGCGTTGCCCGTGCCGCTGACCGCCGAGCCGACGAGGTTCAGCCGTTCGATCTCCTGGCCGTCGCCAAGGGTGTAGCTGACCGAGGCGTTGACGATATCCGAGCCGCCGCCGACCGCTTCGACGATGACTTCGGTCCCGATCGATACGGTGTAGGTGTCATTGCCCGCGCCACCGATCAGGGTGTCCAGACCGCCGCCGCCGACGAGAATGTTGTTCCCCGCGTTGCCGGTCAGGGTGTTGTCGCCCGTGTTGCCGGTCAGGTTGATGTTGCCGATGCCGGTCGCCGTCATGTTCTCGACGTTGGCCGACAGGATATAGCTCGCGCTGGTCTCGACGGTGTCGGTTCCCCCGTCCTCCAGTTCCGTCACGATGTCGGTGGCCTGGCCGACGACATAGGTGTCGTTGCCCGCGCCGCCGATCATGGTGTCCGCGCCGGCCAGACCGTCGATGCGGTCGTCGCCGGCGCCGCCGATGATGATGTTGGCCAGCGAGGTGCCCGTGCCGTTGAAGTTGCCCGTGCCGCCGAAGGTCAGGTTCTCCAGCGTCGTCGAGGACAGCGCATAGGTGTTCAGGGTGGTGACAATGGTTTCAACGCCGCCGGTGTCCTGGATCACATCGCCCACGTCATCGACATGGTAGGTGTCGTCGCCGAGCCCGCCCCTCATCAGGTCAGCGCCGAGGCCGCCATCGATGATGTTGGCATACTCGTTGCCGGTGATGGTGTTGGCCAGGGCGTTGCCCGTGCCCACCAGCGCGCGACCCAGCAGGGTCAGGCGCTCGACATCCGAGGTCAGCGTGTAGTCGATAGTGCTGTTGACCAGGTCATCGCCTTCGTTGAACGCCTCGGACACCACATCGTTTTCAGAGTCGACGAAGTAGGTGTCGTTCTGGGCGCCACCCTCCATCAGGTCGCCGCCGCCCTTGCCGTCCAGGACATCATTGCCCGTGCCGCCGACCAGATGGTCGGCGTTGTCAGTACCCGTCAGGCTGTCGTTGCCGGCCTGGCCCTGGAAGTCGACCGCCGCAGGGGCATAGGCCACATCCGGGACCACGGTGTTGTTCGAGGCGTTGGTGACGACGCTGTTGACCACCACACTGCCGGTGGCCGTGCCGTTGATCCCCTCGACCGTGTAGTCGAATGAACCCGTGACGCCAGACGCCAGGATGATCAGGCGGCCGTCTACCAGGCTCACGGTCAGGCCGGAGGCGCCCGAGACACTGATTACGCTCGGCTCGCCGTCCTCCGGCGAGAACTCGTCGTTGAGCAGCAGGACGGAAGCATCGATCGAAGAGGCGATCCCCTGGGTGACTTGCAGGATATCGTTCCGCGCATTGGGAACGGCGTCGTCGATCACGCCCAGGGGGACCGTGCCATCGGCGAACTGGAACATCTCCACACCGACCAGCTTGTCCGTGCCGTCAGGTGAATCGACGCGGATATCGCGGATGTAGAGCTCACCGCCGTCATAGAAGGTGACGTAGTCGGACTGGTTGCCCGTGAAGACGGCCAGATCGTCGCCGTCGCCACCGTCAATGATGTCGTTGCCCGAACCGGCCTCGAGGATGTCGTCCCCGGCTTCGCCATACAGCTCGTCGGTCCCGCCACCCGCGACGATGCGGTCATTGCCGTCGCCGCCATACATCAGGTCGTCACCGCTGAAGGCCGGATTGCTCTCGGCCGCCGCGTTGTCTTCCTCGTAGGTGATCTCGCCGCTGAAGCCATTCGTGCCGGTGATGCCGAAGAGCCCGTCACCAAGCAGCAGGTCGGCGCCCTCGCCGCCCTCCAGGGTGTCGCCGCCGGCGCCGCCGGCCAGGATGTTGTCCTGATCGTCGCCGGTCAGGAAGTCGTCCCCGTCGCGACCGGACAGGTTTTCGAACCCGCTGGCGATGATCGTCCCGGCCTCGAAGGCCTGCTCCGAGCCCTGCAGGGCCAGGGAGAAGCTGATGTTGGTCGGGGTTTCGCCCTGGATGCTGAACAGCAGGGTGTCGTTGTCGACCCCGCCGTCAACGGTGTGGTTGCCGGTTCCGACCTCGATCAGGTCGTCGCCCGCGTTGCCGAGCAGCACGTCGTCGCCGTCCTGGCCCCACAGCCAGTTGGCCTCGGCGTCGCCGTCGATCGTGTCATTGTAGATCGTGCCCGAGGCGTGCTCGATGCCGATCAGGGTGTCCATGCCGTGACCGGTGTCCTGGGCGACGCCCTGGATGTTCAGGTCGATGGTGGCCCCGACCTGGGTTTCGCTAGCTTGCAGCGAGAAGGCGACCCGGTCGAAGCCGGCTCCGCCATCGATGATGTCATCGCCCTCGCCGCCGTGGACATAGTCGTCGCCGTCGTCGCCGGACACCTGGTCATTGCCGAAGCCGCCGCGGACGAAGTCGCCGTCGCCGCCGCCGCTGACGATGTCATCGCCGGCCTCGCCGCGGACCGTGTCCGAGCCGTCGCCGCCGTAGAGTTTCTCGGCGCCGCCGCTGCCGCGGATGAAGTCGCCGTAGTTGGACCCCTCGACCGCCTCGATGGAGGTAAGGGTGTCGCTGAGGCTGCCGCCCCCGGTGCTGGCGAAGCCGTTGCCGCCGGTGTTGAGGATGACGGTGACGGCTTCCGTGGCGCTGCCATAGACCGCGCGGTCCTCGCCATCGCCGCCATCAACGATGTTGGTTCCGGAGCCGCCCGCCAGCCGGTCATTGCCGCCACCGCCGACAAGACGGTCGTCGCCGGCGCCGCCGTCGAGTGTATCGTCGCCGATGTAGGTCGCATTGCTGAAATAGGTCGCCAGGTTCTCGATCACGGTGATCGGACCTGAACCGCCCTGGTTGGAAACCATGCGGATATCGCCGTCGCCGAGCAGCAGGTCGTTGCCGTCGCCGCCCTCCAGTGTATCGGCGCCGACGGCGCCGGCCAGGGTGTTGGCGCCGGCGTCGCCGATGAGGGTGTCAGTCCCGGCCGTGCCGGTGACGTTCTCGATTCCGCTGAGCGTCATCAGGCCGGAACCGGTGTCCTGGGCCGCGCCCTGGAGGTTCAGGTTCACCGTGACGTTGAGAGGCGGGGTTACGTTGTCGGACAGACGGACAGTATCGACGCCATTGCCGCCGGTCAGGATGTTGGCGCCGACGCCCGCTTCCAGCAGGTCATTGCCGTCGCGGCCGTCCAGCGTGTCGCCGCCGCCGACGCCCCACAGCCAGTTGTCACCGCTGTTGCCGTAGAAGGTATCGGCGAAGGTCGTGCCCGACACATGCTCGATGTTGAGGAAGGTATCCATGCCATGGCCGGTGTCCTGGGCCGTGGTGATGGCCAGGTCGACCGTGGCGCCGGCCTGGATGTCGGTGCCCAGGGACAGGAACATGCTGGCGCGGTCGAAGCCGTCGCCGCCGTCCATCAGATCGTTGCCTTCGCCGCCCGAGAAGAAGTCGTTACCGGCGTCGCCATAGGCGATGTCATTGCCGTCGCGACCGCGCAGGAAGTCCTCGCCATCGCCGCCGATCAAGGTGTCGTCACCGCCCTCGCCGATCAGCAGGTCGTTGCCGCCGAGTCCGGTCAGGACGTTGTTGCCGTGGTCGCCGTC
>JAUMCZ010000285.1:0-34424 GCA_032122215.1 Caulobacter sp.
CCTGCTGGTCCTGCCACTGCTCATAGGTCTGGGCCGGAGCCTGGGCCGGGGCGGGCGCCCGGCGATACTGCGCCAGGGCCGTGGCCGGAATGGCGGTGCTGGCCACCAGAATACTGGCGAGCGCGATCGTGATGGTCTTGTTGGACTTCATGGGTAGTTCTCCAGGCGGTTCCCAGGCGGCATCACGCCGCCCCCTGCGGACCTCCCCGTCCCGGGGTCCGATAGTCACCAAACGCCGTGGCAGCCAACGGGTTGCTCCCACCCCGTATTGGGTATCAGAGCAGGGCGTCGCGGGTCGGCAGGCCGAGCAGCACCCGCCCGGCCAGCTCGAAGACCGACGGGGCGACCATGATGTGGTGGGTGATCACATGGGCGTCGCGGAAACGGCGTTGCAGCGGACTGTCCAGGAAGACCGCCGCCCCGCCGCCCAGGTCGTAGATCCGCCGTGTGGCCTCGGCGCAGGTCTGGGCGGCATGGGCGCAGGCCAGGCGCAGATGGGCGCGGTCGGCGATGGGAATGGAGCCGGCCTGAACAGCGCGCCACAGGGTGTCGATGGACTCGTGGAAGCGGCTGCGGGCCGCCTCGACCAGGCCGGTCACCTGGGCGAACTCGGCCTGCACGACATTGCGCTCGGCGAGGGTGCGGCGCGAGCCCTGGCTGGAGCTCGACCCGGCGATAGCCGCAAAGTCGGCGAGGGCGCCGCGGGCGTTGCCGAGGGCGACGGCGGCGACACCCATGGCCAGCATGCAGAAGGCCGGAAAGCGGAAGACCGCGGCCGACGCCAGCGGCGGGTCGGCGTGCAGGGCCACCGAGCGTCCCTTGGGAACGAGGATATCCTTGACCGCGAAGTCGAGGCTGCCGGTGCCGCAGAGGCCGGAGGTGCGCCAGGTATCGATGAATTCGACCTCTCCGGCCGGGAACAGCATCATGCGGTGTAGCGGCTCGCCGCCCTCGTCGAGTTGAGGACCGCCCTCCCCCATCAGCACCGCGCCGCCCGCCACCCAATGGGCGTTCTGCGAGCCGCTGCCCCACTTCCAGCGGCCGGTGACCCGCCAGTGGTCGCCGGCGTCGATGGCGCGGCCCATGGGGGCGAACACACCGGCGGGCAGGGTGTTGGGGTCACCGAACACCTCGCGCGCATGGTCGGGAGACAGGCGGGCCGACATCATCGCCGTGGTGGCGGCGATCATCAGGCACCAGCCGGACGAGGCGTCGCCCTCGGCCAGGGTCTCGATGGCGCGGGCGACGGTGGCGGGGTCGGACTCATGGCCGCCGAGCTCGGCAGGGACCAGCATGCGCAGCAGGCCCGAGGCGGCCATGGCCTGGGCGAGGTCGGCCGGGAAGCGACGGCCCTGCTCGATCTCGTCAGCGCGGGGACGGACCTGGTCGCGCAGGCTTTCGGCGGCGGCGATCGGGTCCATGGTCATCCCTTCAGGCGCCACAGCGCCGCGAGATTGTTGCGCTGCATGTTGGAGGAACCGCCGACGATGGGCATGCTGAGCAGATCGCGGACGTTGCGCTCGATGTCGTAGTCGGCGCTCATGGCGTAGGCGCCCATGATCTTCTGGCAGGCGAGCGCGATCTCGACGCCGGTCTCGGCGATGAACAGCTTGGCCATGCTGGTCTCGGCGGCGCAGGGCTGGCCGTCGCCCGCCAGACCCGCGGCGTGATAGAGCATCAGGCGGCAGGCCTCGAGTTTGGTCTTCGCATCGACCAGGGCGTGGCGGACGGCCTGGTGGCCGCTGATGACCTTTCCGAACTGCTCGCGGGTCTGGGCATACTCCCAGGCCTCTTCCAGCGCCGCCTGGGCGAGGCCGAAGGCGCAGGCGGTGATTTCCAGCTTCTCGATATCGAGAGCCCGGCCGGCCAGCATGCCCCAGCCGCGATTCCACTTCTCCTCGCCGCCGACGATGGCGGTCGCGGGCAGGCGGACGCCGTCGAAATGGACGTCCGAGGACAGGGTGTAGCGCAGGTTCACATGGTCGATGGGGGTGATGGTCACACCCGGCGCATTGGTCGGGATGAGAACGAAGCTGAGCCCCTGGCGGGCCGGCGCCTCCGGGTCCGAGCGGACCAGGCAGTAGATGTAGTCGGAGAAGTCGGCGCCGGTGCACCAGCGCTTGGCCCCGTCGATGACGATCTCGTCGCCCTCGCGGCGCGCCCGGGTGGTCACCGCCGACAGGTCGCCGCCGACATCGGGCTCTGAGAGGCCATAGGCGAAGATCAGTTCGCCCTTGGCGAGGCGCGGCAGCAGCTGAGCCTTCTGCTCAGGCGAGCCGTTCTCGAGAATGTTCATGCCGCCGTAGAAGGCGCACTGGATGAAGGGGCCGGCGAGGAAGGATCCCGCCCGGCACAGCTCCTCGATGGCGGCGACGGCGGCGAGGATATCGGGGCCGGAGCCGCCGTATTCCTCCGGCACCGTCAGGCCGCAAAGGCCCATGGCGGCCAGCTCGGCGTAGAGGTCGCGCGGGAAGGTATGGGTGCGGTCCCACTCGCGGCGCTTCTCGCGCGGCGCCTTCTCGGTAACGAAGCGCTGGAGTTGAGACCGGAGCTGGCGGACGTGGTCGGGTTCGGCGCTCACGATCCTTCTCCCGCTTGTCGGGAGAAGGTGGCCGCGAAGCGGACGGATGAGGGCAGCACCGGCCCATGAAGGTTGACTGAGAGCAAGCGGCCAGCGGCAGCGCTGCCCTCATCCGACCCCCTGCGGGGGCCACCTTCTCCCGACAAGCGGGAGAAGGACTGCGACTCTTCCATCATTCCCCCGTCAGGTTGGCTTGCCGCCGTTCGCGGAAGGCGTTCACCGCCTCCGCGCGGTCGGCGGTCATGTTCGACAGCATCTCGTAGGCGACGGCGGCGTCGCTGGTGGAGACGGCCAGTTGCTTCAGCGCAATGTTGGCCACCGTCTTGGTCCAGCGCACCGCCCAGCGGGGGTTGGCGAGGATCTTGCCGGCGATGTCGGCGACCTTGGCGTCGAGCTCACCGGCCGGGACGGCGTAGTTGATCAGCCCCATGCGGGCGGCCTCGTCGGCGCGCAGCAGTTCGCCGGTCATCAACAGTTCCTTGGCGCGCGCAAACCCGATCAGCTGCGGCCAGATCACCGCCCCGCCATCGCCGGCCACCAGCCCGACCTTGACGTGGGGATCGCCGATCTTCGCCGTCTCGTCGGCGATGATGACGTCGCACAGCAGGGCGATGGTCGCGCCCAGGCCCGCCGCCGCGCCGTTCAGCCGGCAGATGATCGGCTTTTCCATGTCGAGCAGGGTGGAGACGATGCGCTTGGCGTCATGGGCGATGGCGCGGAAGGCGGCGGGTCGTCTGATCTGTTCGTCGAACCAGTCGAAGTCGCCGCCGGCGCAGAAGGCGCGGCCCTGGCCGGTGAGGATGATCAGGTCGCTGTCCTCGTCGGCCTGCAGCTCGATGAACAGCCGGGCCAGTTCGTCGTGCATGGCGGCGTCGACGGCGTTCACCGCATTGCCGGTGATGGTCACCGTCAGGATGCGGCCGTCGCGGTCGAAGCGGAAGCGCGTGTAGTTCTGGAGAAGCGGGTGGGTCATGCGGGATCCGGGCTCAGGCGGGCGAGGCGGCGGCCGAAGTTCTCGCCGCGGAACAGGCCGCAGAAGGCCTCGGGCAGGGTCTGGAGGCCATCGAACTCCTCGATGGCGATCTTCAGCGAGCCGTCGGCAATCCAGCCGGCCATGGTCGCCTGGGCCTCGGGGAATCCGCGCAGGTCGTCGAACACCACCAGTCCCTCCATGCGGACGCGGTGGGTGATGAAGACCGACGTATTCTTGATCCCGACCCGGTCGGCGGCCTCGACATTGTAGTCGGCGACCTGGCCCGAGACGACGACACGGCCGCGCAGACGCATCATCGGCAGGACCCGGTCGATGCTCTCGTTGCCAACGTTGTCGAACAGGATGTCGACGCCCTTGGGGCAGGCCGCCGCGATCGCCGCCGTCAGATCGGGCACGGCCTTGTAGTCGATGACCTCGTCGAAGCCGGCCTCGTCTTTCAGCCAGGCGCATTTCCTGGCGCCGCCGGCCACGCCGATGACGCGAAGGCCGAGCTTCTTGCCGATCTGGCCGGCCGTGGCGCCGACCGGCCCGGCGGCGGAGGTGACCAGCAGGGTCTCGCCCTCCTTCGCCTGACCCAGGCGATGCATGCCGAACCAGGCGGTCATGCCGGGCACGCCGAGCACGCCGATCCAGGCGCCGAGCGGCACGCCCTTAGGCTTCCATTCAGCGGGGATCTTCTGGATGACGCCACGGCCATCGGAAACGAGATGCTCGCGCCAACCGCCGCCGGCGGCGAGAACATCGCCGACCGCAAAGTTCGGGTTGTTGCTTTCCTCGACCTGGGCGACCGCGAAGCCGTCGATACCCTCGCCGATCTTCATCGCCCCGGCGTAGCTGTCGCCGCCCGAGAGGCGCGAGCGCATGCCCGGATCGACCGAGGCCAGGATGGTGCGGGCGCGAAACTGGCCTTCAGCCAGATCGGGGAGCTCTGCCGTCTCAAGCCGGAAGTCGTCAGGCGTCGGGGCCCCGCTCACATGGCGGGCCAACACCCACCGCCTCGTCGTTACGGTCACCGAGCCTCCCATCCCGGCTCTATGGCGGCCGGCGTTGGGATGCAGCTTAGGGGGTCACACCGGGAAAGGGGAAGCACCGTTCGCTGGGCCCGCCTTGAAACAGCGTAACCCCTCACCCTTCCACGCCTTCGGCGCGGGTCCCTCCCTCTCCCTCCGGGAGAGGGGTTCGTGGAGACTACTCCTCGACGATGGCCCGCATCAGGTGGACCATCTGGCGGCGCAGGCCGGGCTTTTCGATACGCACGAACAGGGAGGCGATCTCCAGGCCCTCGGGGCTCATGAGGAATTCGTTGATCGCCCGGTCGAAGCCGGTCTCGCTGACCGCCGCCTGCTCTTCAGGGTCGCTCAGCCCTTCGAAGAAGTAGGCCACCGGCGTCTGCAGGGTGGCGGCGATCTGGTAGAGTTTGGAGGCCGATACGCGGTTGGCCCCGCGCTCGTACTTCTGCACCTGCTGGAAGGTCAGGCCGAGGCTGTCGGCCAGCTGTTCCTGGGTGACGCCCAACGACTTGCGGCGCTGACGGATTCGTCTGCCGACATGCAGATCGACTTCGGCGGGACCATCAGGGGGCATGGCCACTTCTCCAACACGACAGAAACACGAGTATAAGTCGAATAGTCGACACAGGTTTCGCGTCTATTGCCGCTTCGCGGCCTGATACGTGCCCCACGCCAAGGCGATGAGCGTAGCATAGCTCCACAGGTAGTAGGCTGTGATGACCCCTAGGGCGAAGAGTCGCGGGTCGAGCAGCTGGGTGAAGTGGGTAGCGGCGGTCAGGAGTTGGGTGGCGCAGGCGAAAATCAGCCAGCCGCGCCGCCAGTAGACGGCCATGCCCAGGAAGACGAAGAAGAGCACCACATCCAGCGCGGCCACGCCCCACTGCGGCGAGAGGATGTTGAGGCGGTCCTGCAGCAGACTGCTGGCCAGCCAGGCCACAGCGATGACGACCGCCGCGATCTTCTCGGGCCTCCCACCCTTGATGAGGGCGTAGAGGCAGACCACGCCCATGATGACGAAGCCGGCCGTGCCGGCGAAGGATTGCCACATGCTGGGACGCCAAGGGTTCGAGTTACGCCACTGTGAGGCAATGGATCAGGGACGCAAGCGGCGCTCTTGAGCGGGACAGCCCGGAGGCGACCGGCGATCAGCCGCGCGGCGGCTCGATCGCATTGATCAGGCGCTGGACCATCAAGGCGACTTCGTAGGCGCCGAAAAGCACGCCCCCCAGCAGAACGCTGCCGACGATGGCGATCAGCGCGACCATCGTCAGCATCTGAAGCGGCGTCAGCTCACGAGTGCCGGTCCGGAGTCGGGCAAGAATGTCTCGTCCGATGTCAGCCAGGCCGTTGCGCTGAGAAGCTGAACCAACAGCTTCTCCGGCGGCAGCGACGGTTGCAGTCGCCGCAGGGACGAGATCATGGTCGGAATGTCCGCCGCCCGGTGCGGACTGGCCAGCAGGCTCCAGGTCGATTCCAGGGCTGCCCAGCTGACCAGAAAGACGGGGCTGGAGTTCGGTTGTCCCGACTCGCTGCGCTTCATCGATCCTGTCATCGGAAATCCCCCTGTCACTGCCGATCGGGGACTGCCTTGGCTGATCAGGGTTACCGGTGGGCATGGGGATCAGATCGGATGGGTATTGGGCGCCCAATCCATTTTCGGACTCGTAGGCCAGCAGAGCCAGGGCGGCGGCCCGTCGATTGGCCGCCCCGATGCGGGCCTTGGCGCTGTCGATGTGCTTGTCGACGGTGCTTTTCGAAATGTTCAGGAGAAGGGCGATCTCCTTGGACTGGCGGTGTTGGGCGACGAGCCGAAGACACGTCCTCTCACGAGGCGTCAGCGCCTCGAACGCAACTCGTGACAAGACGCGACGCTCCCCCATAGGTAGAAACTGTCACAAGCTTCCCGCAAAGCCAGTGGAATCGACCCGAATGCGCCGAAACTAGTCGCACCATATCGGGTGATCAATTCAATACTGGGGCTCGTCAGAGCCCCAGCACCGCCTTGGCCATGATGTTGCGCTGGATTTCATTGGAGCCGCCGAAGATCGAGGTCTTGCGCATGTTGAAGTAGCCGGGCCCCGCCTTGAAAGCGAAATCGGGGCCGATCGGCAGGGCGTTGCCGCCCTCCTTCGGGAAACCGCGGAAATAGGGCGCGCCATAGTGGTCGGCGGCCTCCAGGGTCAGTTCGGTCAGGCGCTGGCCGACCTCGGTGCCCTTGACCTTCAGCAGGCTGGCTTCCGGGCCGGGGCCCTTGCCGCTGCTCTCCCCGGCAAGCGTGCGCAGCTCGGTGTATTCGAGGGCCTGCAGGTCAACTTCCAGCTCGGCGATCTTGCGGCGGAAATCGGGGTCGCTGATCAGCGGCTTGCCGTCATCGGCCAGCTGGTTGCTGGCGACTTCGCGCAGGCGTTCGATGCCCCTCTTCGAGCGCGCGACGCCGGCGATGCCGGTGCGCTCATGGCCGAGCAGGTATTTGGCGACCGTCCAGCCCTTGTTCTCTTCGCCGATGCGATTCTCGACGGGGACGATCACATCGACGAGGAAGGTGTCGTTGACCTCGTGGCCGCCGTCGATGGTGATGATCGGCCGAACGCTGATGCCGGGCGTCTTCATGTCGATGAGGAGGAAGGTGATGCCCTCCTGCTTCTTTGCGGTGAAGTCGGTGCGGACCAGGAAGAAGCCCCAGTCAGCGAAGTGGCCCTGGGTGGTCCAGGTCTTCTGGCCGTTGACCTTGTAGTATTCGCGGCCGTCCTCGCCGGTGAAGCGCTCGGCCTTGGTCGACAGGCCCGCGAGGTCGGAGCCGGCGCCGGGCTCGCTGTAGCCCTGGCACCACCAGATATCGCCGGCCAGCGTAGGCTTCAGCAGGTTCTCTTTCTGATCCGGCGTGCCGAAGGTGTATAGCACCGGCCCGATCATCCCCAGGCCGAACGACGGCCCGGTGGTGTTGGCGCGGGCCAGTTCCTCGCTGAAGATGTACTTCCGCACGGCGTCCCAGCCGGTGCCGCCGTGTTCGACGGGCCAGGAGGGCGTCAGCCAGCCCTTGTTGTAGAGAATCTTGTGCCAGGACAGGATCTCTTCCTTGTTGAGGTGCTCGCCGGTGGCCTGCTTGTCGCGGATGGCCTTGGGAAAGCTTTGCTCAATCCAATCCCGCACTTCTTTGCGGAAATCGGCGTGCTCAGGCAGGAAATCCAGGTCCATCTACAGGCTCCCTCTAGGTCGGGCTGGACTCTGGCGGTCCGCCTCGGCAGTTTGCGCTCAAACAAGTGTTTCAACGACGATAGGGGCGCAACGCCATGGCCGCAATCAATTCCGTCACCGACCTCTCCAACGAAGGCGATGTCGCCGTCATCACCCTGAACTCACCCCCGGTGAACGCGCTGTCGTCCGGCGTGCGCGACGGCCTCTATGAAGGCTTCAAGGCCGCGATCGCCGACGACTCCGTGAAATCGATCGTCCTGATCTGCGACGGCCGCACCTTCATCGCCGGCGCCGACATCAGCGAGTTCGGCGGGGCCGCCAAGGGCGCCAGCCTGTTCGACGTCCAGAACATCATGGAGAATTCGCCCAAGGCCGTCGTCGCCGCCATCCACGGCACGGCGCTCGGCGGTGGTCTGGAAGTGGCGCTGACCGCCCACTACCGCGTCGCTGTTCCGTCCGCGAAGGTCGGCCTGCCGGAAGTGAACCTGGGCCTCCTGCCCGGCGCCGGCGGCACCCAGCGCCTGCCCCGCATCGTCGGCGCCGAAAAGGCCCTGGAGATGATGACCAGCGGCAGCCACGTGCCCGCCAAGGCGGCCAACGCCATGGGCCTGGTCGACGAGATGGTCGAGGAAGGCAAGCTGCGCGAGGGCGCGATCGCTTTCGCGAAGAAGGTCGTCGCCGAAAACTGGCCGCTGAAGAAGGTCCGCGACCGTGAAGTGAAGGCCGACCCGCAGGTCTTCGCCGACTTCCGCAAGGCCAACGCCCGCAAGTTCCGAGGCTTCAAGGCCCCCGAATCGAACATCCAGTGCATCGAGGCGGCGGTGAACCTGCCCTTCGAGGAAGGCCTGGCCGTCGAGCGCAAGCTGTTCGTCGAACTGATGACCGGCCCGCAATCGGCCGCCCAGCGCTACGTCTTCTTCGCCGAACGCGCCGCCAACAAGATCCCCGACGTCGGGGACGATGTCGAAGTCCTGCCGATCAAGACCGTCGGCGTCATCGGCGCCGGCACCATGGGCGGCGGCATCTCGATGAACTTCCTCAACGCCGGCATCCCGGTGAAGATCGTCGAGATGAAGCAGGAGGCCCTCGACCGGGGCCTCGGCGTCATCCGCAAGAACTACGAGAACACCGCCAAGAAGGGCCGCCTGACCCAGGACGACGTCGAAAAGCGCATGGCCGCCCTGACCGGCTCGCTGGAGCTGTCCGATCTGGCCGACTGCGACCTGATCATCGAGGCCGTGTTCGAGAACATGGACATCAAGAAGGACATCTTCGGCAAGCTGGACAAGATCGCCAAGCCGGGCGCCATCCTGGCCACCAACACCAGCTACCTGAACGTCGATGAGATCGCCTCGGCGACCAGCCGTCCGGAAAGCGTCATCGGCCTGCACTTCTTTTCGCCGGCCAACGTCATGCGCCTCCTGGAGATCGTGCGCGGCGACAAGACCTCCAAGCCGGTCATCGCCACCTCGATGAAGCTGGCCAAGACCATCGGCAAGGTCGGCGTCCTGGTCGGCGTCTGCCCGGGCTTCGTCGGCAACCGCATGCTCTCCAGCCGCCAGGGCCAGGCCCAGGCGGTGGTGGCCGAGGGCGCCATGCCCTGGGACGTCGATCGCGTGCTCTACGACTTCGGCTTCCCGATGGGCCCGTTCGCGATGAGCGATCTGGCCGGCCTCGACATCGGCTGGGACAAGGAGAAGTCCTCGGGTTCGACCATCCGCGAGGTGCTCTGCGAGATGGACCGCCGCGGCCAGAAGACCGGCGCCGGCTACTATGACTACGACGAGAACCGCAACGCCAAGCCCTCGCCCGTCACCGAGAAGATCATCAAGGACTTCGCCGCCAAGGCCGGGACCAACCCGCGCGACGTCGGCGACGACGAGATCCTTGAGCGGACCATCTTCACGATGATCAACGAGGGGGCCAAGATCCTTGAAGAGGGCAAGGCCATCCGGGCGTCCGACATCGATACGGTGTGGGTCAACGGCTACGGCTGGCCGGTCTACCGCGGCGGCCCGATGCACTACGGCGACAGCGTCGGCCTGGACAAGGTCGTCGAGCGCCTGAAGCACTACCAGGACAAGCACGGCGACTTCTTCAAGCCGTCGGCGCTGCTGGAAAAGCTGGCCAGCGAAGGCAAGACGTTCGCCAGCCTGAAGTAACCACCGGCCTTTCCCGTTCCCTTCTCCCGCTCGCCGGGAGAAGGTGGCGGCGAAGCCGACGGATGAGGGCAGCACCGGCTTCGGACGATTTTGGCTGATCGAGCGCTAACCTTCGGGCGCTCGCTCTGCCCTCATCCGACCCCCTTCGGGGGCCACCTTCTCCCGGCAAGCGGGAGAAGGAACCGTGTGAGTCCGCCGATGACCATTCTCGACCAGTTCCGCGCCGACGACTTCGGCAACCTGCCCGACATCATGCGCGAGCACGCCGCGAGCCGCCCGGACCACCCGGCCCTGTGTCAGGACGGCGCCTCCATCACCTGGGGCGAACTCGACGCCCTGATGGACCGCGTCGCCGCCGGCCTGCAGCGTGACGGCGTCGCCCAGCGCCAGGCGGTGGCCATCTGCGCCACCACCTCGATCAACTATGCTGTGCTGTTCCTCGGCTGCCTGCGCGCCGGCATCGCCGCCGCCCCGCTGGCCCCCTCCTCCACCGCTGAGCAGCTGGTCGGCATGATCGCCGATTCCGGCGCCAGCCTCTTCTTCCTCGACAAGGGCGTCGCCGAGCTGATGGCCGGCGTGATGGACCAGGTGACCGCCCGCAAGATCGCCCTCGACGAGTCCGAAGCGGGCGAGTCGTTCGCCGCCTGGCTGCCGGCCGAAGGCGCCAGGCCCGCCCCGGTGACCATCGGCAAAAAAGACCCCTTCAACATCATCTACAGCTCCGGCACGACCGGCATCCCCAAGGGCATCGTCCAGTCCCACGGCATGCGCTGGCGCCACCTCGCCGTCCGCCCGGATGGCGTCGGCTATGGCCCGGACGCCCGCAGCCTGATCTCTACCCCGCTCTATTCGAACACCACCCTGGTCTGCTTCTTCCCGACCCTGTCGGGCGGCGGCACGGTCCACATGATGGGCAAGTTCGACACCGCCAAGTACCTGAAGATCGCCGCCGAGCAGCGCATCACCCACACCATGCTGGTGCCGGTGCAGTACCGCCGCCTTATGGAATTCCCCGGCTTCGACGACCACGACCTGTCCAGCTTCGTGATGAAGTTCTGCACCAGCGCCCCCTTCTCGGCCGAACTGAAGGCCGAGATCCTCAAGCGCTGGCCGGGCGGCCTCATCGAGTACTACGGCATGACCGAAGGCGGCGGCAGCTTCATGCTGGCGGCGCACGAACACCCCGACAAGCTGCACACCGTCGGCCAGCCGGCTGTCGGCTGCATCATCCGGCTCGTGGACGAAGAGGGCAACGAGGTCCCCACCGGCGAGATCGGCGAGATCGTCGGCTACAGCCCCGCCACCATGAACGGCTACCACAACCAGCCGGGCAAGACCGCCGAGGCCCAGTGGGCGCATCCCGAGACCGGCGACATCTACATTCGCACCGGGGACGTCGGCCGCCTGGACGCCGAGGGCTTCCTGCAGCTGATGGATCGCCGCAAGGACATGATCATCTCCGGCGGCTTCAACATCTATCCCAGCGACATGGAGGCGGTGATGGTGGAACACCCCGCCGTCGTCGAGGCCGCCGTCGTCGGCGTGCCGTCAAAGGACTGGGGCGAGACGCCGGTCGCCTTCGTCGCGCTGAAGGACGGCGAGACGGCCACCGCCGAGGCCATCCGCGAGTTCACCAACAGCAAGGTCGGCAAGACCCAGCGCATCGCCGACGTCGTCCTGGTCGACGCCCTGCCCCGCAGCCACATCGGCAAGGTGCTGAAGCGGGAACTGCGCGACGCCTATAACGGCCCGGCGAAAAGCTGATGCTCATCGTCACCGGAACCGTCACCGCCCGTCCCGACACGCTGGAGGCGATGCTGGAAGCAGCGCTCGACCACGTCCGCCGCTCGCGCACAGAGCCCGGCTGCCTTCAGCACGGGGTCGCCATCGACGCCGAGAACCCGCTGACCCTGGTCTTCTATGAAGAATGGCAGGATCGCGCGACGCTGGAAGCCCACTTCCAGGTCCCGGGCTCGCTGGCGTTCGTGAAAGCCATGCGATCGCTGGCCGCCAGCCAGACGCAGATGAAGATCCTGCCGGTCGAGTCGCGGGACTGACAGGGCAGGCGCGCCGGTGACAGCAGAGCAAAGGACCCGACCCATGATCATCGTCGCCGGATCGATCCACATCAGACCCGGCCAGCGCCAGGCCTTCCTCGATCTCGCCCGCTCCGCCATCGAGGAGGCCCGCGCCGCCGAGGGCTGTCTCGACTTCGCAGTTTCGGCCGATGTCGCCGAGCCCGACCGGGTCAATATCTTCGAACGTTGGCAGTCGGTGGAGGCGCTGGAGGGCTTCCGGGGATCAGGCATGGAGGAGGCCCAGATCGCCATGATCGCCCGCGGTTCTGTCCGTCGTTACGCCGCCGAGGATATCGGCTCCGCCTGAGGCCGCCCTTGAATGCCCGCGGGGAAGTCCCCTACATCGCAGGCATGAGTTCTCCCCCCGGCCTGGAAAGCGTTGTCGCCGCCGCCAAAACCGCGGGCCCCAAGGGCCTGCCGCCGGTGCATCTGTGGAATCCGGAGCATTGCGGCGACATCGACATCGTCATCCGCAAGGACGGCCTGTGGTTCCATGAAGGCTCGCCGATCGGCCGCGAGGCGCTGGTCCGCCTGTTCTCGACCGTCCTGCGCAAGGACCCGGACGGTTTCCACCTGGTCACGCCCGTCGAGAAGATGCGCATCACCGTCGAGGACGCGCCCTTCATCGCCGTGCGGGTCGACCGCGAGGGCGACAATCTGAAATTCCTGACCAATGTCGGCGACGAGGTCATCGCCGGCCCGGACAATCCCATCCGCGTCGAGGTCGATCCCGAGACCGGCGAGCCCCGTCCCTATGTCCACGTTCGCCGGGGCCTGGAGGCGCGCATCGCCCGCCCGGTCTTCTACGAACTGGTCGAGATGGCGACCGAGCACGACACCGCCGAAGGCCCGGTGCTGGCCGTCACCAGCGACGGCGCGGTCTTCCCCGTCGGTCCCGTCGGAGCGCACCTGACGTGAAGCCCGGCGCAGACCTGCGCGCGTGGATCAGCCACCATCTCGACCCCATCGCTGATGGCGGGACGGGGCGGCCCTACCAGTCCGACTTCGACCTGAACCCGGACATGGATCCGGGCGACATCCTCGTCACCCCGGCCGCCGTGCTGGTGCCGCTGATCGAGCGGCCCGAAGGCCTGTCGGTGCTGCTGACCCGCCGGTCCTCGACCCTGCGCCGCCATTCGGGCCAGGTCGCCTTTCCCGGCGGCCGCATGGATCCTGGCGAGACAGCCGTCGAGGCGGCCCTGCGGGAGGCGCAGGAGGAGATCGCGCTGGACCGGGCCCACGTGACCCTCGCGGGGCTCTCCACCCCCTACAGGACCGGTACAGGCTATCTGGTGACCCCGGTGGTCGGCTTCCTGCCCCCCGATCTGCCCCTGGTCGCCAGCGAGGCGGAGGTAGCCCACATCTTCGAGACCCCGTTCGGCTTCCTGATGGACCCGGCCAACTACGAGGAACGCCACTACGACCTCCCGGAAGGCGGCCGCCGGCGCTTCTACGCCATGACCTGGGAGGACGAGCTGATCTGGGGCGCGACGGCCGGGATGCTGCGGGCGCTCTACGATCGGCTTTACGGGGCGGCGGTGGCCTGATCTGGATTTTGCAGCGCGTTCGTATACACTGGTAGATACGGAGATGGCGATATGAACGCGATTACCAGCAAGACCTTCAAGAGCGGCAATAGCGAGGCCGTGCGCCTGCCCAAGGATGTCGGCTTCGGCATCGGCGTCGAAGTCACCGTTGTTCGCAACCGCGATGTGATCACGATCTCCCGCAAGCGCCCATCCATCAGCGAAATGATCCAGCGGCTCCGGGAACTGCCTGTTCCGAGCGAGATCGAGATTCGGGACCCCGATATCTTCCCAGACCGGGAAGGCCTCTGACCGATGTTCATGCTGGACACCAGCGTAGCCATTGATCTTCGCGATGGTGCGCCGGAGGTCACGAACAGGGTCCAGAAACTGAAGGGGCCTGTAGTCCTGTCGATCATCACCAGGATCGAACTGGAAGGCGGCGTCCATAGAATCCCTGCCGAGACCGGGGTCCGCCGCGAGCGGCTCGACACCTTGTTGAGCGTCCTTTCAACGGTTCCCTTCGATGATCAGGCCGCCGACATCTATCGAACGATCATCGAGACCTGCGGCTTTTCCCGCCGAAAGATGGCTGACCGCATGATCGCCGCCCAGGCGCTGATCGAAGACGCCACCCTGGTCACCCTCAACCCCGACGACTTTCGTGACATTCCGGATTTGAAGTTGCTGGCCTGGTAGGCCGATAGCGCCTTTGCAGTTCGCAACACGGCGTCTATTCCATCCTCCATGTCCAAACTCCCCGACAGTATCGGCCAGCCCGCCTGGATGACCCTGCCCGCCACCGTGGCGGTGATCGAGGCGCTCGAGGCCAAGGGCTTCGCCGGTTGCGCCCGCTTCGTCGGCGGCTGCGTTCGCAACACCCTGCTGAAGACCGAGATCGACGACGTCGATATCGCCACCACCCTGACCCCCGACCAGGTCACCGAGGCGCTGGAGCAGGCGGGCCTGAAGGTCGTGCCGACCGGCGTCGACCACGGCACGATCACGGGCATCAGCCAGGGGCGACCCTACGAGATCACCACCCTGCGCAAGGACGTCTCGACCGACGGCCGCCGCGCCGTGGTGTCCTTCACCAAGAGCTGGGCCGAGGACGCCGAGCGTCGCGACTTCCGCCTGAACGCCCTCTACGCCGATGCCGACGGCCGGCTGTTCGACCCGACCGGCGAGGGGATCGCCGACTGCCTGGCCGGCCGCATCGTCTTCGTCGGCGATCCGATGACCCGCATCCGCGAAGACTACCTGCGCATCCTGCGCTGGTTCCGCTTCCATGCCTGGTACGGCAAGGGCGACCCGGACCAGGCGGCCCTGACCGCCTGCAAGGCGCTGAAGGGCATGCTGTCCGGCCGCGCCGCCGAGCGCACGCAGAAGGAGCTGCTGAAGCTGCTGGCCGCCGAGGACCCCCGCGCCGCCCTGCGGCTGATGGCGGCGACCAGCGTGCTGTCCTCGGTGCTGCCGCAGGTCAAGGCGTTGACCCGGTTCGAGACCCTGGTGGCGATCCAGACCGAGCAACTGTTCGAAAACGACGCCGAGATTCGCCTGGCCGCCCTGCTGCCCGACGACGCCGTGATCGCCCGCGACACGGCCGAGCGCCTGCGCCTGTCGAACGCCCTCAAGGATCGCCTGATCGAGGCGGCCGGCAAGGAGCCGCGCATCGTCTCCTGGATGAGCCCGCGCGAGGCCCGGCGCACGGTCTACAAGATCGGGCTTCGCGCTTTCACCGATCGCATCAAGCTGGGCTGGGCCGCCTCGACCCGGCCCTCGACCACCTCACAGTGGCGCGGCCTGCTGGCCCTGGCCGAAACCTGGACCCCGCCGGCCTTCCCGCTGACCGGCGACGAGATCCTGGCCGCCGGCGTGCCCAAGGGCCCGATGGTCGGCGAGGTGATGCGCGAGGTCGAGGAGTGGTGGATCGACAACGACTTCATGGACGACAAGCTGGCGGCCGTTGAGCGCCTGAAGGCCGTGACGCAGGGGATGTGCTTCTAGGCTACGGCCACTTCACCGTCGGCGGCATCGAGCTGAGGATCGATTCGATGTTGCCGCCGGTCTTCAGCCCGAACATCGTGCCGCGGTCGTAGAGCAGGTTGAACTCGACGTAGCGTCCGCGCTGGACCAACTGCTGCTCGCGCTCCTCCGCCGTCCACGGCTCGTGCATCCGGGTCTCGGCGATGGCCGGATAGCTGCCCAGGAAGGCCTCGCCGACGGCTTGCGTAAAGGCGAGGTCGCGGTCCCAGTCGCCGCTGTCGTGGTGGTCGTAGAAGATGCCGCCGATACCGCGCGGCTCATTGCGGTGCGGCAGGAAGAAATACTCGTCGCACCAGGCCTTGTACTTGGCGTGCCACTCCGGATCGAACCTGTCGCAGGCGTCCTTGAAGGCGGCGTGGAAGTCGATGGCGTCGGGGAAGTCCTGCTGGCGCTGGTAGCCGAGCAGGGGCGTCAGGTCGGCGCCGCCGCCGAACCAGCCTTTCGTCGTGCAGATGAAGCGGGTGTTCATATGCACCGCCGGCACGCGCGGACTGTGCATATGGGCGATCAGCGAGACGCCGGTGGCGAAGAAGCGAGGGTCCTCCTCGGCGCCGGGCATGGTCCTGGCCATCTCCGGGGTGAAGGTTCCGAACACCACCGAGGTGTGGACGCCGACCTTTTCGAAGAAGCGGCCGTGCATCATCGACATCACCCCGCCGCCGCCGGCCGGGCGATCCCAGGGCTTTTTCTCGAACCGTCCCGGCGCGCCCGGATAGAGATCGGCGGGGGCGCTGTCCTCCAGCGCCTCAAAACGGGCGATTATCCGGTCGCGAAGGCCCTCGAACCAGGCGCGGGCGGTCTGTTTGCGGGTTTCGAGCAGGGCGGCGTCGGTCATGGCGCGACCTTTTACAGGGTCCTTGGCCGGCGTCCACGCCGCGCCGTGCACAAGTTGAGCACGGCGATTCTTTGCGCCCTGGCCGGATCAACAGCCTTTTCGCGCCAAGGCCGGTTGAAAAAGGGCCGGGTAGGTTCTAAGCGATCCGGCCACGGGACCTTGCTGGGGCGGCCCGTCGAATCGCGTGCGCCTGCCGTACGCTTCGCGGAGGCTGCAGCAACGCCCGGGATTTTCCTGGCCGACCTCTCCTTGGGTCGGCGATTGCGAAGGGTGACCTGCAGGTGGCCGACAGCGCCGTTCATTCCACTGAAGCCGGTGACGATCCGTCCCGGCGCGACTTCATCCATATCGCCGCCATCGCCGGCGCCGCCGGCGCCGTTGGCGCGATAGCCTGGCCTCTGGTCACCCAGATGAACCCCTCGGCGGATACCCTCGCCCTGGCCAGCGTCGAACACGACCTGACCAAGATCGAGGCCGGCCAGCAGGTGACGATCAACTGGCGCGGCAAGCCCCTGTTCATCCGCAACCGGACGCAGGCCCAGATCGACGCCGCCGTGCGCGACGACTCTGCCGTCCTCAAGGACCCGCAGGCCGACGCCCAGCGCCACAAGGAAGGCAAGGCCCAGTGGCTGATCCTCGTCGGCAGCTGCACCCACCTGGGCTGCGTGCCCACGGTCGGCGGCGGCGAGTACGGCGGCTGGTTCTGCCCCTGCCACGGCTCGACCTACGACACCTCCGGCCGCATCCGTAAGGGCCCCGCGCCCACGAACCTCGTGGTTCCGGACTACGCCTTCCTTTCCGACACCAAGGTCAAGATCGGCTGACGATGAGCGGACATTCAACCTACGAGCCGAAATCCGGCATCACCCGCTGGCTCGACCAGCGCCTTCCGGTCACCCGCCTGGTCTGGGACAGCTTCGTCGATTACCCGACGCCGCGGAACCTGAACTACTGGTGGACCTTCGGCGGCATCCTCAGCCTCTGCCTGGCGGTCCAGATCGTCAGCGGCATCGTGCTGGCCATGCACTACACGCCGAGCGCCAGCGGGGCCTTCGCCTCCGTCGAGCACATCATGCGCGACGTGAACTACGGCTGGCTGATCCGCTACACCCACGCCAACGGGGCCTCGATGTTCTTCATCGCGGTCTACCTGCACATGTTCCGCGGGCTGTACTACGGGAGCTACAAGCCGCCGCGTGAGGTCCTCTGGATCCTCGGCTGCGTCATCTACCTGCTGATGATGGCCACCGCCTTCATGGGCTACGTCCTGCCCTGGGGTCAGATGTCCTTCCACGGCGCGGTCGTGATCACCAACATCATCGGGGCCATCCCGGTGGTCGGCGGCCCGATCCTGACCTGGCTGCAAGGCGGTTTCGCCGTCGACAACGCCACGCTGAACCGCTTCTTCTCGCTGCACTACCTGCTGCCGTTCATGATCGCGGGCGTCGTTGTCCTGCACGTCTGGGCCCTGCACGTGGTCGGCCAGAACAACCCGACCGGCATCGACCCCAAGTCGAAGCACGACACCCTGCCCTTCACCCCGTACGCGACGGTGAAGGACGGCTTCGCGATGAGCGTCTTCCTGATCCTCTTCGCGGTCTTCGTGTTCTACATGCCGAACGCCCTTGGCCACGCCGACAACTACATCGAGGCCAACCCGCTGGTGACCCCGGCGCACATCGTGCCCGAATGGTACTTCCTGCCCTTCTACGCCATCCTGCGCGCCGTGCCGGACAAGGTGATGGGCGTTGTGGCCATGTTCGGCGCGATCGGCGTGCTGTTCGCCCTGCCCTGGCTCGATACGTCGAAGGTGCGTTCCATGCGCTACCGTCCGATGGCCAAGCTCTATTTCATCATCCTGGTGGTGGTCTGCGTCATCCTCGGCTTCTGCGGCGCCAAGCTGCCGGACGACCAGGTGATCCCCGGTCTCGAGACCATCAAGATCCTCGAGAGCGACCTGAACAGCTGGGTCTGGCTGTCGCGCCTCACCACCCTCTACTACTTCGCCTACTTCCTGGTGATCATGCCGCTTCTGGGCCTCATCGAGACCCCGCTGCCGACACCGGAAACCATCGCCTCTCCGGCGTTGTCCCATCCTGCCACGACGCCCGCGGGCGCCACGGCTGACGCCGAAAAGAAGGGCTGAGCCTCAGATGCTGCGCAAACTCACCCTGATCGCGGCGGCCCTGACGACGCTGGTGGCGGCTCCCGCCCTGGCGGCCGGCGCGGCCAAGCACCCGCACGACATCGCCTACAGCTTCGAAGGTCCCTTCGGGACGTTCGACCAGGCCCAGCTGCAACGCGGCTACAAGGTCTATCGCGAGGTCTGCGCCGCCTGCCACGCGATGAAGCTGCTGAAGTTCCGGAACCTCGGCGACAAGGGCGGCCCCTTCTATGACAAGAAGTACGGCAACCCGAACGACAACCCGGTGGTCAAGGCGCTGGCCGCCGAGATGCAGGTGCCGGACATCGACACCGAGACCGGCGACGACATCACCCGTCCCGCCGTCCCGGCCGACCGCTTCCCCTCGCCGTACAAGAACGACTACGCGGCCCGCGCCGGCAATGGTGGCGCCCTGCCGCCGGACCTGTCGGTGATCGCCAAGGGTCGCGAAGGCGGTCCTGAATACCTGGCCGCCTTCCTGATCGGCTTCGAAGCCCCGCCCAAGGGCCTGACCGTTCCGGCCGGCCAGTACTACAACAGCTACTTCCCGGGCGACGTCTCGGCCGGATGGACCGGTGACAAGCACAAGGCCCCTCCGGGTGGCTTCGTGGCCATGCCGCCGCAACTGGCTGAGGGCAAGGTGACCTACGACGACGGCACCAAGTCGACCGCGCACCAGCAGGCTGTCGACGTGGCCGCCTTCCTGATGTGGGCCGCCGAGCCCAAGCTCGAAGAGCGCAAGCAAATGGGCCTGGCCGTGCTGATCTACCTCTTCCTGTTCAGCGGCCTGCTCTACGCCAGCTACCGCAAGGTCTGGAAGAACGAGAGCCACTAAGGCTCTCCAGCACTCACAATGACGAAGGGCCCGGAGCAATCCGGGCCCTTTTTCGTTGGGCCGCCGAAGGCTTGTGCGGGAGAGACGATCACGGAATCTCAACCCCTTTGGTGGCAAGTGGTGGGCTGTTTCCGAAGGGCGTCCATGCGGGCCATCATCTGCGGACTAGCTGCATTGCTCGTGATGGCCGGAACCCCGGCCATCGCCAGACAGTCCATGAGTCCGGCCCAGCTGGCCACGGCCATCGAGGGACGGGCCGAGTCCTCCAGCTTCGCCGACCTGCGCCGGTTCGGCGATGCGGCCATGAAGGGCAAGGACCGCGATGCGCTGCGGCGGCTGAACTACGTCGCCACCGTGTTCCGCAACCAGTCGGAATTCGACCTCTTCAACCGCTACAACGAGGCCATGGCCGAACAGGCCCGGCTGCTGGGCGACGATCGTTACCTGACCATCGCCGACCTCAACCGCGTCGCCGATCGCATGAACCAGGGCGACCCCTCCGCCGTCGCCGACCTGGAATCGCGCCAGACGGCCAGCAACGACTGGTACGTTCGCGCCCGCGCCCAGACCCTGTGGGCGACAGTGCTGCTCAACCGCCAGCAGACCGGAGCCGCCCTGAAGCTGCTCCATGAAACCGAACTGCTGATCGACGAGAAGGACGCCGACGCCAGGGCCGCCGGATCAGAGATCTGGGAAACCATCGGCATCGCCCTGATGGGCCTCAACGATCTGGACGGCAGCGCCCGGGCCTTCCAGCGCGCGCAGTTCGAGTTCGCGGAAGCTTCCTGGCCCCGGCCCGACTTCGACGCCGTCTACAATCTCGGCGACCTGGCCATCCGCCTTGGCGACAAGGCCCAGGCCCGCAAACTGGTCGCCGTGCACCACGAGCTCACCGTCAACTCCGGTCTCGAGAACCTGCGCGCCTGGGACGCCTATCTGTGCGGCATGTACGCCGAGGCCTTCGGCGGGCCCGCCGAGGTTCTGCAATGTACCGGCAGCCTGACCCAGCCGATCGAGGACACCGGCCTGCTGGCCCCCCGACTTCTGCCGATGCGCGCCATCGCCAGCGCCCGCTCGGGCCGGCCGGCGCTGGCGGCCCGCGATCTGGAGACCCTGCGCGCACTCCAGGCCTCCCAGCGCTTCGATGCGGCGGCCTTCAAGCGTCTGCCGCAGATCGAGGCCGAGCTTCTGCTGGCGAAAGGGGACGGCGCGGCCGCCTTCGAACTGTTCCGGCAGTACGAGCGGACCCAGCGCTTCCAGACCTCGCAGGACATCTACGGCGGGGTGCGCCAGATCACTGGTTCGCTGGAGACCCAGCTGACCAGCGCCCGCAAGCAGACAGAGCTCACGAAAGCCGCCGTCCGCGCCCAGGGCTGGGTGATCGCGCTCGGCGTCCTGCTGACACTCGGCGCCAGCCTCGCGGCTGTTCTGCTGTTCCGCAGCGGCCGGCGGCTGAAGGTCGCCCGCAGCCAGGCCGACGCCGCCAGCACCGCCAAGAGCGCCTTCCTGGCGACCATGAGCCACGAGATCCGCACGCCCCTGAACGGCGTGCTCGGCATGGCCCAGGCCATGGCGTCCGACGGCCTGGACGACGCGCAGCGCGAGCGTCTGGCCATCATCCAGCAATCGGGCGAGGCCCTGCTGGCCATCCTCAACGATGTGCTCGACCTGTCGAAGATCGAGGCGGGCAAGCTGGAGATCGAGGAGATCCCCTTCCAGCTCAGCGGCGTCGCCGGCACCGCCTGCTCGGCCTTCGCTGACCTGGCCCGCTCCAAAGGGGTGACCCTGGTGATGGATCTGGGATCGGCGGCCGGCTGCTACCTGGGCGATCCGACCCGGGTGCGGCAGATTCTCTACAACCTGGTTTCCAACGCCGTGAAGTTCACAGAGGACGGCCAGGTCCGGATCGAGGCGGCCTACGACGACGGGCGGCTGGACATCCGCGTCACCGACACCGGCGTCGGCATCTCGCAGGAGAACCTCGGCAAGCTGTTTGGCAAGTTCGACCAGCTGGACAGTTCGACAACCCGCAGATTCGGCGGCACGGGCCTGGGCCTGTCCATCTGCCATGAGCTCGCCCTGCTGATGGGCGGCGAGATCGCCGTCACCAGCTACGCCGGCGTCGGCTCGACCTTCACCCTTCACCTGCCACTCAAACGGCTGGGCGACGAGGATGCGGCGGCGCCAGAGGCCACGACCGAGGCGGAGGCCGCGCCGCTCGGCCTCCGCGTGCTGGCGGCCGAGGACAACCGGGTCAACCAGATCGTCCTGACCACCCTGCTCGCCCAGGTCGGCATCACGCCGACCCTCGTCGACGATGGCCAGGCCGCCGTCGACGCCTGGACCAGCGACGAGTGGGACGTCATCCTGATGGATGTGCAGATGCCCGTCCTCGACGGCGTCGCCGCCACCCGCGCCATTCGCGACGCCGAGGCTTCAAGCGGCCGCCGCCGAACCCCCATCGTCGCCCTGACCGCCAACGCCATGGCCCATCATGTCAGCCAGTATCTGGCGGCGGGCATGGACACCCACGTGTCCAAGCCGATCCAGGCCACGATGCTGTACGAGGCCCTGTCCTGGGCCGCGGATGAAGCCGAACGTCATGCGGCCGCGCAACTGAGCGCCGCCTGAGGCCGGCCTTGCTCTGCCTATGATCCCGCCGCGGCTGGCGGGTTCTATCGGGTGAAGAGGGTAAGCTTCCGGCGGGACAGATCCAGCCGCACCGTCCAGCGCGACCACTCCCCTGTGCCGATCGAGCCGGTGACGGCCGGATCGAGCCCGGCGATCAGCCCGGACGGCGTCTCCTCGCTGAGCTCCCCCTGGAAGGAGAAGGCGCGCAGGCGCCCGCGCGCTTCGTTGCGGGCCATAGCGTCATAACCCTCCCGCGCCGGCCGGAAGGCGGCGATCCGGTCGCTGAGCCGGACCTTGCCGGCCGAACCGAAATCGACCGCGAACTGTCCGGCGACCGCCCGGTCGTCATCGGAGACGGCGGCCCGCACGGTCGGCACGCCGCCAACCAGCGTCAACGGGATCACCCGGCCATTCGGGCGGCGGCGAGTGGGGCCATCGATGAGCACGCGGCAAGGGGCAAAGTCGAGGTCAACCACGTGGCCCGCCAGGGCGTCGGCCCCGATGACGCCGGCGATGGGGGTGTCAAAGCCAGGGGCCCGGATGTCCAGGTCGACCACCTTGACCGCCAGGCCAGCCAGGTTGAGGCCGGCGAGGCGCACCGGCGCGGTCAGATCAGTGGTGACGATGCCCTCGCTCCGGGCGCGGGTCTCGTGGATCAGGGTCTGCGGCGCGCTGGGGTCGATCAGATAGTCACCGGCGATTCCGGCCACGCTGGCCGGCGCGACCACGGCGCCGTTCTCGAACCAGCAGTCGGCGGCAAGGACGGGAAAGGCGGGCAGGCCGGCCGCCCCGAGCAAGACGACTGGAAGCAGCGCTGTCAGGCGGCGGTTCAGGCGACCGCCCGGGCCAAGGCCTCGCCGACTGTCGGATGGTCGGACGGCTGGTCGACGCGGCGCAGGTCGCGGTCGCCAACCACCTCGTCGCACGTGGCGCAGACCAGCTTGGGCCGGAAGGCGTGGCCATTGTGGGTCATGTGGTTGGGGCCCTGGCCCTCGCCGTAGATGTGGCGCTCGCCCCAGTCATAGAGGGTCAGCAGCACCGGGCGCAGCTCGCGGCCCTTGTTGGTCAGCAGATACTCCTGGCGCGGCGGCCGCTCGGAGTATTGGCGGGGCTCAAGCACCCCGTGGGCGACGAGCGCCTTGAGGCGCGAGGCCAGCACGTTGCGGGCGACACCCAGCCGGTCCTGCCACTGCTCGAAGCGGCGCACGCCATTGAAGGCGTCGCGCAGGATCAGCAGGGTCCAGGGATCGCCGACGACCTCCAGGGTGGCGGCGATCGGGCAGCTCTGACGGGAATAATCGGCGGTTCGGCCCATGACCGTCAAATTGTGCCTTCCGGGGGCGGAAGACAAGGGGGTTTCTTTTAAGGACTACCTCCCGGACGCCGCTCACCCACGCCGATGATCGTCGGCGTGGGCTTTGCGGGACTACTGCGGGGCGGCGCCCGGACGGTCCTCGGCCTTGGGCGCAGCCAGTTCCCGGGCCCGGGCCTTGGCGGCTGCCGCCTTGTCAGCAGCGGCCTTGGCGCGCGCCTCCGCCTGGGCTGCGTCGCGCTGGGCCTTGGCCTCGGCCTGCCTGGCGACCGCCGCCTGGCGTGTGGCGGCATTGCGCGCTTCCGCCGCCTTTCGGGCTTCGGCGTTGCGCGCTTCGGCCGTCTGCTTGCTTTGCGCGGCGGCGGCTGCGTCGCGTTGAGCCCTGGCTTCCGCCTGTTTGGCGACTGCAGCCTGACGCGTCGCCGCGTTGCGGGCCTCGGCGGCCTTGAGGGCTTCGGCGTTGCGCGCTTCGGCCGTCTGTTTGCCTTGCGCGGCGGCGGCCGCGTCACGTTGAGCCTTGGCTTCCGCCTGTTTGGCGACAGCGGCCTGACGTGTCGCCGCGTTTCGGGCCTCGGCGGCCTTGCGAGCCTCGGCATTGCGGGCCTCGGCGGCGGCGCGGGGATCGACCTGGGGCTTGGGCGCCGGCGGTCTGACCGGAGGCGGCGTCGGGGTCGGAGGCGTCACCACAGGCGGTTTGCGATCGCCGCCCCGGTCACCCCTGTCCCGATCGCCCCGGTCGCCCCGGTCGCCCCGGTCGCCACGATCGCCACGATCGCCACGATCGCCACGGTCATCGGGCCTGGGCGGCACGATCACCGGCGGCGGCGGGCCGCCGTCCTGGCGATCCTCTATCCGGTCGCGCCGGTCATCGCGGCGGTCGTCACGGCGATCCTCGGCGCGCTCGCGACGCGCCTCGGCCTGGCGGCGAGCCGCCTCGGCCTGTTGTTCGCGTTGGCGCCATTCCGCCTCCGCCACCTGTTTGCGTTGGGCCTGCGCCTGGGCGCGCCTCAGGTCACGGGCCCGGGCCAGATAACGTCCGGCGTAGTCGCGTCGGCCATAGGCGGCGTCCCGGTCGAGGCGACGACCGCCCGAGTCGTAGAGCACGACCAGCTGGCCAGCGTCATAGGCATAGCCATAGTCCGGGTCGCGGACGAAGTAGGGTTGCTCCTCGCCCTGGCGATAGTAGTACCAGCGCTCGCCGCCGCCGGAGAGACGCTCCAGATAGCGACGGCCGCCGTCTTCCTCTTCCCAGTAGGCGGGTTCGGACTCGCCGTAGTCGTAGGCGTAGTCGGGGGCCTCGTCGCCATAGTCCCGGTCGACCTTCTGGACGTCCGACCAGTAGTCCCGGCGGGCGGCGGGCGCAGCGGCCGGGGCCAGGGCGGCGGGCGCGGCTTCAGGCAGGGCCTCGGCGGACGGCGCGATGTCATCCGCCTCCGCCACGACGACGACATCGGTCTTGGGAATCTCGGTCTTCGGGGTCGCTTCCTGGTTACAGGCGGCCAGAGCCAGGGCCGAGAAGGCGGCGGACAGCAGCAGAACGGGCCTGAGCATCATGTAACTCCTGTGCAGGGGGCCAGACTGAACGTGCAGCAGGCCCACTAGGCTCCCGGCGCACTTGCCGAGGGCCTCTTGATGCCTCAAATGACAGCCCGCGCCTGAACCTCGCCTGAATTCCAAGGACATCGCCATGTCATCCGACTCCCCCAAAGACCCGGTCGTCATCGCCTCTTTCGCCCGCACCCCGATGGGCGGCTTCCAGGGCGCGCTGTCGGGCGTGAAGGCCACCGACCTCGGCGCGGCGGCGGTCAAGGCGGCGCTGGACCGGGCCGGTATCGCCGGCGATCAGGTCGAGCAGATCATCATGGGGTGCGTGCTGCCGGCCGGTCTGGGCCAGGCGCCGGCGCGTCAGGCGGGTCTGGGCGGCGGCCTGTCGCTGGGCGTCGAAGCGACCACTGTCAACAAGATGTGCGGCAGCGGCATGCAGGCGGCCATCATGGCGCACGACGCCCTTGCGGCCGGCAGCGCCGACATCATCATCGCCGGCGGCATGGAGAGCATGTCGGGCGCCCCCTACCTGCTGACCAAGCATCGCGGCGGGGCCCGCATCGGCCATGATGCGATCAAGGACAGCATGTACCTCGACGGCCTGGAGGACGCCTACACCCCCGGCAAGCTGATGGGCGCCTTCGCCGAGGATTCGGCCCGCACCTATCAGTTCACCCGCGAGGACCAGGACGCCTACGCCATCGAGAGCCTGAGCCGGGCCCAGAAGGCGATCACCTCCGGGGCCTTCGACGCCGAGATCGTTCCGGTCGAGGTCAAGACCCGCAAGGGCGTCGAGACCATCAGCCAGGATGAGCAGCCGCCGAAGGGCGACGCCGCCAGGATCCCGACCCTGAAGCCCGCCTTCGCCGCCGATGGCACCATCACCGCCGCCAATGCCAGCTCGATCAGCGACGGCGCCGCCGCCCTGGTGCTGACCCGTCAGTCGGTAGCCGAAAAGCTGGGCATGCCGATCGTCGCCCGCATCGTCGCCCATGCCGCCCACGCCCACGAGCCCGGCCTGTTCACCACCGCCCCGGTGCCGGCCATGCAGAAGGTGCTGAAGAAGGCCGGCTGGAGCGTCGAGGACGTCGACCTGTTCGAGGTCAACGAGGCTTTCGCCGTGGTCGCCATGATCGCCCAGCGTGAACTCGGCATCCCGCGCGACCGGTTGAACGTCAACGGCGGGGCCACCGCGCTCGGCCACCCGATCGGCGCGTCCGGCGCCCGCATCCTGGCCACCCTGCTGGCCGCGCTGCAGGCGCGGGGCGGCAAGAAGGGCGTGGCCAGTCTTTGCATCGGCGGTGGCGAGGCCACCGCCATGGCTGTTGAGCTGGTCTAGCGCCCGGCCTTCTGGGCCAGATCGATGATGTTGGCGATCTGGCCGCCAGGGCCGACCACGTCCCCGCCCCGCTGCCCGGCCGGGCAGGGGCCGATGTAGGCAGCGTCGATCTTCATGTCATAGACGCCGTTGTCCCGGGGATTGCTCGCGCCTTCGGTCTTGACGGTGACCAGGACCGTGAAATTGCGTGCGAAATCGCCCTTGGCGGCGCCCGAACTGGTTGTCTCACCGCCCTTGGTCGTCCGGCAGACGGTGTAGAAGGTCCATCCACCGTCGGGCAGCTTGCTGTACTCGCGCTTGGAGCAGTCCTCGGCCACCGCCCCGGGGTTCACCCAGGAGATCGCCTGCTGCGATTTCGCGTCGACGCACATCTTCATCGCCATCGCCTGGCCGGCCATGGTGTTCTTGTACTCCCACTGGCCGTTGGTCTGCCTGGGCGGGCCTTCCGGCGCCTTTGCCTCGGCCGCCGCGGGCTTGGAATCGTCGCCGGCGACATCCGCCTTGTCGGCGCCCTTGTCGCAGGCCGTCAGGGCCAGAAGGCCGATCAGCGAAACTCCAGCCAGAACCGTGCGCATATTTTTTCCCCGAGAGGTGGTTTTGACCAACGATAACGGGGATCGGACGGCGGCGCGAGGCGCTATATTGGCATCATGGCAAACGTCACCAACAACACCGCCGCTGGTCGCTACGAACTGATCGAGCAGGGCCAGACCGCTTACGCCGACTACCGCCGCGAAGGCGGCCGGCTGTACATCGACTATGTCTTCTCCCCCGTGCCCCTGCGCGGCCAGGGCACGAGCGACCGCCTGATGCGCGGCGTCCAGGCCGATGCGAAGGAAAAGGGCGAGGAGATCGTGCCGATCTGCGGTTACGCCGCGACCTGGCTGAGGCGTCATCCTTGAGCAGCTCGGGATTGAGCAGACTGGCGGTGGCTTTCCTGATCGGGATGCTGCTGACCGGACCGGCGCTGGCCGATCCGGCCAGACCCGCGCCGCCCGCGCCGCTGCTCACGTCCTGGACGCCGGCGCAGATGAAGGCGCTGGCCCAGGAGATGGGCCTGGCGGTCATCCAGGAGGCCCGGCTCGACAACGGCGACCCGGTCGTGGCCGTCCGTTCGGCCGCCGGCGCCGGCTTCGTCATCCAGGGAGCCGCCTGCGACGCCGTGCGCTGTCGCGGCGCGACCCTGATGGCCTTCGTGACCTACGAGACGCCCGCCAAGGCCCAGGAGGCGCTCAAACGGCTGGATTTCGCCGCCGTGCAGGTGCGGGCCGATGAGCCGAAAGTGCTGACCCTCAGCCGCTATCTGGTCTTCGACGGCGGCATTCACCGCGACAACCTGCGGGCCAATGTCGAGCTCTTCCTGGCCGTCGTCGAACAGGCGCGCGGCCTGATGTGAGTTGTCGGCGGCCGCAGGTCGCGTATCGTTCCCAAAACAAAGGGAGCGAGGACATGAGCGGTCCGGTGGACAGGAGCCTGCGGGCGCGGGCCGAGGCGGTGATTCCCGGCGGCATGTATGGCCACCAGTCGGTCGGCCTGCTGCCCGACGACTACCCGCAGTTCTTCAGCGGCGGCGACGGCGCCCACCTGACCGACGCCGACGGCCGACGCTACCTCGACCTGATGTGCGCCTATGGGCCGAACCTGTTCGGCTACGGCCAGCCGGAGATCAACGCCGCCTATGTCCGCCAGCTCGAGATCGGCGACGCCCTGACCGGTCCGTCCGGCCTGATGGTTGATCTGGCCGAGGCCATGGTGGCGATGGTCGGTCACGCCGACTGGGCGATGTTCTGCAAGAATGGCACCGACGCCACCACCATGGCGATGATGACCGCCCGCGCCCACACCGGCCGCAAGGGCCTGGTTCTGGCCAGGGGCGCCTATCACGGGGCCGCGCCCTGGTGCACGCCAAGGCCGGGCGGCGTGATCCCCAGTGACCGGGCCCACCAGCATTTCTGCGCCTACAACGACATCGCCAGCCTGGAAGCCGCCGTCACCGAGGCCGGCGACGAGCTGGCCGCCATCTTCGCCGCCCCTTTCCGCCACGACGCCTTCGTCGACCAGGCCGCGCCGGATCTCGCCTACGCTCGGCGGGCGCGGGAGCTGGCCGACAAGCACGGCGCCCTGCTGGTGGTCGACGACGTTCGCGCCGGCCTGCGGGTGGCGCGGGACTGCAGCTGGTCCGTGCTCGGCGTCGAGCCTGACCTCTCGACCTGGGGCAAATGCATCGCCAACGGCCATCCGATCTCGGCCCTGCTCGGCAATGACAAGGCCCGCAAGGCCGCCGCCTCCATCTATGTGACGGGAAGCTTCTGGTACGCCGGGGCGGCCATGGCGGCCGGGCTGGAGACCCTGCGGCTGGTGCGGGAGACCGACTATCTGGAGCGCATGCAGGGCCTGGGGACACGGCTGCGCACCGGCCTCAACGCGCGCGCCTCGGCGGCCGGCTTCGGCCTGCGCCAGACCGGGCCGGAGACCATGCCGCTGTTCCTGTTCGACGATGACCCCGACCTGCGCCTCGGCTTTGCCTGGTCGAGCGCCATGCTGGCGCGCGGCGTCTACGTCCACCCCTGGCACAACATGTTCCTCTGCGCGGCGATGACGGAGCAGGACATCGACGGCGCGCTGGACGCCGCCGAGGGGGCGTTCGCCGACCTGAAGCGGGACGCCGGCTCACTGGGCCCGGTCGAGAAGCTGGCGTTCCTGGCCGCGCGCTGACAAGCTGAAGAAAACACGACACACCGGGAGAGAGACATGGCCTTCGCCGACTACGCCGAGCATGACGGATTGGGCCTGGCGGCCCTGGTCAAGTCGAAGAAGGCCTCGCCGGCCGAGATCCTCGAGGCCGCCATCGAGCGGATCGAGAAGCACAACGGCGTCCTCAACGCCGTGGTCCACAAGGAATACGACGAGGCCCGCAAGACTGCCGCCGGCGACCTGCCCGAAGGCCCGTTCAAGGGCGTGCCCTTCCTGATCAAGGACCTCGGCGCCCAGGTGAAGGGCTGGCCCCGCACCTCCGGCTCGATGTTCGCGCAGGTGGCCGCGGACGAGGACGACAGCGAACTGGTCCGGCGCTACCGCGCCGCCGGCGTCGTTCTGGTCGGCAAGACCAACACCCCGGAGTTCGGCATTCCGGGCGTCACCACCAGCCGGCGCCTCGGCAAATGTTCAAACCCCTGGGACCCCACCCGGATCAGCGGCGGCTCCTCCGGCGGCGCGGCCAGCGCCACGGCCTCCGGCATGGTTCCCCTGGCCCACGCCAGCGACGGCCTGGGATCCATCCGCATTCCGGCCGCCTGCTGCGGCCTGGTCGGCATGAAGACGACCCGCGACCGCAATCCCAACGGCGGTGAGGACTATGACCGCGCCATCGGCTTCTCGGTCGATCATGTGGTCAGCCGGACGGTGCGCGACAGCGCCGCCATGCTGGACGCCACCGGCTATCCCGAACCCGCCAGCCCCTACGCCCACCCCGCCAAGGACCGGCCCTACCTTGAGGAGGTCAGCCGCTCGCCCGGCAAGCTGCGGATCTTCTGGTCGCCGGAGACCCCGAACGGCAAGCCGATCAGCGAGGAGGTCGCCGCCAAACTGGCCGAAACCGCCGCCACCTTGAAGGCGCTTGGCCACGAGGTCGTCGAACAGGGCCTGGGCGTCGACTATCGCACCCTCTACCGCGCCCAGGCCCTGGTCTCGGCCAGCAACTTCTCGGCCGGCGTCCGCCGCTGGGTGGAAAAACTCGGCCGCGAGCCCGGCGAGGGCGAGATCGAGGGCCTGGCGCGGCGCGGCTACGAGGCCGGCAAACGCATCACCGGCGATCAGGCCATGTGGGGCTGGCAACAGCTTCGCCTGATGAACCGCGAGGTCCTGCGCAACTTCGAGAGCTTCGACGTCTACCTCACCCCGGTGCTGGGCACGACGCCGCCGAAGCACGAGTTCCTCGACACCCTGACCGACGACCTCCGGGCCTTCGACAAGGCCCAGTCGGCCACCTTCCCCTTCACCCCGCCGTTCAACTTCACCGGCCAGCCGTCGCTCAGCCTGCCGCTGCACCAGTCGTCCGACGGCCTGCCCATCGCCATGATGTTCACGGCCCGCTACGCCGACGAGGCGACGCTCTATCGCCTGGCCGGACAACTGGAGAAGGAAATGCCCTGGAAGGACCGCCGGCCGCCCGTCTTTGGCTAGCGGAAATCAATCCGACGGCGGCGTCTCCCAGGTGTAGGCGCCGCTTTTCGGGTCGAACACCCAGAGCACGCGCTCCAGATCGTTGTTGTGACGGTACATCGGGATGCCGAGCCCCGGCAGCCCGTCGCGCGCCTCGGAGAAGTCGATGGTGACGCCGCCCTCCTCCTTGGCGAAGGCGTTGTTGGTCATGGCGGCGTCGGTGGCCAGGCTCCAGCGGCCCTGACGGTCCTCGACCCAGATCAGCACCTGGCAGCCGGCCGAGCCGCACCAGTAGGGGTCGTCGCCGAACTGGGCGATGGCGTAGCGCCGCCAGGGCCCCTCCCCGGCCGCCCCGATAAAGACGCAGAAGCCGCGCCGGTCGGCAGAGGCCTCCTGCACGGCGGGCGTATCGGCGATGGCGGCATAGACGTCGGCGTAGGCCGGGTAGCGCTTGCAGTCGAGCAGGCCCACCGGGCTCTCATAGGGCCAGGCGTTGACCGACGACTGGGCCAGCGCCGGACTGGCGGCGAGGACGGCGGCGGCGAACAACAGGGCGCGCATGGGGGATCTCCGGACCAGGCCGGAGACTAGCCATGGGACATCCAATGTAACGCCCTAAAGAGGGGGCAATCAGCCCTCGTCGCTCCCCTTGGGCGGATCACCCTCGAAGCTCTTGGGCGCGCGGCGGCGCTTGGGCTTGGCCGGGGCTTCGGCCACATCGGCGGCCGGCGCGGGGGCCGAGCGCGACAGGAAGCCGGGCAGTTCCGAAACGGCGCCGTCCTGGCCACGCAGGCGGGGCGAGGGGCGCTTGGGCTCGGGGGCGAGCGGCGCGGCGGTCATCGGCGTGCTCTGGGGTTCGATCACCTGCAGCGGGTCGCGGGTCTCGCGGGCTTCGGCGCGCTCCTCGCGGGGACGATCACGCTCGTAGCGGCTGCGACGCGGTTCGCGCTCCTCGCGGGGGCGGTCATCACGGGGCGCTTCGTCGCGCGGTTGCTGCTGTTGCGGCTCGCGCGGCTGGTCGCGGTCGCGGGGACGATCATCGCGATCGCGGAAGCGGTCTTCCCGCGGACGCTCGTCACGCGGACGCTCGTCACGGGGCCGGTCATCACGGGGACGATCATCACGGGGACGGTCGTCGCGGGGCCGATCATCGCGCGGACGGTCATCACGGTTGCCGTCGCGATCCCTCGGGCGGTCATCGCGGACCTGTTGCGACTGGCCGCCCTGCTGGCCATCGCGGGGCCGGTCATCGCGGTCGCGCCAGCGGTCGCGCGGACGGTCGTCGCGGTCGCGGTTCTGGTTGTTGTTGTTCTGGCGATTGCCCTGGTAGCCGTCGCGATCCCGGTCGCGGGGGCGGTCATCGCGGTTCTGGTTGTTGTTCTGGCGGTTCTCGAAGCGGGGACGCTCCTCGACGTCCTCGGGTTCCGGCTTGTTCTCGGTGGCCTCGGCGATCTGGGCCTCGGTCGGCTCTTCGTGCTCGGCCTCGAAGTCGATGTCCATGCCGGAGCTGTAGACGTCGCGCCCGATGATGTCGGTGACCGGCCGGTTGGGCTGGATGGCCCGGATCAGGCGGAAGTAGTGCTCGGCGTGCTGCAGATAGTTCTCGGCCAGCACCCGGTCGCCGCCGGTCGTCGCATCGCGCGCCAGCTGCTGGTACTTTTCGAAGACGCTCTGGGCGGCCCCGCGGACCTTGATGCCCTCCGGTCCGTTGGAGTCGTAGGCGCGGTTGGCGTTGTGCTGCTGCGGCTTGTTACCGGTGTTCCGGTTGCGGCCGCGCTGCCGCTTCATGCCCTTGAAATCTCTCATGATGTTCCTGTCGCCCGGGCCCGGCCTTCGCCAGCCCTGAAGCTTGCCTTGTGACGTGTCGGACGCTGTCTGGTCCGTGACTGTCCTGTTGGAGTGGTCCTTGGGTTCCCGCCCGGCTCGCAGCCCATCGTGGCTCGCGCGCCCGCCGTTTCAGGTCACCCCGGTACGGCTTTTAAGGTAGGGAACGAGTCAGGATGTAACCCCTCACCCGATTGTTTCCAAGGGGTTTTTGAAACCGGTGACAACACGGTCCCGCGTGCCGAGGTCCTTGGTGGTGCGAACCTGGTCGGCGCCGACCGCCTTGAACAGGGCTTCGACCGCCGCCGACTGGTCATGGCCGATCTCCACGGCGAACAGGCCGCCGGGCTTCAGCACCCGCAGGATTTCCGGCGCCAGCAGGCGATAGGCGTCCAGCCCGTCCGCGCCGCCGTCAAGGGCCAGGCGCGGCTCATGATCGCGCACCTCGGGGTCCAGGGTGTCGATGTCGCGGGTCGGGATGTAGGGCGGGTTGGAGACCACCAGGTCGAACTGCGCCTCGCCCAGACCCGCCGTCCAGTCGCCGTGCATGAAGGCGGCGCGGTTGTTGAGGTCGAGGTTGGCGGCGTTTTCCCTGGCCACGGCCAGGGCCTCGCTGGAGCTGTCGATCCCCAGGCCCCTGGCCGCCGGCCGTTCGGCCAGGATGGCCAGCAGGATGGCCCCGCTGCCGACGCCCAGATCCAGCATCTGGAAGGCCATGCCCTCCGGAAAGGCTGGCAGCACCACATCCAGGATGCTTTCGGTGTCGGCGCGCGGGGTCAGCACATCGGGGGTGACCGACAGCATGATCTTCCAGAACCCCTTGCGGCCGAGGATATGGCTGATCGGCTTGCGGCCGGCCCGCTGGCCAATGAAATCGCCCAGCGTGGCCTGCTGCTCCGCGGTCATCTCGCGGTAGGGGTCGGTCAGGATGTCGGTGCGGGTGACGCCGGCCGCCGCCTGCAGCATCAGCCCGGCGTCGATCGAGGGCTGATCGACCCCGGCCGCCTTGAGGGTTGCCGTTGCAGTCTTCCAGGCGGTGACGAGATTGGTCATTGGACTTCCAGACTGTCCCCGACGGCGATCGCGCCGCTGTCGGTGACGTTGACATAGATGCCGCACAGGACGTGGCCGTAATGCTCGAACAGGGCGGCGGGGATGTCGATATCCCGCTCCGCCGTCGTAGGGTCCACGGCCGTGGCCGCGCAGCGGACGATGGGCTTGTAGACGGTCGCCCTCGCCCCGCCGAGGCTCAACGTCCGCCCGGCCCAGTCGTTCTCGGCCCAGGCGTCCCAGCCCTCGACATAGAGATTGGCCCGGAAGCGCAGCGGATCAATCGGCAGGCCGATCCTGGCCTCCAGGTCGCGGACGCTGGCCAGGTTGATGATCGAGACGTGACCCAGCGGGTGGTCCATGAAGCGGTGGGCGCCCGGCCCCTCGATGACGTTCAACGGGCCGGTGGCGGCCTCGCCGAGCAGGGCGGCCAGCCAGGCCTCGAAGGCGCCCCGGCCCTCGGGCGTGTTCAGGTCGCCGGCGAAATCGGCCTGGCCCTCGGCCCCGGCGGTCAGGACGCCGGTCGTGTCGTCATAGGCCGTGCGGGCCTTGGCCACCTGCGCGATCTTGGCCAGGACGGTGAACTTCATCTTCGAGACGTGGCCCGGCGCTGCGGCGTCAAAGCCGCTGGGACCGTCCTCGACGGCGTACAACCGGTCGTTCGGGAAACAGGCGCCGGCGACCAGCTCCGCCCTCTCCAGCGGCTCCGGGGTGAACCCCTTGACCGGGTGGCGATAGAGGCTGTCGACACGAGCGCGCATGCCGTTCAGTGCCAAAGCCGCCGCCTCGCCGCAACCCCCGGCGCCCCCGCGTGTTTGCCCTTTCGGAGGCGCTGTATGGGTTTGTTCAAGGGCGGGGGTCGCAAAAGACCCTCAACGAAGATGGCGGGTGTGCTCGGTCGCGGCGCCTATGCGCTCGGCAAGGGCGCGGGCCGCGCGGCCGGTTGGACGGCGCGGCGCGACTGGCGGGCCATGCCGGGCCAGGCCGCCGGCTATGCCCGGAGCCGGCCCTGGGGGCTGCTGCCCTGGCTCGCCCTGGTGGCGGCGGTGGGCCTCTGGCCCCGCAGCAGGCCGGTGACCACGGCCGGCCATGGCGACAAGGTCATCCCGGGCGCTTCCGACGATCGCCAGATGAGC
>JAUMCZ010000286.1:0-20577 GCA_032122215.1 Caulobacter sp.
CCCAATGGTCTCCTGTCCGGCGGCGCCTTCATCATTCTGGGCCGCACATCTTCCCCGCCGCCTGTCGTCTACGCCGGCACGCCCGGTGACGACTCCGCGAGCGGCGGCGCCCTCAACGACAACCTCAGCGGCGGCGGCGGCAAGGATACCCTCAGCGGCCTGGCGGGCGACGACATCCTCGACGGCGGCGACAGCAACGACCTTCTGAGCGGCGGCGACGGGGCCGACGACCTGATCGGCGGACTGGGTGGAGACACCCTCTTTGGCGATACCGGCGCCGACGAGCTCAGCGGCGGCGACGGCGCCGACAAGCTCTACGGCGGCACGGGCGCTGACCTGCTGAACGGCGGGACCGGCAACGACCGTATGGACGGCCAGTCGGACATCGACACCCTCAACGGCGGGGCCGGCAACGACTACCTCGACGGCGGCCTCGGGGCCGACATCATGACCGGCGGCACGGAGAACGACGTCTACATCGTCGACGACGCGGGCGACCAGACCATCGAATTGGCCGGCGGCGGCTTCGACATCGTCCGCACCACGCTCGACTGGGTGCTGGCCGACAACATCGAGGCCCTCGAGCTTCAGGCCGCCACCGATGCGAACGGGACCGGCAACGCCGGCTCCAACAACCTGCAGGGCAACGCCGGCGCCAACACCCTCTCGGGCCTGGCCGGCGTCGATACGATCAACGGCAATGATGGCGACGACATCATCATCGGCGGCGTCGGCAACGACCTGCTGCGCGGCGGAACCGGCGCCGACACCTTCGCCGTCGCCCATGTCTTCAGCGGCGCCCTGGAAACCGACCAGATCTATGATTTCTCGGCCGCCGAAGGCGACATCATGGACTTCTCGGCCCTGTTCGCCGGGACCATCGAGCGCGTTTCCGCCTTCACGCAGACCGCCGGCGAGATGACCCTGACCTTTGCGGCCGGCATCACCACCGTCCGCCTGGACATCGACGGCAACGGCACGGCCGAGTACCAGGCCAAGATCAACGGCGACGTCACCGCCGACTGGACGGACTGGCTGCTCTAGCTCTACCGGATCGTACGGCGACGGAGACGCTAGCCCCCCTCCAGCAACCCGGCCGCCGCCGCGTCCTTCGCCACCCCCGCCACCTGGCCGGCGGCGCCCAGCATCGCCTGCAGCTGGGCCATCGCCGCCTCCTGCCGGGTCAGCGCCGCCATGTCCGCCTCGCTGCGCAGCAGTCCTGCAGGCGCCCCACGGATTTCGGCCAGCCGCCGCAGGGTCTCCGGCCCCTTGATCAGCTTCACGGCTGACGGGTCGAACTGCCCGACCGCCGCCGCATCCTCCAGTAGCCGCAGGATCGCCACCCCCTCGTCGCTCTTCTGGGCCCGGGCCAGCGGCGAGGTGTAGTCGATGTCGGTCACCACATCGGCAAGGCCCTCCAGCTCCGGCGGCATGTCGGGCAGGGCGCCGGCCCCGGCCAGGATATCCAGTTCGGCCTGCACAAGCGGCCCGAGCAGCTCCGACTGCAGCCGCCCCATCACCGGGGCCAGCAACGCCCCCTTCTCCTGGGCCCGCAGCATGGCCTCCGTGGCCGTCATCTGCGGCGTCTCGACCAGAATCTGGAACAGGGTGACCAGGAAGGCCTGGTTGATCGACTCCCGCGTCTGATTGACCATCTCCAGCGTGATCGGCAGGTTCGCCCCTATGCTCAGTGGGCGGACGAGTTCGGAGCCATCGTGCGACAGCGCCCCATGGTTGATCGTTCCCGGCGCCAGCCTGAAGGCTGACAGTCCGCCCTCGTCCGACAGCAGGATCGGCGGCTCGGCGATCATCTGGCCGACACGCAGCAGGGTCTTCTGCTGCTGGTTGACCGTCTTGATGTCGGCCAGGATGGTCATCGCCGGCCCGCGTCCATAGACCTCGCGCGGCGCCGTCACATAGCGCGCCACGGCATAGCGCATGGTCCGGTAGCCCTGCTCCTTCAAGAGCTTACGGCCCTCGAAACTGACATACCAGCTGGCGAACGCCATCCCCCGCCAGTCCTTGCGTGACCAGTCGGCGTCCTCGCGCGGTCCGACACAGTGGATCAACTCGAACTTGCGATGCGGCTCATCCTCCGCCGCCCGCCGGATGCTGGCCGGCGTTTCCTCCCCGAACTGCTGCACCCACTGCCGGGCGGTCAGTTCGAACTTGCGGTGGACCGTGTCCACCTGGCCCTGGAAGTTCTCGGCGAACCAGGTCTCGGCGAAGGGGATGGAGCGATAGCGCAGGCCCCCGCCACCCACGCCATCGGCCGGCGCCTCGTCGACGAACAGCGTGCCGTTCCCGAAGGCGCCCAGGCCGACATAGGTCTCATGGGCCTGGGCCGCGAAATTGGCCCCCGCCGCATAGCGGGCCGAGAACAGCGCCTCATTCACCTGCCCCAGCCACACCCGCACGGCGTCGGGCAGCGGCGCCGGCCGGTCCCTGCTGTCTCGCCAGTCATGGATGGCCAGCTCGTGCCAGCGGCTGGTGCGCGGCGTCAGCATGCTCTCGATGGCGGCGGCGAACTTGTCGAGCGCCAGCGGCGCGGTGCTGTCGAACATCTTTTCCGAACGCCAGGCGGCCTCCCCGCTCTGCCGTCCCTGGAAGTCTCGCTGCCGGGTCAGCACCCGCTCGGCCACCTCCTGACAGATCCCGTCCATCGGGGCCCGTTCGGCCTCCATGCGGGCCTGGCGGCGCAACACCTCTTCGGCGCGACTGTCGGTCATCTGGATCTCCCGTCTCGATCAGCCGTGATCGCGAGACTCTGTCTGGGGGTTGAGGAGCGCGACGCGCTCCGGGCGCACGGGACCGCAGGCCGCCGGAGCTTCAGCGGGCGTCATCCGTGGTCTGTTCTCTTTGAAATCGCTTATCGAAGCGGCAGGACTATTATCCCACGGCCGCCCCGCAACAGGGACAGTAATCACGCGCCCGGCTCCGGCCCCCGCACGTCGAAAGGGCGGACGCCGGCGACCCTGGCCGCCGGCGTCCCGGGTTCAGCCCATCAGCACCTTGGTCGCCACCCCGCCCTGGCTGCGGCCCAGCGCGTTCGACAGGAAGGTGGCGCTCCGTCCCTGGCGCAGACGCAGCCGGTCGGCCTCCTCGGCGCGCTTGCGGGCGTCGTTGATGGTCGGCGGCGGGGGTGTCGGGCGCGGGGGTTTCATGTCCGGTTGCATGGTCTCTCCTTATCGAAGCGGGAGACCCATTATCCCATGTCCGAACCCTGCAAGGGGGTCCGGCTGGTCCCCGAAACGCAAAATGGCGGCCGGACGGAAATGAATCCGTCCGGCCGCCATCGACCCCGGTGGGTATGCAGTCCCCGGGGTCATCGGACGGCGCGAGGGAGCGCCGTCCGACAGTGTCTGACCTAGAGCAGCCAGCCGCCCGTGCCGACGGGGTCGCCGGCGGTGATCACGTGATCCAGGGTGTGATCCCCGGTCACGCGGATCTGGTAGTCGACCGTGTTGTCGGCGTTTGTATAGAACCGCAGGATGGTGATCCCGTTGATCAGGGATGCCGTCATCTGGCCCGCCGCGTTGCTGGTGTGGCTGGCCACGAAGGTGAAGGCCTGGTCGCCGGCCATGGTGCTGTTGGCGTCGATGCCGGAGACGTCGAGGATGTCGCCTTCCGCCTGGTTGAAGTCCAGGATGATGTCGGTCTCGATCGTTCCCGTGATCGACTCCTGCAGGACGATGAAGGTGTCCGCCCCCAGGCCGCCGGTCATGGTGTCGGAGTTCAGCCCGCCGACCAGGAAGTCGTCGCCGTCGCCGCCGAACAGGAAGTCGCCCAGAGCCCCGCCGTAGAGGCTGTCGGAGCCGGCGCCGCCGTGGATCGTATCGATGCCGTTGCCGCCATCGATCAGGTCGTTGCCGTCGCCGCCGTCCAGCAGGTTGTTCGTCGAGGACCCGGTCAGGGTATCGTCGAACGCCGAGCCCGTCAGGTTTTCGACCTGCACCAGGAAGTCGATGCCTTCGCCGGTGGCCGAACCGGTGGCCAGGTTGGCGTTCACCGGCCCGGTCGCCGCGGCGTAGGTGACGGTGTCGTTGCCGTTGCCGCCGATCAGGAAGTCGTCGCCCAGGCCGCCGGCAAGGAGGTCGTTGCCCTTGTCGCCGGAGAGGGTGTCGTCGCCCTCGCCGCCGGTCAGCTGGTCATTGCCGAGGCCCGCGCCGATGACGTCGTCGCCATTGCCGCCGGACAGGATGTCATCCCCGTCCATGCCGCTGATGGCGTCGTTGCCGTCCTCGCCGTTGATGATGTCGACGAACTGGCTGCCCGCCAGGCCGTCGCCACCGGCCGTGCCGTTGACCACGTCGGCCCGTCCGGCGACGGCGATCTGCACCGTCACCGCGTTGGACTGTTCGACGCCGTCGAAGGCCGCATAGGTGAAGGACACCGTCTGCGTCTGGCCGACCTGCAGGGCCTGGTAGGTCGAGACGCCGGTCGGGTTGAAGGTCCAGGCGCCGGTGAGGGTGTCGAAGCTGAGACCATCCGCCGCGCTCAGCAACACATAGCTGAGGCTGTCCTCACTATCGACATCGACCGGCGTCGCCGCCTGGCCGGTGATGATGGTGTCCTCGTCGGTCGAGCGGTTGGGCTCGGCCTCGAGGGTCGGGGCGTCGTTGACCGGGTTGACGAGGATGTCGACCGTCTCTTCTTCCGAGGTGAACTCGCCGTCGGTCAGGCTGTAGATGAAGCTGGCCGCGCCCTCGAAGTTGAGGTCCGGCGTGAACACCAGGTTCCCATCGACATTGAGGGTGAGCACCCCGCCGTCGATGTTGCGCGTACCGGTGAAGGCCGTGCCGTCAACCGTGGCGACCGTCAGGGTCTCGACGTCGACATTGGCCACACCCGTCACCGGGATCACCAGGCCGCCGTCGGCGTCCTCCAGCATGGTCAGCTCGAACGGCTGGGCGACGACCGGATCGTTGACCGGGTTCACATCGACGAAGATGTTGCCGGTGTCAGTCTCGCCGGAATCCGACAGCACGTAGTCGAAATCAACATCGCCGTTGAAGTTCTCGTCCGGCGTGAACTGCAGGTCGTTTCCGGCCAGCAGGGTCACCGAACCACCGGACACCAGGACCGTATCGCCGAGTTCCAGGACGTTCCGGCCGAGGCTCACCGTCAGGGCGTCGCCATCGACGTCGAACTCGGCCAGGTCGATCGTGATCGAGCCGTCGTCCTCGTCCATGGAGGTGGTGATGTCGGCCGCGACCGGCGCGTCATTGACCGGGTTGATGTCGATATCGACCGTCGCCGTGTCTGACTCGGTCGTACCGTCGGTCACCGTGTAGTCGAAGCTGACCGCCTCATTGTAGTCAGCGTCGGCCACGAACAGCAGGTTGCCCGCGTTGTCGCCCGTGGTGATCAGGCTCAGGTGGCCGCCCAGGATATCGACGCCATTGACGGTGTCGAAGGCCACCCCGTTGACGCTGCCGATCGACAGTTCGTCGCCGGTGTCCGGATCGGCCGCGTCGCCCAGGATATCGATGACCACGCCTTCGGCATCGTCTTCGTCCAGTTCGTACTGCAGGGCGGCCGCGGTCGGCGCGTCATTCTCGCCGGTTACGGTCAGTTCGAAGGTGGCGGTGTCGAAGCCGCCGGCCCCGTCGCTGACGGTGTACTCGAAGCTGTCGGTTCCCTCGAAGTTCAGGGCCGGCGTGTAGGTAAAGCCGCCGGTGACCGGGTCGATGACGACCGTACCGTTCGAGGCCTGGCTCGCAAGGCTGTAGCTCAGGCTCGCGCCTTCCAGGTCGGTGGCGAGACCGGCCAGGGCGCCTTCGTAGAGGGTGTCCTCGACGGCGGTCCCCGAACCATTCTCCGCGACCGGATCGTCGTTCACCGGGGTGACGGTGATCGAGACTTCGGCCTCATCGGAAGTGAAGGTCCCGTCGGTCAGGCTGTAGGAGAAGCTGACCTCACCGTTGAAGTCGGCGTCCGGCGTGAAGACCAGCTGGCCTTCGACCAGGGTGAGCACACCGCCGGTGATCGCCACGGGCTCGCCGGTGAAGGCTTCCCCGTTGATGCTGGCGACGGTCAGGGTTTCTCCAGTGTCGACATTGGGACCGCTGAACACCGGGACGATCAGGCCGTCGCTGTCTTCGGCGACGGTCAGGTCGTTGATGTCCTGGGCGGTGACCTCGTCATTCACCGGGGTGACGTCGATATGGACGCTACCGGTCGTGCTCGCGCCCGGCGTTCCGAGCAGCACGCCGCCTTGACGCAGGTTGTCGACTGTCATGGACCCCATGTTCTCAGCGTTCTGGCGGTTCACCAGGACTATGGCGAACGTGTAGGCCTCACCGTCGTTGAGGCCGTTATTGAACGAGAAGTTGCCGGTGTTGAAGGTGCCGTCATCGCCCGAAGAAGTGCGGTTGGTGATCAGCCCCCGCATGATGCCGGCGCTGTCGACCACCAGAACCTGATAGACATCTTCGTTGTCGCCGATGCCATCCGCCACCATTTCGAAGGTGACGTCCTTGGTGTAATCCCAGACGATATCGAACTTCATCGCGCTACCGCTGATGCCCGGGCCGTAAGGCTGGCCTGGCTGCAGGGCGTGGATGTCGACGAAGGAGCTGTTGCCGACGAAGTCGAACACCTCCTGCATCGTCGCGCCGGTTCCTGACAGCCGCACGCGGTCGCCGGTCGGGCCCTCTTCGCTGACGGCCCCACCAACGGTCTCAAAGCCGACCGGATAGTTCTCGAAATCAGTGCGGCCGACGCTGGCGTTGTCCGACAGCGTGTAGTCGAAGTCGACGGCGCCATTGAAGTTGGTGTCCGCCGTGAACTGCAGATCGTTGCCGGCCAGCAGGGTGACGGCGCCACCGGTGACGCTGACCGTGTCGCCAAGCTCCAGGGCATTGCCGCCGATGCTGACCGTCAGGGCGTCGCCGTCGACGTCGAACTCGGCCAGGTCGAAGATGATCGGAGCCGCGTCTTCGGCGATGGTCTCGTCGAAGTCGGGGGCCGCCGGGGCGTCGTTGACCGGGGTGATGTCGATATCGACCGTCGCCTCGTTCGATTCCAGCGTGCCGTCCGTCAGGGTGTAGCTGAAGCTCGGATCCTGCGCGTAGTCGGCATCCGGCGTGAACAGCAGGTTGCCGGCGTCGTCGCCTTCCGTGATCAGGGTCAGGCGACCGCCCAGGATGTCGACGCCGTTGATCGGGTCAAACGCCACCCCGTTGATGGTCGACACCGACAGGGTGTCCTCGTCGCCATCCACATCGTTGCCGGGGCCCAGCAGGTCGATGACCAGACCGCCGTCCTGGTCCTCGAGCATGCCGAGTTCCAGGCTTTCGGCGGTCGGGGCGTCGTTGGAGCCGATGACGCTGAAGGTAAAGTTCCCCACCGTCGAGCCGCCGTCCCCGTCCTCGACCAGGTATTGGAAGCTGTCGTCCCCGAAGTAGTCGGAATCCGGGGTGTAGGTGAAGGTCCCGTCTTCCAGCATCTCGACCAAGCCGTTGTTGGGCTGGCTGAAGACGCTGTAGGTCAGGGTCTCACTGTCGACGTCGAAGCTCACCAGGCTGAGGTCGCCCTCGTAGACGCCGTCCTCGTTGAGCGTCGCCGACGCGTCCGCCGCCGCCACGGGGTCATCGTTGACGCTGGTGATGTCGATGTCGACCGTATGGGTCAGGGTCACGCCGTTGGGCAGGCCCGAGCCGTCGCTCAGCGTGTATTCGAAGCTGACATCCGCGTTGTAGTCGGCCTCCGGGCTGAACCGCAGCTTGCCGGCATCCGCACCATCGGTGATCAGCGTCAGCGTGCCGCCGAGGATCTGGACGCCGTTGGGGCCGATCGCTTCACCGTTGATGGTGGCGATGGTGAGCACCGTGCCGGCGTCGGCATCACTGCCGGCTCCGGGCAGGTCGATCACCAGGCCGAAGTCCTGGTCCTCCGCCATGGTCAGGTTGAGATCGGCGGCGGTCGGCTGGTCGTTGACCCCCGAGACGGCGATGGTGACGGTCGCGGTGTCGCTGAGGCCGGCGGTTCCGGTGGACACGCTGAGGGGCACGCCATCGATAGCCAGATTGTCGAGCGTCGCCAGTGCGGCAGCTCCACCGCTGTAGTCCAGATCACCTGACGCGAACACGAAGGTGTAGTCGCCGGCCACGGTTGCCGTGTAACTGAATACGCCCGCCGAATTGCCGGAGTTCGTATACATAGGGGCGTTGCCATTAATGAAGGTGAAGAGATAATCGTCACCACCATTGCCGCCGGTCGTATAGTCGACTGTAAACTCCTCGCCGGCCTCAAGGTGCACGACAACCTTGGCAGCGCTCCAGGTAAAGTCCTCGTTGAATTGCGCGTCATGACCGGCGAAGGCCGTAAGTTCTGCGTTGCTGACACCGAGCTGGCCGTTGAGCAGCAGCTCGCCGTCTCCAACAATCGAGCCGTAGCCGAAGGAGCCCAGCAACGCGATGTTGGCGACATCCGCGACATCGTCGAGCGCGCCCCACGAAGTGGTGACGCCAGCCGTAGCCCCACTCGTCAGGGTGTAGTTGAAGCTGGCGTCGCCGCTGAAGTTCGGGCCCGGGGTGAATTCCAGGTCGCCGTCCTCGTTGAGGACCACCGAGCCGCCGGTGACCGTCACCGGCACACCCACAACCAGGTCGTCGCCGCCGATGGAGACGGTGATCGCCTCACCATCGGCATCGACGCTCGGCAGAGCGATAACCGTCGGCGCAACCTCGTCTTCCGTCGTGCTGCCCGTGAAGTCCTCGGCGCGCGGCGCGTCGTCGACCGCCGTGATCGTCAGGTTGACGGTGCTGGTGGCATCCAGGGTCCCGTCGGTGACGGTGTAGCTGAACGACGGGGCGCCGTTGTAGTCGGGGGCCGGGGCAAACAGCAGATTTCCGCCGGTGGTCAGGGTGACCCGGCCGCCGGTGACGGCGACGCCGTCCTCGGTGAGGGCCTCGCCGTTGATGAAGCTGACCGTCAGGTTGTCCTGGTCGACGTCGTCGCTGGCCGCCTGCACGTCGAGGACGACACCACCGAGAACGTCCTCAGCGGCGGTCTGCGTGACCGGCGAGGCGGTCGGGGCGTCGTTGACGGCCGAGACGGTGATCGTGACGTGGCCGGTGTCGGACAGGCCTTCGACGCCGTTGATCATGAAGTTGTCGAGGTGGTGGTAGCCGCCGTAAGCCTGCGGCGAGCTGTCGTTCTCATCGTTATCAATGTGGGCCACGACGAAGGTGGTGAAGCCGTCCCCCTGGATCGTGTAGCTGAAGTTTCCGATGGCGTTGCCGTCGCCGATCAGGATGGTCTCGTCGTTGTCCGTCCCCGGGGCGTCCACGAAGAGGTAGAGTTCGTTGTCGCCATACTGAGAATAGCCTTCATAGTCGAAGCTCAGCACGGCTCCGGCATTGACGTCGGCTGTGAACTTGAGACCCGCGGCACGGTAGGAGGTGTCAGTCAGGCCCGAAGCGCGGCCAAGCAGCGCCTCGAACTGCGAAGTGGTCAGGTCCTCCTGCGGGAAGTATTGGCCGGGAACGCCGCCCACGTGGATGCCGCTGTGATCGATCCGCGAGCCAAAGATTTCCACCGCGTCGTAGTCAGCCGGATCGCTGAAAGTGCCCCAGGGAAGATCTGTGCCGGCACTGGCGCCGCCGCTGGTCAACACATAGTCGAAATCGACCGTGCCGTTGAAATCGGCTCCGGGCGTGAATTCCAGGTCGCCGTCGATATTGAAGGTCACGCTGCCGCCGGTAACCGCGACGGTCTCCCCGACCGTCAGGTCATTGCCGCCGATCGAGACGGTGATCGCCTCGCCGTCGACATCGACTGAAGGCAGGTCGATCAGGGTGGGGGCGAGGGAATCTTCAGCGGTGCTCAGCGTGAAGTCGGCGGCCCGGGGCGCGTCGTTGACGGCCACGATGGTCAGGTCGACCGTGTTGGTCGCGGTCAGGGTCCCGTCGCTGACCGTGTACTCGAAGGACACCGCGCCGTTGTAGTCGGCGGTGGGGGTGAACAGCAGGTTGCCGCTGTTCGGGCCGCTGGTGATCAGGGTGACGACACCGCCGTCGACGGCGACGCCGTCTTCCGTCAGCGGCGCGCCATCGATCTGGGTGACCGTCAGGCTGTCGCCGTCAAAGTCGCCAATGAAGTCCAGGACGTTGATGACCGTGGTGAGGTCTTCGTTGAAGCTCTGGCTGACCGGCGAGGCGAGGGGCGCATCGTTCACCGGCGTGACGGTCAGGCTGTAGACAGCCGTGCTGGTCAAACCGGCGGCGTCGGTCACTTCGAAGGTGAAGCTGTCGGGGCCGTTGTAGTCGGCGTTCGGGGTATAGGTGAAGGTCCCGTTCGCATTGATCTCCACCGAACCGTTGGTCGGGCCGGTTGACAGTCCAAAGGTCAGGCTGTCGCCGGCGTCGATGTCGCTGGCGCTCAGGGTTCCGGTGATGGCGTTGTCTTCGGCGCCGCTCTGGCTGGCGCCGTCGGCGACGGGGGCGTCGTTGACGTTGACGAAGCCGATGCTCATTTCGCCGTCGTCAGACAGGGCGCCGTCGCTGACCGTGTAGCCGAAGGTGACGTTGCCGACGAAGTTGGCGTTCGGGGTGACCAGCAGGTCGCCCGGCGACAGGCCGCCGATCAGCAGGGTGACCGTGCCGTTGGTGACATTGACCGTCTCGCCGGCCGCAATGGCCTGGCCGTTGATGTGGGTGACGACCCGCGTGTCGTTGTCGACGTCGCTGCTGTAGAACTGGACGCTGGCGGTGACGCCGGCGCTGTCTTCCAGATAGCCCCCGGCGCTGACGTCCTGGGCGATCGGGGCGTCATTCACCGAGGTGACGGTGAAGGTGAAGGTGGCCGTGTCGGTCGCGCCGCCGCCGTCCATGATCTGGTAGGTGAAGCTGTCCGTGCCATGGAAGTTGGCGGCCGGGGTGTAGCTGAAGGTGCCGTCGGCATTCAGGCTGAAGGCCGTGGCATGCGACGGGCCCGACACCGTGGAGAAGGTGAAGGTCGTGCTTTCCTCGTCGCTGGCGTCGCCCGCGACCGAACCGGTGAAGGGGGCGTCTTCCAGGATCGTGGTGCTGGCGTCGACCGCCACCGGGGTGTCGTTGACGTCGGCGACATTGACGGTCAGCACGGCCGTGCGCGTCGCACCGGCCTCCATCACCTGATAGGTGAAGGTGTCGGCGCCGCTGGACGTGCCGTTCGGCACATAGCTGAACGTGCCGTTGGCGTTGAGGGTCAGGCTGCCGTGGGCGCCGACCATGGCGACGCCGAGCGAGCCGCCGACCAGACCGGTGACCGTCAGCACGCTGTCCAGGTCCACATCGTTGCTCAGCACGTTGCCGCTGATCGAGGCGTCGTTCTCGCCGCCATTGACCGTGTCATCGATAATGCGGGCGACGATGTTGCGGGCGGTGTTGTTGACCGTGAAGGTCACGCCGGCGAACTCGACGAACTCGACGCTGTTCAGGGTGTCGGCGCCGTCGGCGACGGTGGTGATGGTCAGCACGCCGGTCGGCGACCAGCTGGCCACCGGCGCTTCGCCGCTCGCCGCCGTGTGGGCGTAGACGGCGGTGTCCGTGCCGACGCCGCCGATGATGGTGTCGTTGCCCTGGCCACCGTTCAGCCGGTCGTTGCCCGAACCGCCGTTGACGGTATCGGCGCCCGCGCCGCCGTTCAGGACGTCGTCGCCGCCAAGGCCGCTGATGCTGTCGTTGCCGCCCGTGCCGGTGTGCGTGTCGGCGCCGGTCGTGCCCGTGTACGTAGCCATGAACTCATCCCCAATGATGGCGCGGCACGACCCCCATGGATCCGGCGCCCGATAAACATTGGCTAAGGTTGATTGACCTTCAGAACTGAAACAATAACCGGTATCCACTATCTGGGCATGGTATTAGTTAATCGGCAAGGCGAGTTCGCAACGCCTATAGTGCAATTGGCTTAGTCGAAAATCGACATACGACTTGTTTCTGGATAGGATTGAAAAATTACACTGCCACTACCCGTTCCGAGCCGTTAAGAGCTGAGCGAATTGATATTTTGTAGTGAGTTGTTTCGGTTCCCGCGAAGTAATTCATGTCGTTAGTCTCCGGGGGGAGCGACATGTCACAAGTCACCGCCAAGGTCTCTCAGGAGATCGCCGCCGAGGCGCCCGCGTCTGGTGAAGTCCTCACCGGCCTCCTGGCCGATCTCCTGAACGCCACGGGGTCGCGCTGGGGACGGATGACTTTCGAAAAGGACGGCGCAAGCCATGTGCTGGCCTGCAACTTCGGGGCCCTGGCGCGCATCTGGCCTGCCGATCCCTTCAGCACCGAGCGCCCCCGGGTCCTCGGCCGCGCCGTGCGCGGCGAGGCCTTTCTTCCCGAGGCGGCCTGGAAACAAAGCGACTACTATCTCTCTGTCCTGCGCCCGGGCGGCGTGGAGCCGGACCACAGTCTGGTCTGCAGCGTCGCCTCCGCCAGCGGCGAGATCGTCGTCTTTCTCGCCAGGGGCGCCTGGGACAACCGCCACACCGCCGAGGAACAGGCCCGGGCCGAGATGCTCCTGCCGATGGTCGCCCGCACGGTCGACCTGTGCTGGGCGCTGGAGGCCGAGCGCCAGTCCGCCGCCAGGGGCAAGGCGGCCCTGGACTGCCTCAGCCTGGCCATCCTGATCGCCGACGAGACCGGCGCGGTCGGCTATGACAACCGCGCCGCGGCCCAGCTTCTGCAGACCGACGACTGGCTGACGGTCGAGGACGGCCGCGTCACCACCGTCAACGCCGCCCAGCGCGACGGGCTGCTCAGCCTCATCCAGGCGGCCTGCCGGCCGGTCGAGCCCCGGACGGCCCTGATCCGCATCCAGGGCCGTAGCGGCGCCTGGGCCACGGCCCTGGTCAGCCCCTTCGAGGTCACCAACGCCCGCACCCCGGGGCGACGCGCCATGATCACCGTCCGCGCCGGCGGCGAGGGCGACGATCGCATGCCGATCATCCGCCTGCTGTTCGGCTTCACCGAGGCCGAGGCCCGGCTGGCCTGGGCCTTGGTCAACGGCGAGACGGTCGCCGAGTTCGCCGCCGCCCGCGCCGTCTCGGTCAACACCGCCCGGGTCCAGCTGAGCAGCGTCATGCGCAAGACCGGCGTCCGCCGCCAGGCCGAGCTGGTCGCCCTGCTCAGCGCCATCCCGCCCGTGCGCCTCGCCGCCCCGCCGCCCCGTCGCAAACCGCTCCTCGCCGGAGCCCGGCCGTGACCCATCTGGCCGAAGCCCTCGAGCTGGAAACCCAGCGCGCCGATGGTCTGGAGCGGGCCCTGCAGGCCATCCTGCCCGGTCTCGACCAGGCCGCCCTCCTCTCGGCCGTCACCGCCCTGCGCGCCCTCAACCCCGGCACCCCGGCCGAACAGGAGAGCGTCGACTTCGCCGCCGAGGTGCTGGAAGAGGCCATCTCCCGGGCCACCCTGGGCTGCTTCTACCGCCCCGCATAACGGCGGTCGACGTCCTTAACTCAATCTTGGTGGCGAACTGGCATCATCGTCAAAAGTTCTAGACTCCGACCAACGGAGAGCGATCGGGGACCGGATGCGCCAACTGCTCGATGAGGGACTGGACGAACTCGCCGAACACAGCCTGAAGGCCCTGCCGCTCCGCATCCTGGTGACGCTCGGTGTCGGCGCCATCCTTGGCCTCGTCATCGGCTGGCCGGTCGCCGCCGCCTGGACCGCTGTCACCGTCGTCCTCGAAGGCTGGAGCTGGTTCGCCACCTGGCCCCAGGTCAAGGCCCGCCGCACCGGCCGCGCCGTCGCGGTCGCCCAGCGCGCCAACCATTTCGCCAACCTCGTCGCCATTTCGGCGGCCTGGTTCGTCGTCGGCGTCCTTTTCTGGACCAGCCATACGACCGCCGGCGCCATCTGCGCGGTCACCGTCTGGCTCAGCCTGATCGGCTACGGCCAGGCCTTCTCCTTCCAGTCGCCGGTCGGCTCCCTGGTCAGCGGCGGCCTGCCCGCCCTCGGCATGCTGATCGTCGCCTTGGTCGCCCCGCTGCCAGCTGCCGACATGGCCCCCATCTGGCTGATGCTGGCCATCGCCGTCAGCTTCGGCGCCGCTGGCTTCAAGCAGATGATGACCTCGCGGCGCAGCTTCCTGGATGCCCAGGCCGCCCTCACCGCCAGCGAGGCCGGCTACCGCATCCTCGCCGACAACGTCACCGACGTCATCTCCCGCCAATCCGCCGAAGGGAAGATGACCTACATCTCCCCCTCGGCCCGGCGCGTCTTCGGCTGGGCCCCGGAAGAGATCATCGGCAAGGCCCGCGACAACATCCGCCCCGACGACATGCCCCGGCTGATCGGCGCCATCACCCGGGCCCGCGAGACCGGCGAGCCCCAGACCATCGACTACCGCGTCAACCACGCCGACGGCCGCGAGATCTGGGTGGAAAGCAGCATCGTCGCCTTCGGGGCCGGCGAGCTGGTCATGACCTCGCGCGACATCACCGCCCGCAAGGTCCTGGAGGCCGACCTCGTCCTCGCCGCCCGCCAGGCCGAGAGCTGCGCCGCCGCCAAGGCCGACTTCCTGGCCAACATGACGCATGAACTGCGCACCCCGCTGACCGCCATCATCGGCTTTTCGGAAGTGCTCGGCCGCGCCTCCGACCTGGGCGCCGACCAGACCCGCCACGTCGCCCTGATCCGCGAGGCCAGCGCGACTCTGCTGGGCGTCGTCAACAGCGTGCTCGACTATTCCAAACTCGAGGCCGGCGGCCTGGAGTTCGACCACCACCCCTTCGATCCCGCCGTGATGGCGCGGTCCGTCCTCGGCATGGTCGAGGGACAGGCCGCCCTCAAGGGACTGCGCCTTACCCTCGACGCCGCCGACGCCGCCGGCGGCCTGCTTGGCGACGGGCCCAGGCTCGGGCAGGTGCTGCTCAACTTCCTCTCCAACGCCGTCAAGTTCACCGCCTGCGGCGGCGTCCACGTCAAGCTGACCCGCAAGCCGCGCGGGGCGCTCCAGCGCCTGCGCATCGAGGTCCGCGACACCGGCCCCGGCATCGCCCCCGGCAAGATCGCCGCCCTGTTCGAACGCTTCACCCAGGCCGACGCCACCATCTCACGCCAGTACGGCGGCACGGGCCTGGGCCTCGCCATCGCCCGCCGCATCATCGAGGGCATGGGCGGCCGCATCAGCGCCTCCAGCCGGCCGGGCCAGGGCTCGACCTTCTGGTTCGAGCTCGAACTGCCCGCCGCCGAGCTCGCCCCCGCCCTCGAGGCCCCGGCCACCCATGACCTCGACCGCCCCCTGCGCCTGCTGCTGGTCGAGGACAACCCGGTCAACCGCGAACTGGTCATCGCCCTCCTCGCCCCCTTCGACGTCGAGATCACGCAGGCGCATGACGGCCTCCAGGGCCTCGAGGCGGTCCGCGCCGGCGGCTTCGACCTGGTGCTGATGGACATGCAGATGCCGGTCATGGACGGCCTGACCGCCACCCGCGCCATCCGCCGCCTGTCCATCCCCCAGCCGCCGATCATCGCCATGACCGCCAACGTCCTGCCCGACCAGATCCAGCGCTGCCTCGACGCCGGCGTCGACGACCACCTGGGCAAGCCGATCAACACCGCCGCCCTCCTGGCCTGCCTGGGCCGCTGGAGCGCCCCGGACGCGCGGGACGACGCGGGGGACGCCGCCTCGGGTACCGTCGCGGCCTGAGCAGGACCGCAGAACGAAAAAGGCGCCCACGAAGGGCGCCTTTTCTCATTCCTCAGAGCCCGCGGGCTCCACCGGATCCATGACCGGGGGGAGCGGTCAGGTCCGGTGAAGGGGCGCGCGCCGGCTCAAGCGCCGAAGACCCGCGCGGCGGTTTCCAGTTGAACGACGCCCAGGATGGCGACGACAGGCAGGGCGGCGAGAAGCAGGCTGGCCAGGTTGGCGATGCGAACGGTCATTTCAGGTAGTCCCTCAAATCTGTGTTGTGCGGCGCGTCCCTGCGCTGCGGTGATTGGAGGTATACTGAAGGGGATCTGAAAACGCTTGTTAAGGCTGCGTCATGACGCCGATGTAAGAGAATAACGCGGGTGTAATCAGGTTACGGCGATGTAATTATCGCCAGGACGCCGGCTCCGCCTCTCGCAACGACTGCGGCGCCCGCTCCACCCACAGCCCGTCCATGCGCACCAGCCCCACATGCAGGGCCTCTTCCAGAACATCATTCTGCTTGAACGGCAGCAGGCGTGGGTCATCCCGGAAATGCGCCGGCCCCTTCGACAGGAGGCTGAGCAGATCCTCGACCGTGTCACTCATGCCCGGCCCCGACCCGCGCCCACACCGCCGGGTCGATGCCCGTCCTGTAGATCGCCAGATGCCGCATGGCCACGTTCGTCGCCACCACACCGAGCATGGACGCGACCGCCGCCCCGGTCAGGCCAAACAGCGGACAGAGCACCAGCGCCGCCGCCACCTGGGTGGCCAGGCCGGCGGCCAGGGCCCACAGGCAGTCCCGCTCATGGCCGGTCATGTTCAGCAGCGCCGCGCCGCAGCCGAAGGCGGCGTTGACGACATGCCCCCCGGCGAGCACGGCCAGCGCCAGGCCGCCGGCCTCAAATCCCGGGCCGAACAACAGCCCCATGATCGGGCCGGACCCGATGATCATCACCAGGGCGACCGGGGCGGCGAACAGGGTCGAGAACCTCGCCCCCTGCCTGGCGGCGCGGGCCATGCCGCCAACGTCGCCCCGGGCCGACGCGGCGGCGATCTGCGGGCTGACGTTCATGATGACCGCCGTGTAGCCCATGGCCGCCAGCTGCGCCGTCTGGGCCGCGACCCTCAGCAGGCCGACGTCCGCCACGGGCCGGAAAAGCCCCAGGATAATGACGCTGATCTGCACCGAGACGATGCCGACGCCGACGCTCAGGGCAAAAGGCCAGAGCGACTTCAACCAGGCGGCGTCGGCGTAGAGGGGGGCTGCCCGCTTCAGCCCGGCCGGCCGCAGTCGCCACCACTGAAACAGGCTGACGATCAGGGCCACGGCGGTCGCCACGGTCGTCAGCCCGACGGCCTCGACCGGGGTCGTCGCCTGCCCTGTCCACCAGAACAGGCCGAGCAGGACGACCAGCAGCCCGGGCCGCAACAGGTTCTCCGGCCATTGCCCCTGCAGCACCTGGCCGATGCCGCGCATCATCGCCGACCGGGCCGCTGCCAGCGGCAGCAGCAGGATGAGCGGCAGACCGGCCAGCAGCGCCGGCGTCCCCTTGCCCGTCGCCCATCCCAGCCCCGCCGCGCCGACCATCAGCACCGCCCCGGTCAGAAGGATGAACTGGTGAGATCGTCGGATCAGGCCCGCCGACAGCCCGTGACTCCCCCTCGCCTGCCCCGCCGCCAGCTCGCGCGAGATCAGCGTCGGAAGGCCAAAGTGCGCCGGCACGGTCAGCAGCGTCACCCAGGCGATGACCAGGGCATAGACGCCGAACTCGGCCGGCCCCAGCACGCGGGTGAGGATCGCCGATCCGGCAAAGGTCAGGCCGACGTTACCGGCCAGCAGAAGCGCCGATACGGCCAGTTGGACATAGGCGCGCTGACTGGTCATCCGGGCGCCATCGACTAGACGTCGAGGCGGTCGCGGTCGGCCTGCTTCTTCTTCAGCCGCCGCTTCTTGTCCGCGTTCTTCCGCCAGTTCCACGGCTCGGTCAGCAGCAGACCCAGCAGGCCGACAACGATGAACACGACGATCGCCACGCCGCTCATCGTGCCGTTCACATCGATGTTGGCTTCCTTGGTGGGGCCGGTCTGGGCCCACGCCGCCACGGGCCATGCCAGGGCGGCAAGGGCGATGAGCCCTCGCGACAGTACGGTCGGGAGTCTTGCAGATGACATGAGGGTTCCAATCCTCATTTTGTGTATATCGCCCGCGAAGGCAACTCAAGATGAGTATTGTTGCGAGGGCGTCATTCCGCTCACGGGGAAACGGAACCCCTCGCGAGCGGCCGCTGGAGCGGCCCGGACCGCCGTTGTGAACCAGGCATGGCCTCGAGGGGTTGAGACGCCATGGCAAACACCTCCCTCCTCCCCTCCGTTCTTATCGGGGCTGTCGCCAGCGCCCGCTCGATGACCCCCATGGCCGCCCTGGCCACCGCCCGGCTGGCCGGCGACCGCACCCCGGGCAGGCTCCTGCTGCTTGACCATCCCCTGTTCCGGTTCGGGGCCCTGGCGATGGGCGTCGGCGAGCTGCTGGGCGACAAGATGAAGTCCGCGCCCGACCGGACCGTGCCGCTGGGTCTGCTGGCCCGCATCCTGAGCGCGGGCATCGCCGGCGCCGCCCTGGCCCCGCGCGGCCGGGAGAAGACCGGGGCGGTCCTGGCCGTGGCGACGGCCATCCCGCTCAGCTACCTGACCCTGGCCGGCCGCAAGCGCGCCATGGCCCGGATCGGACAGACCCCCAGCGGCCTGCTCGAGGATGCCCTGGTGGCCGGCCTCGGCGCGGCGATCGTGGCGCTGGCGGTCCGCCGGCGCTGACGCGGCGCCCCACCGCACAAGGGCCCAAACGAAAAAGGCGCCCACGGGGGGCGCCTCTTCGCATGCCGGGGTAAAGCCGCGGGCTCCACCGGACCGTGACCGTGGGGAGCGGTCAGATCCGGCGGATGATCGCGCGGCGGCTCAAGCGCCGAAGGCCCGCGCGGCGGTTTCCAGCTGGGCGACGCCGACAAGGGCGACGATCGGCAGGGCGGCGAGAAGCAGGCTGGCCAGGTTGGCGATACGAACGGTCATTTCAGTAGTCCCTCCGTGTCTGTGTTGTGCGGCGCGTCCCTGCGCTGCGGTGATTGGAGGTATACTGAAGGGCCCCTGAAAATGCTTGTTAAGGCTGCGTCATGACGTCGATGTAAGAGAATAACGCCGGCGTAATGAGGTTACGGCGATGTAATGCCCAAGTCGCCTCCATTCAGCGTCCGGGCTCGCCTGGACCGGGGGTGGCGACGTTCGACGCCAGTTGCCCATCCTCCAGGGTCAGGCGGCGACTGCACCTCGCGGCGACGCCTTCATCGTGGGTGCAGATCAGGAAGGTGGCCCCGTCCTGCTGGTTCACTTCCCGCATCAGGTCCAGCACCTGGTCAGCCGATTTTCGATCCAGGTTGCCGGTCGGTTCATCAGCGATAATCAGATCCGGCCGGTTCATCAGGGCGCGGGCGATAGCGACCCGCTGTTTCTGTCCCCCTGATAGCCGGGTCGCCGGAAAATCGATGCGGTCCGCCAGCCCGACCCGCGTCAGCAGCTCCCGCGCCCGGTCGCGCATATCGCGCGATATGCCGCCTGCCGGAGCGGCGGCGGGAAAGGCGACATTCTCCATGGCCGTGAAGTCGGGCAGCAGATGATGGAACTGAAAGACAAAGCCCAGGCGGCGGTTGCGAAACGCCGCCCGCTTCTGTTCGGTGTAGTCGTAGACGGGCTCGCCGCTGATGGTCAGGCGTCCTGCCGTGGGCCGCAGCAGCAGGCCGACGATCGACAGCAGCGTCGACTTGCCCGATCCCGACGCCCCCAACAGCGCCACCAGTTCGCCCTTGTCGAGCGTCAGGTCGATGCCCTTGAGCACCCGCGTTTCCTCGTCGCCGTTGAGGAAGACCTTTTCGATCCCTTGCGCTTCCAGGACCAGCGTCATTGCTGGATGGCCTCAAGCGGATCGACCCTGGAGGCGGAGCGCGCCGGCAGGATCGAGGCGACAACCGCGCCCAGCGTGGTCAGGACCAGGGCGGCGACATACCCGCCCTGTGCAGGGGCGATCGGCAGGATCGGGACGCCTTCGGCATTGGTGATCCCCTCCAGCCACACACACAGGCCATAGCCGCTGGCGCATCCGATCAGGGCGCCGATCAAACCGATCAACAGGCCCTGCAGCAGGAAAACCCGGAGGATAAAGCCGCCCGGCACGCCAAAGGCGCGCATGATCCCGATCTCGCTGCGTCGCCTGTAGGCCGACAGCACCAGGGCGCTGGCTATGCCGATAATGATCGAGATCAGCGAGAAGACCTGGATCATTGTGCCGGTCCGTCCCTGGGCCACCAGAGCGTCCTCCAGATTGACGTTCTTCTCCTGCCAGGGCGTGGCGCGCAGGCCCGTTGCATCGGCCAGGAAGCGCGCCACGTCGCGGGCGTCTTCGGGCGCCTTCAGCTTGATCTCGATGTTGGTCACCCCTTCCGGCAGGACGAACAGGGGCCGGGCGGTCTGCAAGGACAGATAGGCGATGCGTTCATCCAGACTCTGCAGGCCGGTGCGGAACACGCCCTTGATGGTCAGCTGCCGCTCCACCCCCCGCTCGGTGCGCAGCAGGACCGACTGGCCCGCGCTCAGCCCCAGATCCCCGGCCAGGCGCACGCCGATCAACAGGCCGTCCGCTCCCAGATCGCCGTCGCCCTCGATAATCTTCGGGGTTATTTCCGAGATGGCGTCGATTCCCTGTGGCTCCACCCCGATGATCGAGACCGAGGTCACAGCCTCGCTCTTTACCAGGACGGCGCTTCCGGAAATCTGGGGGCTGATGGCGGACACCGATGGATTGGCGCGCAGAAGCTCAACGATCATCGGCCAGTTGCGGATCTGCTTGCGCTGGAAGGTGGACACCAGGGCCACCGATTCCACGGGCAGGTCCGGTCCGGCCAACACCCGCGC
>JAUMCZ010000287.1:0-2813 GCA_032122215.1 Caulobacter sp.
TCGGCCGTCGGCGGTGTCGCCGGGGCCAGCCTCGCCGACATGATGGCCAAGCTCACCGCCAAGAAGGTCAGCGAACTGCCGCTGGTCATCAAGGGCGACGTGCAGGGCTCGGTCGAAGCCATCGTCGGCTCGCTGGACAAGCTGGGGACGGACGAAGTTCGCGCCCGGATCATCCTGCAAGGGGCCGGCGCGATCAGCGAAAGCGACGTGCAGCTGGCCAAGGGCGCCGGCGCGCCGATCATCGGCTTCAACGTCCGGGCCTCGGCCCAGGCGCGGGCCCTGGCCGAGCGCGAAGGCGTGGAAATTCGCTACTACGCGATCATCTACGACCTGATCGACGACATCAAAGGCGTCATGTCGGGGATGCTCTCGCCGATCCAGCGGGAAACCTTCCTGGGCAACGCCAAGGTGCTGCAGGTGTTCGACATCTCCAAGGTCGGCCGCATCGCCGGCTGCCGTGTCACCGAGGGCGTGGTTCGCCGCGGGGCCAAGGTCCGGATCGTGCGCGACAACATCGTCGTGCTCGAACTGGGCACCCTGCAGACCCTCAAGCGCTTCAAGGACGAAGTCGCGGAAGTCACCAACGGCATGGAGTGCGGCATGCACTTCCAGGGCTTCCAGGACATCCGCGAAGGCGACGAGATCGAGTGCTTCACGGTCGAGGAAGTGGCGCGGACGCTGTAGCGTCCTCGACAGTTCAAAGGTTGAAGGGCGCGGATCGAAAGGTTCGCGCCCTTTTCCTTTTCTCTGCCGGTCGAGGGGGCCGACTCGCGCTGTTCCTTTCGCCGCATGAAACGCGAGGCGTTGACCGCCGCGCCTATGTCGCGGAAAAGCCTGAAGTCTGTTTGACGCTTCCCGGCCGGAGACGACCGTATGCGCCCGCTTCGCGTAACCATCCTGATCGGCCTGCTGGCCACCCTGAGCGCCTGCGCCACCGCCACGCGGCTGGACGCGGCCGGCGATGTCCACGCCCTGTTGATCTCCATCCGCGACAACGACAAGGCCGGCTTCAACGCCCATGTCGACCGCCAGGCCCTGAAAGCCTCCATCGAGGCCCATCTGGTCGAGGAAGCCGGCAGGCGGACCAAGGACGAGAACCTGCGGGGCCTTGGCGCCCTGATGGCGCCCTATCTGGCCGAGGCCGCCGACAAGGCCCTGATCCAGCCCTCGACCTTCCGCAGCGTGGCCTATCAGTACGGATACAAGCCCGGCCAGCCGATCCCCGGACAGGTGGTCATCGCCGGTTCCCTGAAAGCCATGCCCGATGGTCGTGTTTGCGCCACAAAATCGAAGGATGGGCCTTGCGTGCTGATCTTCACGCGCACGGACGGCGTCTGGAAGCTCTCGGGGTTCGAGGGTGACGTCGCCGACCTGCGCGGCAAACGTCGATAGGGGCCTCATGCTGCGTTCGCTTCTCCTCGCCGGCCTGACCGCGACCACCCTGGCCGCTGTGGCCGCGCCCGCCCATGCCGCCGACAAGCGCATGGTGACCTTCGACAGCGCGTCCTCGGAGGCCCGGCGGCTGACCGGCGCCGGCCTGACCTTCGTCTTCACCCGGCAGTACTTCCAGACCAACATCCTGGCCGTCCGCGCCACGGCCGTGCCGGTCGGCGTGGTGCCGAAGGCCTCGCGCGACGGCGACCTGAACCGCCAGCTGGACGCCCTGATGGGCCCCGAGGCCGGCAAGGGCGAGCTTTACGAGATCGATCCGGAAAAGGCCGAGGGCAAGGTGATGATTTCCGCCTTCTGTCCCGGCTCGACCAAGGGCTGGCTGGCCGTCGGCCCGGTCTACACGCGCAAGCCCCTGCGGGTTCACGCCTTCGGCGACGACGGGGCGGGCGGGATCAAGCTGTGCGCGGCCATGGACTTTACCTGGCGCGGCGAATGGATGATGCCCAAGCCCAAGGGTGGCAATACCCGGGCGGCGGTGACCAAGCCGACTTACGGACGGCCAGACGGCAGCTGAAGCTGACGAGGCCGATTTTGTTGGCTTCCTGACAGGCCAGTCGCCTACCGTGGTTCAACGGAGGGGCGCGATATGGCTGACAAGGACATCCTGACGAGCTGGGAGGAATCCCGCTTCGACGACGGGCGGTGGACGCGGACCTATTTCCGTAAGGGCTCCGGCCCGGCAGTAATGATCATGCATGAGATCCCGGGCCTGCACCCGGGCGTCGTCGCCTATGCCGAGAAGGTCGTGGCCTCCGGTTTCACCGTCTTCCTTCCCAGCCTGTTCGGGCAGCCCGGCAAGCCGATCAGCACTGGCTATGGCCTGACCGAAATGGTCCTCAACATCTGTATCCGGCGCGAGTTCAACGCCTGGAACAGCGGCCGCTCCAGCCCCATCGTCGACTGGCTGCGCGCCCTGGCCCGAAAGGCCCATGAGGACTGCGGCGGCAAGGGCGTCGGGGCGCTGGGCATGTGCTTCACCGGCGGGTTCGCCCTGGCCATGATGACCGAACCCTCGGTGGTCGCCCCGGTGCTCAGCCAGCCCTCGATGCCGATCGGCAAGAAGAACCGCGACCAGATCGATTGTTCGGCCGCCGAGTTCGCCTGCGCCAGGAAGCGTTTCGTGGAGGAGGACCTGTCGATGATCGGCCTGGCCTTCCACGGCGATCCGTTCGTGCCGGCGGAACGGATGGACATGCTGGAACGTGAGCTGGGCGACCGCTTCGAGTCGCACCGTATCGCCCCGGAAGACGGCAAGCAGGGCACGGGTCGGCCGCCCCACTCGGTGCTGACCGTCCACCTGACCAACAGCGGGCCAACGGCGGCGGCCGAGGCGCGGACCCTCGAATTCTTCCATCAGCGGC
>JAUMCZ010000288.1:0-3487 GCA_032122215.1 Caulobacter sp.
TTCATGGTCCGGCTTGGGCAGGCCATAGTCTTCCATCCGGCCCAGCGTCTTCTTGATGACATTGCGCGCCATCGCCTGGCCCAGCTTGCGCGGCATCCAGGCCGGCATGGCGCTTTTGTCCGCCGGCTTGCCGTTCATGTACTTGGGCAGCACCCAGACCCCGCGCCGGGCCGAGACCCACAGGTTCTTGGCGATCGGCCGCTGGCTGAGCTCGCTGGCGACATCCATCGCCGAGTTGCCCATGCCGACGACGACGACGTTCTTGCCCCGCATGTCGACCGGATCGAACGGGTCGCGATAGGCATGGCTGTGGAAGGCCGCGCCGTCGAACTCGCCCGGATAGTCGGGAATGCGCGGGCTCCAGTGGTGGCCGTTGCAGACGAAGAGCACGTCATAAAGCCGCGTCTCGCCGGTCGTCAGCGACACTTCCCAGACCCCGTCCGCGCGCCGGCTGGCCTTCGACACCCCGGTGTTGAAGGTGATGGTCTCGCGCAGGCCGAAGTGGTCGACGTAGTCCTTGAAGTACTGGTGCAGCTGGGCGTGATGCGGGAAATCCGGCCAGTCGCCCGGCACCGGATAGTCCTCGAAGGCCAGCCGCCACTTCGAGGTATCGATGTGCAGGCTCTCGTAGCAGGCCGACATGCCGTTGGGATTCTTGTAGTACCAGTTGCCGCCGACCTCGTCGGAGATCTCGAAGCAGTCGTAGGGGACGCCGGCGTCCTTCAGCCGCTTGGCGGTCGTGAACCCCGAGCAGCCCGCGCCGATGATGCAGGCCTTGGGCAATGCCTTGCCCGTGCTTTGGCCGGTCATGCCGATACTCCCTGACTTATCGTTGTTCAGGTGACGCTATAGCGGCTGACGCTTGCGTCAACCGTGACGTCGCGTGAAGGCCCTCAACTGCAGCCCGCGGCGCAGCGCGCCCACTGCGGACTGCAGATCTCGTCGTCGGCCTCCGCCAGGCAGAAATAGCGGCTCTGGGCGCAGCGGCTGCGGCACTGGCTGGCGCCGTTCGAGACGGCCGATCCGGACGCTGTGCTGGCCAGCGGCCGGGTGAAGGCCAGGCCGGCCGGCAGGCTGGTCCCTCGCCCCTGGACCGAGAAGTCCAGCTGCGGCGGCTCGGCTTCCGGCTCCGGCGCCGGCTCGGCCCCTTTGAGCCCCGCCTGGGCGGCGGTCGGCGCCGCCACCTGGCGCAACTTGCCGCCCTGCGCCCCGGCCGGCGTGGCGAGGATCAGAACCAGGAAGAGGGCGGCGAGGCGGCGCATGGGCCCATGCTGGGGCCGTCCCGTTAAGACGTGATTAACCATGATCCGCCCCCGTCCCTTCCTTTTCATGACGAAAGTTTAAGGGACACGCCCGCCTGCGCGAGAGCATGGTCCGCCACCTTCAAAACACAGGCTATCTCCGTCCCATGAAACGCCACCTGCTCGCGGCCGCCGCTGTCGCGACCCTCTCGATCGCCGGCCTCGGCACAGCCGTCATCGCCGCCGACGCCACCGCCGCCGCCGCCCCCGCCGCGACCGAAGACCTGGCCAAGGCCCCGCGCATGGGGACCTGGGGCTTTGATCTGGCCGGCCAGGACAGGTCGGTGAAGCCCGGCGACGACTTCTTCCGCTACGCCAACGGGACCTACTTCGACCAGATGGTCATCCCGGCCGACCGCTCCTCCTGGGGCGCCTCCGGCAAGCTGCGCGAGCTGTCCGACGCCCGCAGCCGCGCCATCATCGAAACCGCCGCCAGGACCCCGAACGCCAAGGGCGAGGCCCGGCAAATCGGCGGCCTCTACAACAGCTTCATGGGCGAGGCCCGCCTCGAGGCGCTCGGCGCCAAACCGCTCGCCAGGGACTTCGCCGCCGTGAAGGCCGCAAAGACCCACGACGCCCTGGCCGTGCTGATGGGTGGCGGCAACGGCAAGTTCGGCAACACCGTCTTCGGCGTCGGCATCGGCCCGGAAGCGGCTGACCCGACCAGGTACGCGGTCTATGTCGGCCAGGCAGGCCTCGGCCTCCCCGACCGCGACTACTATCTGACCGAGCAGTTCGCGGCCAAGAAGACCGCCTACCGCAACTACGTCGCCCAGATCCTGACCCTGGCCGGCTGGGCCAACCCGCAGGCCAGCGCCGACGCCATCGTCGCCTTCGAGACGAAGATCGCCGAGGCCAGCTGGTCCAAGGTCCAGCAGCGCGACCCGGTCGCCTCGGTCAACCCGATGACCGTCGCCGAGCTCAGCAAGCTGGCCCCCGAGTTCAATTGGCGGGGCTACTTCACGGCCGCTGGCCTCGGCGCCGAACAGAACATCATCGTCGGCGAAAAGAGCGCCTTCCCGAAGATCGCCGCCATCTACAAGGCGACCCCGATCGAGACCCTGCAGGCGTGGGAAGCCTTCCACATCGCCGACCAGGCCAGCCCCTATCTGTCGAAGGCCTTCGCCGACGCCAACTTCGAATTCCGCGCCAAGACCCTGTCGGGCCAGCCCGAACAGCGCGCCCGCTGGAAGCGCGGCGTCGGCCTGACCGGCGGCACCCTGGGAGAAGCGATCGGCAAGCTCTACGTCGAAGCCTACTTCCCCGCTGAGTCCAAAGCCCAGATGGAAGAACTGGTCGGCAACCTGCTGGTCGCCATGAAGGCCCGGATCAACAACCTCACCTGGATGAGCGCCGAGACCAAGGCCAAGGCCCTGGCGAAGGCCAACAGCTTCACCGTCAAGGTCGGCTATCCCGACGAATGGCGCGACTACAGCAAGCTGACCATCAAGGCCGACGACCTCTACGGCAACATCGAACGGGCCGGCGCCTTCAACTGGGACTACCAGGTCAGCCGCCTGCACAAGCCGGTCGACAAGAAAGAATGGGGCATGTTCCCGCAGACGGTGAACGCCTACTACAATCCCCAGCTCAACGAGATCGTCTTCCCGGCCGCCATCCTGCAGCCGCCCTTCTTCGATCCGCAAGCTGACCCGGCCGTCAACTACGGCGCCATCGGCGCGGTCATCGGCCACGAGATCAGCCACGGCTTCGACGACCAGGGCAGCCAGTTCGCCGCCGACGGGTCCCTGACCAACTGGTGGCAGCCGGTCGACGCCGAGAAGTTCAAGGCCCAGACCGTCAACCTCGGCGCCCTCTACTCGAGCTTCGAGCCCCTGCCGGGCGCGAAGGTGAACGGCGACCTGACCATGGGCGAGAACATCGGCGACCTCGGCGGCATCCTCATCGCCTACGACGCCTACCACGCCAGCCTCGGCGGCAAGGAAGCCCCGATCATCGACGGCCTGACCGGCGACCAGCGCTTCTTCCTCGCCTTCGGCCAGGCCTGGCGCTCGAAGCTGCGCGACGACGCCCTGCGCCAGCAGATCGCCTCCGACCCGCACAGCCCGGCCTACTACCGCGTGGTCGGCACCCTGCGGAACGTCGACGCCTGGTATGCGGCCTTCAACGTCCAGCCCGGCGACAAGATGTACGTCGCCCCCGAGAACCGCGTCCGCATCTGGTAG